>DATCOX010000018.1:0-21617 GCA_036564495.1 Candidatus Limnocylindria bacterium
GTCGCCTCGAACAGCGTGACGGCCGCGCCGCGCTCGGCGAGGAAGGCGGCCGCCGAGCAGCCGATGATCCCGCCGCCGATGACGGCGACGTCCGGGGAGCGCGACATTGCGGCGGATTGTGCCACCATCGGCCGCGCATGAAGGTGATCTGCGGCCTGGGCAACCCGGGCGAGCGCTACCTGTTCACGCGCCACAACGTCGGCTTCCGGGTGGTTGACCTCCTCGCCGACCGATGGGGCCTGACCGGCGCGGGGCGCGTGAAGGATGGTGCCGCGCGGCTGGAGGCTGCCCTGGCCGAGCCGATCGGGCGGGTGCTGCTGGTCAAGCCGATGCGCTTCATGAACCTGTCGGGATCGGCGCTCAAGGCGGCCATCCGCAACACCGATGCCGACCCGAGCACCGACCTGCTGGTGATCTGCGACGACATCGACCTGCCGCTCGGCAAGGTCCGGCTGCGCCGATCGGGCTCCGCCGGCGGCCACAACGGGCTGCGCGACATCATCGCCGCCCTGGGGACCGATGAGTTCAACCGTCTGCGGGTCGGGATCGGCCGCGCCGGTGAGCCGGTCGACCATGTGCTGGCAACGTTCAAGCCGGGCGAGAAGACGCTCGCCAGCGAGGCGATCGCGACCGGCGCCGATGCCGCGGAGCGCTGGCTGCACGATGGGATCGATGAGGCGATGAACGAATTCAACGGCCTCGACCTGGGTGACGCCCCGGAGTGACCGCGCCGACCCGGAGCGGAGCCGACCGTCGCGTCGCCGTCCTGTCGGCGGTGCTCGCCGAGCACCTGTCCCCCGCCACGAGCGCGCCGCTGCGGGTCCCGGCGGCCGCGCGCGCAGCCCACCTCGCCGCGCGCCGCGCCGGCGTGGCGGAGCTGGCGCCGCTGGTGGTGGTGGTGCGCAACGACGAGGAGGCGCATCGCCTCGCCGACGACCTGGCGGCGTGGCTGCCGGCGGGGATGGTCCGCGTCCTGGCCGAGCGCGCCGCGCTGCCGCTCGAGCGCGCACTCCCCGAGCACGACGAGTCCGGCGACCGCCTCGAGGTGCTCGACCTGCTGGCCGGGCGCCATCACCACCTGGTCGTCGTGGCCCCGTTGCTGGCGCTCGTGCAGCGCACCCTCTCGCCCGGCCAGCTCGCGTCGGCGCGCGTGTCGCTGCGGGTCGGCGATCGGATCGAGCAGCGGGCGCTGCTGACCGCCCTCGTGGCGGGCGGCTACGAGGCAGCGGTGGAGGTGAGCGGGGTGGGCGAGTTCGCGAACCGCGGCGGGATCATCGACCTCTGGCCGCCCGGGGCGGGGGACCCGCTGCGGTTGGAGCTGTTCGGGGACGAGGTCGAGTCGATGCGCGCCTTCGACCCCATGACCCAGGGCAGCCGCCGGCGGGTCGAGCGGTCCGTGCTCCTCCCCGCCAGCGAGTTCCTGCCCGAGGATGGCTGGCAGTCGCTGGCCGGCCGCGCGGCGAGCCTCCCGTCTGAGGCGCTCCAGGCCGATCTCGCCCGCCTCGAGCAAGGGGAGGTGGGCGAGGCGGCGGAGACGTGGGCCGCCCTCCTCACCGCGGGGCCCTCCGCGGACCACCTGCCGCCCAGCGCGCATGTCGTGCTGACCGATCCGGCCGAGCTGCGCGCGATCGCGGCCGACCTCGACCGGCAGGCGACCGAGCGGCTCACCGGGCTCGTCGACTCCGGCGAGCTGCCGCGGGGCTGGCCGTTGCCGTATCAGGCGGTGGAGACACTGACCAGCCTCGAGGGGCGCGCGGCAGAGGTGCTCGATGAGGGCGGCGCGGCGGCCGGCTACGGCACCGCTCCGTCTCTGCCGGGGAGGACGGACCGCATCGGGCCATGGCTGGCCGAGCTGGCAGCCGGCCGAAGGCTTGTGGTGACGACCGACCAGGCCAGCCGCGTCGGCGAGCTGCTGGAGGAGGAGGGACGCGCCATGGCGGCGCTGGCCGAGCTGCACGAGCAGCCGCCGGCAGGCGGCATCGGCCTCGTCCATGGCTCGCTCTCGGGCGGCTTCACCCATGCCACGTCCGAGCTGGTAGTCGTCACCGACCGCGAGCTGTTCGGCGCGACCCGGGTGCGGCGTCTTACCCCGTCGAAGCGGGCAATGACGCGGGACCTGATCGGGAAGCTGGCGGTCGGCGACGCGGTCGTGCACATCGACCACGGCATCGCTCGCTACGCCGGGATGACGCAGCGCGAGTACGGCGGCGCGACCAAGGAGTACCTCCAGCTCGACTTCGCCGGCGACGACAAGATCTTCCTGCCGGCCGACCAGATCGGGCGTATCACGCGCTACAGCGGAGGCCCGGCGCCGACACTCTCCCGCCTGGGCGGGACGGATTGGGAGCGCACCAAGGGGCGCGTGCGCCGCGCCGTGGCGGAGCTGGCCGAGGACCTGCTGGCCATCTACGCGGCGCGGGCGTCCGCTCCGGGGTTCAGCTTCTCGCCCGACACGACCTGGCAGCGCGAGCTGGAGGAGGCGTTCCCCTACACCGAGACCAAGGACCAGGAACGCACCATCCAGGAGGTCAAGGCCGACATGCTGCGCCGTCGGCCGATGGATCGGCTGGTGTGCGGCGACGTCGGCTACGGCAAGACCGAGGTCGCGCTGCGGGCCGCCTTCAAGGCCGTGCAGGACGGCAAGCAGGTGGCGGTCCTGGTTCCGACCACCGTGCTGGCGCAGCAGCATCTGGGCACCTTCCGGCGTCGACTGGCGCCGTTTCCGGTTCGGGTCGAGATGCTGAGCCGCTTCGTGGGCAAGGCCGAGCAGGGCCGGATCGTGGAGGTCACCGCAGGGGGAGAGGTCGACATCCTGATCGGGACGCATCGGATCCTCAGCAGGGACATTGCGTTCGCGGACCTCGGGCTGCTGGTCGTGGACGAGGAGCAGCGATTCGGGGTCGGCCACAAGGAGCGGATCAAGTCGATGCGGCGCGAGGTCGACGTGTTGACCCTCTCGGCCACGCCGATCCCGCGCACCCTGCACCTCTCCCTGGTCGGGATTCGCGACCTCTCCGTGATCGAGACGCCGCCCGAGGCGCGGCTCCCGATCCTGACCCGCATCGCCGAGGACGACGACGGCCTGGTCCGCGACGCGATCAACCGCGAGCTGGACCGTGGCGGGCAGGTCTTCTACGTCCACAACCGGGTTGAGACGATCGAGGCGGCGGCTGAGCGCGTGCGACGCCTCGTCCCGCGGGCCAAGGTCGCCATCGGCCATGGACAGATGGCGGAGGGGATGCTCGAGCGCGTGATGCTCGACTACGACGCCGGCCGCTTCGACGTGCTGGTGTGCACCACCATCATCGAGTCAGGGCTCGACATCCCCAACGCGAACACGATCGTGATCGCCCGGGCCGATACGCTCGGGCTGGCTCAGCTCTACCAGCTGCGCGGCCGGGTCGGCCGCTCGGACCGGCGCGCGTACGCCTACCTGCTGCACCGGCGCGGCCAGCCGCTCTCTGCCGTCGCGCGCAAGCGGTTGCATGCCATCTTCTCGGCCTCCGACCTGGGCGCCGGCTACCAGATCGCCCTCTCCGACCTCGAGATCCGCGGGGCAGGCAACATCCTGGGCGCCGAGCAGCACGGCTTCATGGCGGCGGTCGGCTTCGAGCTGTACACCCGCATGCTGGCCGAGGCGGTCGATGCCGGACGCGGCCGCGCCATTGAGCCCGAGCCCGCCGGCGTGCGCCTGGACCTGCCCGGATCCGCCTACCTGCCCGACGACTTCATCGCCGATGCCGGCGCCAAGCTGGAGGCCTACCGCCGCTTCGCCGCGATCCACAGCGAGGCCGATGTCGCGGCGCTGCGGACGGAGCTGCGGGACCGATTCGGCCCGGCCCCTGAACCGGTGGAGGGGCTCTTCCGGGCGGTCGCCGTGCGCATGGCAGCCGAGGCGGCAAGCGTGTCCGAGGTCCGGGTGGACGAAGGTCGGCTCACCCTGAGGTGGTGGCGCTACGATCGTGCCATGGTGACCCGCGCGCTGACCCTCGCCGGCTTCCGCCCCATGGCCGGGTCGAACCAGGTCCGCATCCCGCTGGTCCGTGGCCGGGGCCCGGTCGAGACCGCTTTGAAGGCCCTCGCCGCTGTGACCCCTGCCGGCCCGACGCCCGGGGGGATGAGTGATGCGGTCTGATCTGCCCTCCGGCACGGTGACCTTCCTGTTCACCGATATCGAGGGCTCGACGAAGCTCCTCCACGAACTCGGCCCCGAGGCCTTTGCCGACGCCCTGGCCGAGCATCGGCGCATTCTCCGCGAGGCGTTTCGGCGCCACGGCGGTGTCGAGGTCGATACCCAGGGCGATGCATTCTTCATCGCCTTTCCGACCGCACCTGGTGCGCTGGCTGCCGCGGCGGCTGCTCGCGACGAGCTGGCCAGCGGTCCCATACGGGTCCGGATGGGGATCCACACCGGAAATCCGCATCTGACCACCGAGGGCTATGTCGGGGCTGACGTTCATCGCGGGGCGCGGATCGCCGCCGCCGGCCACGGCGGCCAGGTGCTGATCTCACCCGCCACCGTCGCGCTCATCGGCAGCGAGGCGCTGCGGGACCTGGGCGAGCATCGGCTCAAAGACTTCCCAGAGCCGATCTCGATCTACCAGCTCGGCGACGAGCACTTTCCGCCGCTGCGCACGATCTCGAACACGAACCTGCCGCGCCCGGCCAGCACGTTCGTCGGCCGTGAGGCCGAGGTGCAAGCGGTCGCCGCCCTGTTGCGGGATGGCGCCCGGCTGCTGACCTTGACAGGCCCGGGCGGCTCGGGCAAGACGCGCCTCGCCATCGAGACGGCGGCCACGCTGGTGCCCGAGTTCAAGGCCGGGGTGTTCTGGGTCGGGCTGGCCGCGCTGCGCGATCCGAGCCTCGTGAGCGCCACCATCGGCCAGACGCTGGGGGCCAAGGACGGCCTGGCGGAGCACATCGGGCAGCGCGAGATGCTGCTGCTGATCGACAACCTGGAACAGGTGGTCGGGGCCGCTCCCGAGCTGGCAACGCTGGTCGAGACCTGTCCCAACCTGCGACTGCTGATCACCAGCCGCGAGCGACTGCGGGTGCGGGGTGAGGTCGAGTACCCGGTCGCGCCGCTGGCCGACCCGGAGGCGGTGGACCTGTTCTGTGTCAGGGCGCGCGTGGACGCCGACGACACGATCCGCCAGCTGTGCCGGGCCCTCGACAACCTGCCGCTGGCGATCGAGCTTGCGGCCGCCCGGGTCAGCGTCCTCAGCCCGGCGCAGATCCTCGAGCGACTGTCACAGCGCCTCGACCTGCTCAAGGGCGGGCGGGATGCCGATCCTCGCCAGCAGACGCTGCGGGCGACCATCGCCTGGTCGTTCGAGTTGTTGACCCCGGACGAACAGCAGCTGTTCGCCCGGTTGGCGGTATTCGCCGGCGGCTCGACGCTCGAGGCCGCCGAACAGGTCGCCGAGGCCGACCTCGACGCGTTGCAGTCACTCCTTGACAAGAGCCTGGTGCGCCGCACCGACGACCGCTTCTGGATGCTGGAGACGATCCGCGAGTATGCCGTCGAGCGACTGGTGGAGTCCGGCGAGGAGGCCGACATCCGTGGGCGTCATGCCGACCTCTACCTGGCACTCGCCGAAGAGGCGGAGCCGCATCTACGCCGCCAGGCGCCCGAGGCGTGGCTCAAGCGCCTGGAACCCGAGCACGACAACCTTCGGGCCGCGCTCGACTGGTTCGACGTGACGGCCAACGGTGAGCGGGCATTGCGACTGGCTGGCGCGGTGGACGAGTTCTGGTGCGCCAGAAACCGTGTGCCCGAGGGGCGGCGTCATCTCGAGAGGGCGCTCCGCAGGGAGGTGCGTCCCACTGCCGGCCGCGCCAAGGCGCTCGTCGGTGCTGCGCACATGGCGCGGGATACTGGTGACCAGGCAACCGGCAGAATGCGGGCCGAGGAAGGGCTGGCTCTCCATCGAACGCTCGGCGACCAGTGGGGTGCGGCCAACTCACTGCTGTGGCTCGGGCTGAACGAGGCCGACGAAGGCGCCTTTGTGCCCGCGCAGCGGCACTTCGCCGAGAGCGCGGACGTATTTGGCGAGCTTGGTGACGCCTACTACACCCTGCTTGCCAACCGGATGCTGGCGTGGACCTACGACGCGCTGGGCGACCGACCACGCGCGCGGGCGCTCCACGAGGAGAATCTTCGTCGGGCACGCGCGCTCGACGCGCGAGATCTGGAGGCGTCGGTCCTTGGCGCACTGGCCGAATACGCCACCGGCGAGGGCAGAGTGCAGGACGCCGCCTCGATGGCCGCGGACAGTATCCGCGTCTACGGCGACCTCGGCAGTCGAAGCGGCGTCGCCGTCGAGCTCTGCCGTGGTGCCGCCGCGCTCGCCCTCGCCGGACAAGTTGAGCTGGCCACTCGGCTCCTTGCGAGTTCGACGGCCTTCCACGAAGAGGCCGGCACCCCGCTGCTTCCACACCTCGTTCTCGAGAACGAGGCAACAATGACGAGGATCCATTCGCAGCTGGACGATGCCGCCTACGTCGAGGCATGGGAGCGGGGTCGGAGGCTTTCCGTCGAAGACGCCACAGCCCTGGCCCTCGACGCGTTGGGTCGGCTCGCAACAACAGGGGCGCCGTAGATACCGCGATGCTGGCGCACGCATGAATCCCGACCGTGTTCGACTTCGAGATGTCGTTCTCGCCGATGCCGATCTGCTCGAAGCGTGGGATACACCCGTCGGCCAGGGCGAGTTCAATGACTTCGGGATGCCACGCCGCCCGGCGCCCCGCGAGACGATGGCCCAGGGTCCCCTGCGCAACGAGGAGAACGGCCAGCTCATCGTTGAGCTCGTCGCGGACGGCACGCCGATCGGCACCATCGGCTGGCACAGGGGGATGTACGGCCCGAACCCCGAGTCGGCGGCATGGAACATCGGCATCTCGCTGATCCCCGAGTTCCGTGGCATGGGATACGGCACCGAGGCGCAGCGCCAGGTGGCCGCGTATCTCTTCGAGACGACGGGGGTGAACCGGGTCGAGGCCTCTACCGACGTGGAGAACCTGCCCGAGCAACGATCGCTGGAGAAGGCCGGTTACCGGCGTGAGGGTGTGCAGCGCGGGGCGCAGTACCGCGCTGGGAGGTTCCACGATCTGATCACCTACGGCCGCACGCGCGACGATCCGCCCTGAGCGTGCGGTCGCGGATATCGGCCTACGCCGTCTACCTCGCGACAGAGGCGACGGACGCGTTCTTCTTCTCGCTGATCACGACTGCGAGCGCCCTGTACATGATCCAGGTGGCCCACCTGGGTGCGCTGCAGCTCGTCCTGGTGGGAACCGCGCTGGAGCTCTCGGCGCTCCTCTTCGAGGTGCCAACCGGCGTGGTGGCAGACTCGATCAGCCGTCGCCTCTCGATCATCATCGGGGAGGGGCTGTTGGGGATCGGCTTCCTGGTGTGGACCATCCCGTTCTTCATCCCGATCCTGGTTGCCCAGGTGCTCTGGGGCCTCGGCGCGACGTTCGTATCGGGAGCGTGGCAGGCCTGGATCGCCGACGAGCTGCAGGGCCGGGAGGTGGGTCGCGCCTACCTGCGCGGCTCGCAGTTCGGCTATGCAGGCGCCGTGGCCGGGATCGGGGCGAGCGTGCTCGTTGCATCGGCCTTCGGCCTGCAGGTCGCGATGCTGGCCGGCGGGGTGGGATACCTGGTCCTGGCCCTGGTGCTCGCATTCGTGATGCCGGAGCAGCACTACCGGCCGCAGCCGCGCGGCGAGCGGAGCCACATCCGCGCCATGACTGACACGTTCCTGGCCGGAGTGCACACACTGCGCGGCGCGCCGGTGCTGCTGACCATCCTGGCGATCACGTTCATCGGCGGAGCGGCGAGCGAGACGTTCGATCGGCTCTGGCAGCTCCACTTGCTCGACAACTTCACCTTTCCAGCGGTGCCGAACCTGACGCCGATCGCCTGGTTCGGTTTGGTGATGGCGCTGAGCCTGCTGGCGAGCATTGCGGCCGTGGAGGTGATGCGTCGCCGGATCGACACCGATAGCCACGTGAGCACAGCGCGGGCGCTGCTGGCGATCAACCTTGTGCTCATGATCAGCATGGCGGCCTTTGCGCTGGCCGGCAGCTTCGAGCTGGCCCTCGGCAGCTACCTGCTGGCGAGAATCATGCGGCGCGTTGCGATCCCGCTTTCGGACGCCTGGATCAACCAGAGCCTGACGCCGAACGTGCGGGCCACCGTGATCTCCATGAATGCCCAGACCGATGCCGTGGGTCAGATCGCCGGTGGACCCCTGCTGGGGTGGCTGGCGGCTGCCGCCGGCACGCGGGCTGCAATGCTTGCCGTGGCCGCGTTCCTGATCCCGGCGGCACTCCTTTATCTGCGGACCATCAGCCGCCACGGTCGCGACGTCATCGGCTAGGGTACCGGGAGGTATACTTCAAGGCACATTTCTCGACCCGGGACGGGCGCACCCGTCCGGCGCCGACCGCTCTGATACCGCGCTCACAGGCGCGGATGACGAAGGAGGCGCGTCCCGTGTCCGGTCAATCTCCCCTCATTGATCCCGCGCAGGCCCGTTCGGTGCTGTCCGTCGGAGAGCGGCGCTACGCCTACTACCGGCTTGATGCCGCCGGCGCCCCCGACCTGGAACGCCTGCCGTACACCGTCAAGATCCTGCTCGAGAATGCGGTGCGACACGCGGCCGGAGGCTCGGGCCTCGTCTCTCCCGCCGACGTGCGAGCCCTGGCGGCGTGGGACCCCACCCAGTCAGGAGAGGCGGAGCTGCCCTTCATGCCGGCGCGCGTCATCCTGCAGGACTTCACCGGCGTTCCGTGCGTCGTCGACCTGGCTGCCATCCGCGATGCGGTGGCGTCGATGGGTGGCGACCCGTCCCGCGTCAACCCGCTCGTGCCCGCCGACCTGGTGATCGATCACAGCGTGCAGGTCGACCTGTTCGGGTCAGAGCTGGCATTCGCCGGCAACGTCGAGCGCGAGTACGAGCGCAATGGCGAGCGCTACGCCCTGCTGCGCTGGGCCCAGCAGGCCTTCGACAACTTCCGGGTCGTTCCGCCGGGCACGGGGATCGTGCACCAGGTCAACCTCGAGTTCCTGGCCGACGTGATCACCGCTCGCCCGGATGCCGGCGGCGAGCTCGTCGCGTTCCCCGACACCCTGGTCGGCACCGACTCGCACACGACGATGATCAACGGCCTGGGGGTCGTCGGCTGGGGCGTGGGCGGGATCGAGGCCGAGGCCGCACTCCTTGGGCAGCCGCTGTACCAGCCCATGCCGGTGGTGGTCGGCTTCCGCCTCGACGGCCAGCTGCGCCCCGGCGCGACCGCCACGGACCTGGTCCTGTATGTGACCGAGATGCTGCGCAGCCATGGCGTGGTCGGCAAGTTCGTCGAGTTCCATGGTCCGGGCCTCTCCCGCCTGGGCCTGGCCGATCGGGCCACCATCAGCAACATGTCGCCCGAGTTCGGCGCGACCGCCACCCTCTTCCCGGTCGACGACGAGACGCTGCGCTATCTGCGCATGACAGGGAGGTCGGCCGAGACGGTCGATCGGGTCGAGGCCTATGCCAAGGAGCAGGGCCTGTTCCGGACCGATGACTCGGTCGAGCCGCGCTTCAACGAGTCCCTGGGACTCGACCTGGCGACGGTCGAGCCGTCAGTTGCGGGGCCACGACGCCCGCAGGACCGGGTCCCGCTGACCGACCTGCGGCGCTCGTTCCGCGCGGCATTCGCCAACGGGCTGCGGCCGCACGGCCTGGTCGACGAGGCGAGCGAGGAGTCGTTCCCCGCCAGCGATCCGCCCGGCTATACCGGGGCGCCAGAGACGGAGGAGCGGCCGATCGAGCCCGCGCCGCGGCCCGCATCCGAGATGGCACCGGACATGGAGTACGCCTCCTGCGTGGTCGTCAAGGACGGGAAGCCGTTCGAGCTGCGCTCCGGATCGGTCGTCATCGCGGCCATCACCTCCTGCACGAACACGAGCAACCCGAGCGTGATGGTCGCCGCCGGGCTGATCGCCCGGAACGCGGTGGCGCGGGGCATGAGCACGCCGCCATGGGTCAAGACCTCGCTCGCCCCCGGCTCCCGGGCGGTCACCGACTACCTCGCCGGCGCGGGCCTGATGGCGCCGCTCGAGGCGCTCGGCTTCGACCTGGTCGGGTACGGGTGCACGACCTGCATCGGCAACTCGGGACCGCTCGCGGAGGAGATCGCGGCAGCCATCGAGACGAACGACCTGGTGGGCGTGGCGGTTCTCTCCGGCAACCGGAACTTCGAGGGCCGGATCCATCCACTGGCGCGCGCCAGCTACCTCGCCTCGCCGCCGCTGGTGGTGGCCTTCGCCCTGGCGGGCAGGATCGACCTCGACCTGACGACCCAGCCGCTCGGCACCGATCGCGATGGGCGGCCGGTGATGCTCGCCGACCTGTGGCCGTCGGCCGCGGAGATCGCCAACGTCGTCGCCACACAGGTTCGCTCCGAGATCTTCACCCGCAACTATGCATCGGTCTTCGACGGTGACGACCGATGGCGAGCGCTGCCGGTGCCGCCCGGCGACCGCTACGCGTGGGACGCCTCCAGCACGTACGTTGCGCTACCGCCGTTCTTCGATGGGATCGGCTCGGAGCCAGCCCCGCTGGCCGACGTCGTCAATGCCAGGGTGCTGGCCATGGTCGGCGACAGCGTGACCACCGATCACATCTCTCCGGCGGGCAGCATCGCGCGCACCTCACCTGCCGGGGCGTGGCTGATCGACCACGGCGTCGAGCCGCGCGAGTTCAACTCCTATGGCGCCCGGCGCGGGCACCACGAGGTCATGATGCGCGGCACCTTCGCCAACATCAGGCTCCGCAACCTGCTCACCGCCGACGCCGAGGGGAACGTCACCGAGCACCTTCCCTCGGGCGAGCGGATGAGCATCTTCGACGCCGCGCAACGATACACCACCGAGGGGACCCGGCTCGTCATCCTGGCCGGCAAGGAATATGGCTCCGGCTCGTCGCGCGACTGGGCCGCCAAGGGGCCGTACCTGCTCGGCGTGCGGGCGGTGATCGCGGAGTCCTATGAGCGGATCCATCGGTCGAACCTGGTCGGGATGGGCGTCCTGCCGTTGCAGTACCTGCCCGGTGAGAACGCGGCAACCCTGGGGCTGACCGGACGCGAGCGCTTCAGCGTGACCGGCATCGCCGATGGGCTGCGCCCGCACCAGGAGGTGAGAGTGACGGCGACCGCCGATGACGGTCACGAGACCCGCTTCGGGGCCATCGCGCGGCTCGACGGCGAGATCGACGTGACCTACTACCGCAACGGCGGCGTGCTCCAGACGGTGCTGAGGCGCCTGGCGAGCGAGGGTCGCGCCTAGGCGCTCATCGCGGCCGGCCAGCCATGGGCGAGCAGCTCGATCACTTCGTCGGCCGGTAGCGCCTGGGAGAAATAGAAGCCCTGCCCCAGCCGGCAGTCGATGCCGCGCAGCCTGCTCAGCTGCTCCGCCGTCTCGATCCCCTCGGCCAGCACCTCCATGTGCAGTGTCTGGCCGAGCTTGACGATCGAGCGGACGAGGACCGGGACGTCGCGGCCATGGCCGATCGCGGCGGTGAAGGAGCGGTCGATCTTGAGGACCTCGACCGGCAGCCGCTCGAGGTAGCTGAGCGATGAGTAGCCGGTCCCGAAGTCGTCGATCGCGAGCCGCGCGCCCAGCTCGCGCAGGCGATGGAGCGTCTGGGTGCTCTGCTCGAGGTCGGCCATCAGGCCGCTCTCGGTGATCTCGAGCGTCAGGCGCTCGGGGCGCACCCCGCTTGCCCGAAGCACATCGGCGATCGTTTGCTCGAACTCGGGCTCCTGCAGCTGCCGCGCCGAGAGGTTGACCCACATCGCGAGGCGCTCGAGGCGCGGCCCGGGGAGGCGCCCTTCGGCGGTCCAGGCCGCCAGCTGCCTGCACGCTTCGTCCAGCACCCAGCGGCCGAGCGGCACGATCAATCCGGTCTCCTCGGCGATCGGGATGAACTCGCTCGGCAGAACGAGGCCGCGCTCAGCGTGCCGCCAGCGCACGAGCGCCTCGACGCCGGTCACCTGGCCGCTGCGCAGGTCGACGATCGGCTGGTAATGGAGCTCGAAGTCCCGGTTGGCGATCGCCTGCTCGAGGTCGCCCTTCAGCTCCATGCGGGTCACCGCGGCCTCGTGCATGTGCGGCTCGTAGAAGGCGAAGCGCCCCTTGCCGGAGGTCTTGGCGGTGTACATCGCCAGGTCGGCCTGGCGCAGCAGGTCGTCCGGCTCGGTGCTCCCATCGGCGGTGTAGGCGGCGCCGATGCTGGCGCGCATCACGACCTGCCGGCCGTGGAACTCGAACGGCGAACGGAGCGCCTCGAGGATCCGCTCGGCCGCCCGCCGGGTCCCATCCTGGTCGGTCTCCTCGAGCAGGATCGCGAACTCGTCCCCGCCGAAGCGGGCCGTGGTGTCCTCCGGCCGCATCACCGCCCGCAGACGCTCTGCGACGGCGACGAGCAGCTGGTCGCCCGCCTCGTGGCCGAGCGAGTCGTTGACCGTCTTGAAGTCGTCGAGGTCGGAGAAGAGGACCGAGACGGCCCCGCGACTGCGGACCTGCCGCGCCAGGGCGTGCGCCACGCGATCGCGGAACAGCGCACGGTTGGCGAGCCCCGTCAGGGAGTCGTGGAAGGCCTGGTGCTGCAGCTGCATCTCCAGCTCCTTGCGGAGGGTGATGTCGTGCACCAATGCGCTGAAATGGATGTCGTCGCCGCTGCCGACCGGCCAGATGGTGAGCTCCGCCAGGAACTCGTGACCGTCACGATGCACGGCGGTGACCTCGATCCGCTTGCCGACCAGCCGCCCCTCGCCGGTGACCAGGTAGCGGGCCAGGCCGGCCCGGTGGGCGGCGCGCTGCTCAGGGGGGATGATCATCTCCTCGAGCGGCTCACCCAGTGCCTCCTTGCGGGACCAGCCGAAGGTTTCCTCGGCCTGCGCGTTCCAGTCGATGACGCGGCCCTGGGCATCGATGGCGATGTACGCCTGGCTGGCACTCTCGATGATGAGGCGGGTCTGCTCCTCGCTTGCACGGAGGGCGAGCTCGGCCTCCTTCTGGGCCGAGATGTCGATCATGAAGCCGCGGAACCGCGTCGGCTGGCCCTGATCGTCCGCGATGGCGATCTCCTCGTCGCGGATCCAGACTTCCCGCCCGTCGCGCCGGCGCATGCGGTACTCGATCACGCTCCGGTCCCCGATCGCACGCTGCCCGCCGAACTCCTCCGCCTCGATGACGCGCTCTCGATCGTCAGGGTGGATGAGGCTCACCCACAGGTTCGTGTCGGCCAGCCACTGCTCGGCGGTGTAGCCCAATAGCTCCTCGATGCGGGGGCTCACGTAATGCCAGGTTGCCTGCGCCCCGATGTCGGCCACGTAGACCACGGCCGGCAGGTGTTCGACCATGGCGCGGTAGCGAGCGTCGGCGTCACGCAGGTCACGCACCAGGCCACGCCGCGGCCCGACGCCCGACCAGGCCAGGACGGCGATCGCGCCCGCCACGCTGGCGGCGGCGAGGAGAGAGGTCAGCTCGTGCCCGCTCGGAGCGAACTCGGTCGCGAGTGCGGCGATCCCGGCCAGCGCCACGAGCAGCGCCGTGCCGACGAGCGCCACGACCTGGCGGTCGCGCCGTCTCGCCTCGTTCGGCGCTTGGACCTTCGTCGTCACCGGCTGCGAGAGCTCGAGATCACGGCGCGACCGTACGATGCGGGCGGCACGACCCGAATAGCCCGTTCGTCCCGCTCACGTTGCCGGCGCGGGACGCATCGGTCTAGACTCAACCTTGCCCGTTCGCCCATCTGGAGAGCCCGTGACCGCTCGCTCCACCGACGACCTGCGCGCCAAGATCCGCGAGGTGCCCGACTTTCCGAAGCCGGGAATCCTGTTCTACGACATCACCACCCTGCTTCGCGAGGGCGATGCCTTTCGCGAGGTGATCGACCGCATGGCCGAGGCCGTCAAGGGGGAGCGCATCGACCTGGTGGTGGGGATGGAGTCGCGTGGCTTCATCTTCGCCGCGCCACTCGCCGACCGGCTGGGGGCCGGCTTCGTCCCGGTCCGCAAGCTCGGCAAGCTGCCGGCCGAGACGATCGAGGTCGAGTACGACCTCGAATACGGGACCGCGACCCTCGAGATCCATCGCGACGCGATCAGCCCGGGCCAGCGCGTCCTCGTCGTGGACGACCTCCTGGCCACCGGCGGGACGGTGCTCGGCACGATCGAGCTCGTGCGCCGGCTCGGCGGCGAGATCGCCGGGCTCTCGTTCATGGTCGAGCTGACGGCACTCGGCGGGCGCGACAAGCTCGGCGAGTTCGCGATCCACACACTGCTCGCCTACTAGGGTCCTCGCCGATGGCCGCACTCCCGGTCGCCCAGCCGCGCGCCCGCTCCGTCACCGACCGCGAGGAGATCGCCTCCTACCTGCGCACGGACCGCCGGTACGCGGCATACGCCATCGGCGACCTCGACTCGGCGGCCAGCGGCCGTTGCTCGTGGGGGATCGCCTACGACCCCAATGGCGAGCCGGTCGGCCTCGCGATGCACCACGACGGACTCGTCCCGCAGCCACTCTTCCTGATGGGCGAGCCGGCCGGCTGCCGCGCCGTCCTCTCGAGCGTCATCAAGCCGCGCGATGCGTTCTTCCAGTCGACCGAGGCGCTCGATGTCGCCGCCGCGGAACTCTACGATCTCGAGCGGCCGACCGTCCTGCTGCGCATGGTCGTGGACGCGGATACGTTCGTCCCGAGCAGCGGGATGGCTCAGCGTCTCGACGTCGGCGATATCGACGACCTGAACCGCCTCTACCAGCTCGGCTTCCGGGCCGGCTTCGCCCAGGCGATCCTGGACGACGCCGTCTACTACGGGATCCGCATCCGCGGCCGGCTGGTGAGCGCGGCCGGGACGCACGTCATCAGCCGGCGGGAGGGGATCGCGGTGGTGGGCAACGTGATGACGCACGCGGACTACCGCGGCCATGGGTTCGCCCAGATGGTGACCGGTGCCGTGACCGCCGACCTGCTGGAGGAGGTCCCCGACGTTGCGCTCAACGTCCACGCCGATAACGCTCCCGCGGTCACGGCCTACACCAGACTCGGCTACCGTGAGTACTGCCGTCTGACTGAGAGGCTGGGACGCCGCCGATCCGGCGGCTGGGGGCTCATGCGACCGATACGAGAGGCGATGCGAATCACGTGGCCACGAGACCAACGCTGAAGGGAGACGTCCGCGACATCGGCCTGGCCGACGCGGGGGCGCTGAAGATCGAATGGGCGGATCGGCAGATGCCGGTGCTGGCAGGCATCCGCGAGCGCTTCGCGGCCGAGCGTCCGCTGGCAGGATGGAAGATCAGCGCCTGCCTGCACGTCACCGCCGAGACCGCGAACCTGATGCGGACGCTCGCAGCGGGAGGGGCCGATGCCGTCCTCTGCTCCTCCAACCCGCTCTCGACCCAGGATGACGTCGCGGCCTCGCTGATCGAGCACCACGGCATCCCGACCTACGCGATCAAGGGCGAGGACCGCGACTCGTACTACGGCCACATTGCGGCGGCGTTGGACCATGCGCCGCAGGTCACCATGGACGATGGAGCTGACCTGGTCTCAGAGCTCCATACGAGGCGCACGGAGCTGCTCCCCGACGTCGTAGGCGGGACCGAGGAGACGACGACCGGCGTGATCAGGCTGCGGGCCATGGCCGCCGCCGGCAAGCTCCGCTTCCCGGTCCTGGGGGTCAACGAGGCGCTCACCAAGCACCTCTTCGACAACCGCTACGGGACCGGCCAGAGCGCGATCGACGGGATCCTGCGCGCCACCAACGTGCTGATCGCCGGCAAGCAGGTGGTGATCGGCGGCTATGGCTGGGTCGGTCGCGGAATCGCTTCGCGCGCGGCGGGGATGGGCGGCATCGTGACCGTGGTGGAGGTCGACCCGATCCGCGCGCTCGAGGCCGCCATGGACGGCTACCGTGTCACGACTGCATCGGCCGCGGCTGAGGTGGGGGAGATCTTCATCGCCGCCACCGGCAACCTGAACGTGTGGGGCGCCGCCGACTTCCCGAAGATGCGCGACGGCGCGATCCTCGCGAACGCGGGCCACTTCAACGACGAGTTCGAGCTGTCCGCCCTCGAGTCGCAGGCCTCCGCGTCGCGCGAGGTCCGGCCGTTCACCAGGGAGTACCTGATGGCCGACGGGCGACGCCTCTTCCTGCTGGCCGATGGGCGCCTCGTCAACCTCGGCGCGGCGGAGGGGCACCCGGCCCTGGTGATGGACATGAGCTTCGCGAACCAGGCGCTGGGCCTCGAGTGGCTCCGGTCGCACGTCGCCGAGCTCAAGCCGGAGGTCTATGGCATCCCTGACGAGATCGACCGCGAGGTGGCCCGCCTTAAGCTGGAGTCGATGGGGATCGAGATCGACCCGATGACCGTTGCCCAGAAGGCGTACAGCGAGTCCTGGGAGTCGGGCACCTGAGCGGCGCCCATCCGGGTACACTCGGCCGCGCAATGTCCATGCCAGAGGGCCACACGCTCTTCACCTCCGAGTCGGTGACCGAGGGTCACCCCGACAAGCTCTGCGACCAGATCGCGGACGCGGTCCTCGACGATGTCCTGTCGCGCGACCCCCTGTCGCGCTCCGCGATCGAGGTGGCCGCCACCACCGGCCTGGTGCTGGTGATCGGCGAGATGACGACGGCGACCTACTGCGACGTCCAGACGGTCGTGCGCGACACGGTCCGCCGGGTCGGCTACGACAACGCCCGGCTGGGGTTCGACTGGGAAACATGCGGCACGATCACCGCCATCAAGGAGCAGTCGCCCGATATCGCCATGGGCGTGGACCACGCCATGGAGGCGAAGCAGGGGATCGAGCCGGACGAGCTCGGCGCCGGCGACCAGGGGATGATGTTCGGATATGCATCGGACGAGACCCCCGAGTTGATGCCGATGCCGATCCAGCTCGCTCACCAGGTGACGCACAAGCTCGCCGAGGTGCGACGCGCCGGCGGCCTCTCGTTCCTGCGCCCCGACGGCAAGAGCCAGGTGACGGTCGAGTACGACGAGGACGGTCGACCGCTGCGCGTCCACACCGTCCTGGTCAGCACGCAGCATGACCCCGAGGTGTCGCACGACGACCTCGAGGAGGGGGTCCGCGAGGTCGTCATCCGCGCAGCGATCGGCGAGGACCTCCTCGACGACGAGACGCGTTACCTGGTGAACCCGACCGGTCGCTTCGTGATCGGGGGACCGATGGGCGACTCGGGCCTCTCCGGCCGGAAGATCATCGTCGATACCTATGGCGGGATGGCGCGCCACGGAGGCGGCAGCTTCAGCGGCAAGGACCCCACCAAGGTGGACCGATCGGGCGCCTACATGGCGCGCTACGTCGCGAAGAACCTCGTCGCGGCCGGGCTGGCCCGCCGCTGTGAGCTGCAGCTGGCCTACGCGATCGGTGTCGCCCGCCCGCTCTCGGTCAACCTGCAGACCTTCGGCACCGGCGTCGTGGCAGACGCTGTGCTGGCCGACCTCGTCGAGCGGCACTTCGACCTGCGACCTGGCGCGATCATCAGCGGGCTGGACCTGCGACGGCCGATCTACCGTCCGACCGCCGCCTACGGCCACTTCGGCCGGAGCGACCTCGACCTTCCGTGGGAGCGGACCGATCGCGCCGACGTCCTGCGCGACGCCGCCGGCGTGGCAGTCGCTGGGGCGACGGCCTGAGCGACGCGGTGACCCCCCGCGCCACGCCGGAGAAACCGATTCGCTGGGGGGAGCAACCGCGCGGCGGCAGACCAGCGGCCGCCCTCTCCTCGCTCATCGCGCGGATGCGCACGTCCCTCGGCGGACGTCCGACGCCGGCCGCTCAATCCCTTCCGACACTCCCGGTTGCTCTGCGACGTGGCGAGCTGGCGCAGCGTTACCTGGCCGCGGAGGGCGCTGCCGACCATCCGACTGCCGGCGCGACCGCGACCACGGCCGCGGAGGCGGCGATCGAGCAGCGTGCCTGGTGGCCGGCCGACGTCTGGGGCCATCGCGCGCTGTGGCATTACGAGCAGGCGGGGATGGAGCTGGAGGCGACGCAGGCGGCGCGCCGGATCGGCGACGTGCGAGTCTGGGGCGGTGACCCGGCCAGCGCGCGCCGATACTATGCCGAGGCGATCAGCGAGGCTCGCGACATCGGCGCGGAACGGGAAGAGGGCCTGGCGGCGCTCGGCATGGGGCGCGCCGAGCTCGACCTTCTGAACGTGACGACCGCGCGCCGGCTCGGGCAGATCGCCCTCGACCTGCTGGAGCGTGCCGGGGCGCCGGCAGAGGAGACGGCTGCGGCCCGCGACCTGCGGGGCGAGGAGAAAGAGGTCGGCTGATGTTCGCGATCGTGATGGCCGGGGGCTCCGGGACGCGGCTGTGGCCGCTCTCGCGGCGTCGTTCGCCCAAGCAGCTGCTGGCCCTCACCGGCGACACGAGCCTCCTGCAGCAGACCGTGGCACGGCTCGGCAACCTCCTGAAGCCGCACGACATCTACGTCATCACCTCGCAGGCGCACGTGCGCGCCACGCAGGCGCAGCTGCCGCACCTGCCCGAGGAGAACGTGCTGGGCGAACCGCTGGCCCGCTCGACGGCCGTCGCCGCCGGGCTCGCCACTGTCCTCGCACATCGCGAGAGCGACGAGGTGGCCCTCGTCCTCCCCGCCGACCATTTCGTCTCGGATGAGGGGCGCTTCATCGACGCGCTCCAGGAGGCGGCGCGCACCGCCGAGCGCGGCTACCTGGTCTGCCTGGGCGTCGTCGCCACTGCGCCCGCGACCGGCTACGGCTACATTCGAATCGGCGCAGCACTGCACCCGGCGCAGCCGACCGCGCTCGTCGAGCGCTTCGTCGAGAAGCCAACCGCGGCCGAAGCGAAGCAGATGCTGACCGACGGCGGCTACCTCTGGAACGCCGGCATCTTCGCCTGGCGCGTGTACGCCTATCGGCAGGCGATGGAGAAGTTCCAGCCCGTTCTGGCAGAGGCGCTCGACAAGATCGGCGCCTTGAACCGAATCCCCGGATGGATGTCGGAGGTGCGCGACATCCTCGACCCGGTGGAGGCCATCTCGATCGACGTGGGCATCGCCGAGCCGGCCGCCGCCGACGGCAGGATGGCCGTGGTGCCGCTCGATGCCGGCTGGAGCGACATCGGCTCCTGGTCGGCTCTGCTGGAGGCGCTCTCAGCCCGGTCCGGCGCCAGCCTGGTGGCGTCGGGGCAGCACCTGGATCGCGGATCCGAGCGTGTCCTCGTGCACGGCGGGGATCGGCTGGTCGTCACCGTCGGGCTGCGCGACATCATCATCGTCGACACTCCGGATGCCCTCCTGGTCTGCGCCAGGGATCGCGCCGAGGAGATCAAACCGGTGCTCGACGAGATCGCCGAGAAGGCCGGCGAGCGCTATCTCTGAGCCGATCGGCCCGCTTCCGGCGGGCCAGCAGGAAGACCGAATCCCGCTGGCCTGGTTGGCGCGGCTGGTCGGCAGGGCAATGGCGCTCTACCTCCGCCTGGTGGCCGCCACGGCTCGAACGTCCGGGCCGCCCGTCGTCCAGGGCCAGGCGCTCTTCGCCATCTGGCACGAGTCGAACCTGGTCGCCGCCACCGCCGCCTTCCGGCTGCGGACGACCAAGCGGGTCATCAGCTTCAGCACGCGTGGGTTTCGCGGCATCGTCATGAACACGATGCTCGAGTCGATGGGCTCCGGCGTGGTCGCCCTGCCGGAGGAGTCGAATCGGGCGGAGGCGGCGAAGCTGGCCAGGGAGATGGCCCGCATCGGTCGGGAAGGCCTGAGCCTGGTGGTCAGCTGCGACGGGCCGATGGGCCCGTACCGGGTCGCCAAGCCCGGCGTGCTGCTCGTGTCCCGCGAGTCCGGCATCCCGATCCAGCCCTGGGCGGTGGCGATTCGCCCGGCGCTGCGACTGAGCGGACGCTGGGATCGCCACCTCGTGCCGCTTCCGTTCTGCCGCATGCGAGTCGACGAGGGAGCGCAAATTAAGATCGCGCCTCGCGAACCGCTCAAGCCACGGCTTGCCGAGCTTCAGGCCGCGCTCGACGGCGTGCAGGCCCTCGCCGACCGCCGGATGGCGTCGCGTCGGCGCCGTACCATGGGGGCCTCGTGACCAGGATCAAGTTCGGAACCGACGGTTGGCGCGCAGCCATCGCCGAGGACTTCACCTTCCACAACGTGCGTCGCTGCGCGCGCGGCGTGGCCGAGTACCTGGCCGCCCAGGGGACCGCGGATCGCGGCGTGGTGGTGGCTCATGACCGCCGGTTCGCCTCGGAGCACTTCGCCCGCGCCTGTGTCGAGGTGCTGGCTGCGCACGACATCCGCACATTTGCACCACCGGACGCGGTGCCGACCCAGGTCGGCAGCTTCTTCACCCGCGAGATCGGCGCCGGGGCGGGGATCGTGATCACCGCCAGCCACAACCCGTGGACCGACAACGGCTTCAAGGTCAAGGCCGATACCGGCGGTGCCGGCGCCCCGGAGATGCTGGCCGCCATCGAGGCGACCATGGACCGCCATCCGGAGGACGAGCTGCCACCGCGGCGCGAGTACGACGACGCGGTTGCCGCCGGCCTGGTCGAGACGTTCGACCCCTACCCGCGCTTCCGGGAACAGCTGGCCAGCATCGTGGATCTCGAGCGGATCCGCGCCGCGACCGGTCGGGTCTTGGTGGAGCCGATGTACGGATCCGGCGCTGGCTGGTTCACGCGGCTGCTCGGCGGCGCGCAGCTCACCGTGGAGGAGCTGCATACCGAGCGGAACCCGTTCTTCGGCGGCGTGAATCCCGAGCCGATCCGACCCAACGTCGACGCCTGGCTGGCGGAGATCCCGCGCTGGGGCGCCGATATCGGGATCGCGTTCGACGGCGACGCCGACCGGGTCGGGATGGCGACCGAGGAGGGCGTCTTCGTCAACCAGCTGCAGGTCTACGGCCTCCTCTACTGGTATCTCCTCGAGGTTCGGAAGCAGATCGGGCCCGCCGTCTACACCGTGACGAGTACCTCGATGGCCCCGCGCCTGGCGGAGATCTACGGGACCCAGGCCTACGAGACCGGTGTCGGCTTCAAGTTTGTGGGGCCGAAGATGATCGAGACGCACGCCGTCATCGGCGGGGAGGAGTCGGGTGGCTTCGGCTTCGGGATGCACATCCCGGAGCGCGACGGGCTGGCCTCCGGCCTCTTCCTGCTGGACCTGTGGCTGACGAAGGCCGAGAAGGCGTCGCAGCTGCTGGCCGAGCTCCAGGCGCTTGCCGGCCCGAGCTACTACAACCGGATCGACATCCGCTTCGCACGAGACGGCTACGAGGCGGTCAAGGCCGATACTCTCGGCCGCCTGGAACACGAGGCGCCGGAGACGCTCGCCGGCCGACCGGTGGTGCGTCGCCAGGCGCTCGAGACCGGCGACGGCTTCAAGTTCTACCGAGACGACGGGGCCTGGCTCCTGATCCGCTTCTCGGGGACCGAGGCGTTGCTGCGCATCTACGTCGAAGCGCGATCCCCCGAGGATGTGGAGACGCTCCTCGAGGAGGGCCGCCGCATCGCAGCGGCCGGCGTCCCGGCCTGACCGGATGAGCGACGCCCG
>DATCOX010000047.1:0-4132 GCA_036564495.1 Candidatus Limnocylindria bacterium
CGCCACTAGGTTGATCGAGCAAGCCCGCTCAACCCCGTTCGACTTGCATGTCTCATGCACCCCGCCAGCGTTTGTCCTGAGCCAGGATCAAACTCTCCAAACAAAAACAGTGGTCTTGCCCGAGGGCTCCACCACCGTTCACAGTTCAGACGTTTGTCCCGTTGACTCGTGTGGGTTCCTGTCACTCTTCAGCTGTTAAGGTCACGTTACCGACGGATCGGTCTCGCTCGATTCTTGGCCTCCATGATCGGGAAGCTTGGCGCGGAGCTGCGCGACCCAGGTGAGTCGCCGTTCTCCAATGCCTGCCGGCTGCGTGCCGGCGCGATCTCGGAGTCTACGCGGCGCCGGCGCGGAGTGTCAAGCCGCCGAGCTCAGCGCTCGACCTGTCGGCGACCCTGCAGCGAGCGGATGAGGGTGACGTCGTCGGCGTACTCGAGGTCCCCGCCGACCGGCAGGCCGCGCGCAATGCGCGAAACCATCGGGACGTGCGGCGCGAGCAGCTCGGCCAGGTACATGGCGGTCGCCTCGCCCTCGAGGTTCGGGTTCGTGGCCAGGATCACCTCCTCGACGCCGCCGGCCGCCACGCGCACGACGAGCTCGCGGGCGCGAATCTGCTCGGGACCGATGCCGTCGATCGGGCTGATCGCGCCATGCAGGACGTGGTAACGGCCGCGATACTCCCCCGTCCGATCGATCGCGAGCACGTCGAGCGGCTCCTCTACGACGCAAATGCGCGTGGCGTCACGTCGGTCATCGGCGCAGAAGGCGCATGGGTCGACGCCGCGATCGGTGATGTTGCAGCAGGTCGAGCAGTAGGCGACCTCCTCCTTCACGGCCACGAGCGCAGCGGCCAGGCCGCGGGCCTCGTCGGAGGGCGCGCGCAGCATGTGGTAGGTGAGGCGCTGGGCCGTCTTGCGCCCGACCCCCGGGAGCTTGCTGAACTCCTCGATCAGGCGCGCGACCGGCGCGATCAGGCCGCTCACCCGAGCGACCTCACGGCATGCCCGGCAAGCCGGGGAGGCCCATCCCGCCCGCCAGCGATGCCATCCGCTCGCGCTCGAGCTCCTTGCTGCGCGCGATGGCGTCGTTGACCGCGGCCATGACCAGGTCCTGGAGCATCTCGACCTCGGCCGGGTCGACCGCCGCCGGGTCGATCTCGATCAGCCGTACCTCCTGCGCACCGGTGACGATGACCCGTACGGCGCCGCCGCCCGCGGTGGCCTCGAGCGTCGTCTCGCGCAGCTCGGCCTGCGCCTGGGCCATCTGGGTCTGCATCTGCTGCGCCATCTTGGCGATCTGGCCGATGTTCACGACCTCACCTCGGGTGCGTCGACGAGCTCGCCGCCGGTGATACGCAGGACCCCCTCCAGCAGTGCCAGACCCTGCGCGTCGCCCGGCCCGGAGACGACCGCCTGGGCGACCGTCAACGGCTCGAGCTCGACGTTGCCCGCGACACATTCGATCGCCCAGCTCCCGCCCAGCACGGCGCTGAGCAGCTGTTCGATCGCCGGCGCCCGGGTCGCCGCCTTGGCGCGCATGAACGAGCGCTCTTCGGGGAAGGCGAGCGTCACACGCACGCCGTCGACGGCGACCGGCCGGCACTCGCGCAGGAGCGGCTTGATGGCGGGCGCGGCGCGCTCGACGACCTCGCCCCAGCGCGATCGGAGCCCGCCCAGATCCTCCGGCGCCTGATCGCCGTTCAGAGGGACCGGATGGGGCAAGGGCGCGGGCCGCGGAGTCGCTTCAATCGTCGGGATCTCCTCGGCCGGCGCCGGGCGCGCGGGCGTCTCACCGGCGGAGATCGCCACAGCGGGTTGAGTGGCAACCGGTCGCGCGATCGGCGCCATGGTCGCCATCGGGCCCTGGCCCTCGACCGCCAGCAGCTCGAGCGCGAGTCGCGCCCGGCCCTCGCGAGCGCCGACGGTGGCCGCCTCGGCCAGCGTGCGAAGCATCCCGGCCAGGCGACGCGCCAGCGACGGGTCCGACGCCGAGCGCAGGAGCCGGCGGCGGGCCTCGCCCTCCGCCTGCGCGGCAACCTGGCCCATGTCGCGGCCGACGTCGGCGAGCGCCTCGATGCGGTCCAGGGCGGCACCGGCATCCCCCGCCAGATAGGCGTCCACGAGAACGGCGATCTCGGCTTCATCGGCCAGGCCCACCGCATCGCGCACCCCATCGGGCGTGATCCGATCCCCCGCGTAGGCCAGGACCTGGTCGAGCAGCGACTCAGCGTCGCGCATCCCCCCATCGGCCAACCGCGCGATCACCTCGAGCGCCTCGGGGTCGGCCTGCGCACCCTCGGCCGCGACGATCCTCGTCAGCTTGGCGACGATGAGCGGGACGGAGATGCGGCGGAAGTCGAAGCGCTGGGTGCGGCTGATGACCGTGGCCGGCACCTTGTGGGTATCGGTCGTGGCGAGGATGAAGACGACGTGCGGCGGCGGCTCCTCGACGAGCTTGAGCAGCGCGTTGAAGGCGTGCGCGCTGAGCATGTGGACCTCATCGATGATGTAGACCCGGCGGCGCAGTTCGGCCGGCGCGGTGAGCGCCCGCATCACCAGGTCGCGCGCATCCTCGACCAGGCCATGGCTGGCGGCGTCGATCTCGATGACGTCCATCGCGCGGCCCTCGCGGATCGAGACGCAGGCGGGGCAGCGGTCACACGGCTCGCCGTCGGCGCCCCGGTCGGTGCAGTTGATCGCCTTGGCCAGGATGCGAGCCATGGAGGTCTTGCCCGTCCCGCGCGGACCGACGAACAGGTAGGCGTGCGCGATCTTGTCGGCGGCAACCGCGTTGCGCAGGGTGGTGACGATCGGCTCCTGGCCGATCAGCTCGTCAAAGCGCTGGGAGCGCCATCGGCGATAGATGGCTGTCGGTTCGACCATGGCCTCCTTACCGTACACCGAACGGAGCCCCGATCGCGGTTGCGGGCAGCCCTGGACGAATGAGTGGCCGTGCACCCGGCGTCGATCGACCGCCTCAGCCCACACGCCGATCGACCGGCTCCAGCCAGGTCGTCCCACGGCACCCGAGGGCTGTCGCTTACCGCTGCTTCCTTCCGGACCTGACGGGGTTCACGGACTCTCGCTGCGTGGGACCCGACTCTCAACGTCGGTCGATGTCGTAGGAGACGAAGGCGAATCAGCCTCGGCCGGGGATTCAGTCCCGCTGTAGCGGATTGCGGGTGCAGGGCACCGCTAGTTCCCCACCTAGCACGGCCGTTGCGGATGGTAGCGGCGCGCGGCGAGATCGGTCAATCGAGCCGTGGCGGAGAGGGGGGGATTCGAACCCCCGACGGGTTTCCCCGAACCGCATTTCCAATGCGGCGCCATAGGCCACTAGGCGACCTCTCCCGGGCGTGCGCGTGGCGGAGAGGGTGGGATTCGAACCCACGGTGCTCATCGCACACCGCTTTTCGAGAGCGGCACCTTAAACCACTCGGACACCTCTCCGGCTGGGGAGTCTAGCAGCGGGGTCAGGCCGGAGCGGCGGCCCCCGCCTGCAGGCGCCGAGCCTCGTCCTCGCGGACGCCGGAGATGATCGAGATCTGGTGCGGCATGCCTGGAGAGCGCGCCAGCTGCAGCGCCCCTCCGGCAGCGCCCCGCTCGTCGTCGGGGACGGCGTACACCAGGGTGCGAACGCGAGCTTCGAGCAGGGCGCCGACGCACATCGCACACGGCTCATGGGTCGCGAAGACGGTCACCTCCGGCAGCCGCTTCGGGTCGAGCTTTCGGGCCGCGGCCTGCAGGGTGAGGAGCACGGCGTGGGCGGTCGGGTCGCGCTGCAGGAGGATCCGCCGGTGGTCGCGGGCGATCATCGCGTCATCGAGAACGGCCACCGCGCCGATCGGCGTCTCCCCCTCCTCGGCCCCGCGGCGCGCCTCGGCGATCGCCTCGGCCATGTACAGCTCGTAGTTCACCGGTCGAGTCTAGCAGCCCCTCCGGCGGCCTCCGGCCCGCTAGCATGGACCTCCGGGCAGCTCGAAGAGGAGTCCAGCCATCGACCATCCCTCGGCCTGGGCGCGCCGCGACTGGGTGGCCATCGCGCTCGTCGCGCTCGGCGCGGCGGCCGTTCGTCTGGTTGGCCTGTCGACGCCATCGGGCTTCGTCTTCGACGAGATCTTCTACGCCCGCAT
>DATCOX010000065.1:0-20908 GCA_036564495.1 Candidatus Limnocylindria bacterium
CCATTACGCCTTCCACCCATTCGACCTGGTGGGCTGGGACGGCTACCTGTACCCGTACGCGTTCAACATCGCTGACTTCGAGCCGATCACCGGCCGCGTCCACCAGCCGCCGCCGGTCCACCAGACGTTCCAGGCGAGAAACTTCGTCGTCTGCTCGTTCGTGCCGCGCAAGTTCGATTACCACCCACTCGCGATCCCGGCGCCCTACAACCACAGCAACATCAACAGCGACGAGGTCATCTACTACGTGGCCGGCAATTTCATGAGCCGTCGCGGCGTGGAGATCAGCTCCTTCACCGTGCATCCAGCCGGGATCCCGCACGGCCCACACCCGGGAACGGTCGAGGCGAGTATCGGCAAGGAGGCGACCGAGGAGTTGGCGGTGATGATCGACACCTTCCACCCGCTGCGCCTCACGCGCCAGGCGGGCGAGCTCGACGACCCGCGCTACCCGTTCTCCTGGATGCCCCCGACCGACGCCGATGCGGACGCCAATGCTGCCGAGCTGGCGGACCGGGGCCCCGAAGCCTTCCCCGACTGACTGACGGCAGGCGTCCGGTGATCCTGTACTTCGTTCGCCATGGCGACGCAGTGCATCACAGCGCGGCCGCTGACGACGACGATCGCAGGCTGACCGAAGCCGGTATCGCGGCGCTGAAGGCAGCCGCGCCGCTCTTGCACCGGCTCAACCTCCGACCCGATCTGGTCCTCACGTCGCCTTTGCCCCGCGCCCTCGAGACGGCGGAGCTGGTGATGGAGGGCATCGGCATGGGCGGTACCCCGGTCGTCGATGACCAGCTGCGCCCGGGGGCCGACTGGGGAGACCTCGCCCGGGCCATGGCGGCGCACCCCGACGCGCGGCGGGTCATGTTCGTCGGCCACGAGCCGGACCTCTCAAGCGCGATGCGGCTGCTCACAGGGGCTGCGTCGGTCCGGATGCGCAAGGGTGGGATCGGCTGCGTGGAGTTTCCGGGCGTGCCGGAACCCGGCGGCGGAGAGCTGGCCTGGCTCATCGATCCCGACCTGTACGAGGCATGAGCGAAGCTGAGCGAACCCGCCAGGTCACGCGGGTCGCGGCCTACGCCCTGTGCGTGGACGAGGCGGACCGCATCCTGCTCGCCCGCCTCACCTACCCTGAGGTCAAGGCAGGTTGGTGGACGCTCCCCGGCGGCGGGATCGACTTCGGGGAGACGCCGACCGAGGCGGTCCTGCGCGAGCTGACTGAGGAGACCGGCCTCACCGGAGCGGTCGAGTCGCTGGCCGGGGTCGAGTCGTGGGTGCGGCGTGGACCTGTGCCGGGCAGCGTCGCCGACGACTTCCAGGCGATCCAGATCATCTACCGAGTCCGCGTGACGGGCGGAACGCTGACCGACGAGCTCGAGGGCTCGACGGACGCCGCCGCCTGGTTCAGCCGCGCCGAGCTGGCCGAGATCCAGATCGTCGGGCTGGTGGAGGCTGGTCTCCGGCTCCTCGACGGTGGGGCCTAGCGGCGGATATCCGTCCCCATGGCATGGTATCCACCGTCCACGTGGATCAGCTCGCCTGAGGTCTTCGCGGCCCAGTCGCTGAGCAGGAAGCAGACCATCTGCCCGACGGCGGTCGCATCGTTCATGTCCCAGCCCAGCGGGGCGCGCTTGAGCCATGTATCGGCGATCTGATCGAAGCCGGGGATGCTCTTGCCGGCCAGGGTCCGGATCGGTCCGGCCGAGACCGTGTTGACGCGGATCCCGAACTCGCCCAGATCACGAGCCAGGTAGCGCGTCACCGCCTCGAGGCCAGCCTTGGCGACGCCCATCCAGTCGTAGATCGGCCAGGCGAAGCGCCCGTCGAAGGTGAGGCTGACGACCGATGCGCCGCTGGCCGCCTTCATCGGCTCCAGCAGGCCGACACTGAGCGCCTTCAGCGAATAGGCCGATGTCTGGAAGCCGAACGCCACGCTCTCCCAGGGGGTGTTCAGGAAGTTGCCCCCGAGGCCGTCACTCGGCATGAAGCCGATGGCATGTACGACCCCGTCAACCTTGCCCCAGCGCTTCATCAGCTCGGCGCTCACCGCCTCGATGTGCTCGGGGTTGTTGACGTCCAATTCGAGCACGTCCGGCGTGGTCGGCAGCTTCTTCGCCACCCGCTGGGTGAGGCTCATCCCGCGCCCGACGCCCGTCAGCAGGATCTCGGCGCCCGCCTCCTGCGCGACCCGCGCCACGCTGAACGCGATGCTGTCGTCGGTGAGGACGCCGGTGATGAGCAGCTTCTTGCCGTCGAGCAACATGGGGCGGATTGTACCGGTGGGTCCGTCGGGCGATACTCGCCCTGTCGATGATGGTCCACCTGTACGACTACTACGTGCCCCCGGCGGATCCCGCCACGGGCATGCCGTCCCTACGCGACGCGCTCATCGGCCTGGGAGATGAGGATCGCAAGGCGCTCCTGGGCGGGCTCTTCAAGCCGGAGCGCATGCCAGGCACCATGGAGCGCCTCTCGACGCTCGTGACGGACCTCGACGCCAGCTTCGGCGACCTGCTGACGCTGCTCGACAACATGGTCCGTCCACGGCGCTTCGTGGCGATCGACGAGGCGAAGGCCGTCCTGGACCGATACCTCCCGCCCGGCGCCATCGCCGGCACGCATGACTGGGACGTGGCGCGCCTGCACGAGCCGTACGGCGACGGCACGTACCACGGCAAGCTGCTGAAGCGGGTTCGCAAACAGCTGCGCAGCGTCGGCACGCGCGAGGCGCTCACGACGCCCTTCCTCCTCCGCCGCGAGTGGGGCCGATGAGCCGGCGCTCCTCCCGTCGCGGGCGTCCCTATCAGCCGCTGCCCGCGCGCCAGGTCAACTGGGGCGCGCGGCTGGTGATCGTCGTCGTCGCGGTCGTGCTGGTGGCCGGCTTCGCGATCCTCAGCTTCGCCCGCTAGGACGGCTGTTACCTCTCCGTGTACGCCGAGCGTGCACAACGCCGAAGGTGCGTGATTGGGCTGATCGAATCGAGGCGAATCTGTGCGTCACCGCTGCCCGGGACCAGGCGGATCACATATGAAGTCAAAGCAACCGGGCGATGTTCGCCGTTGTGCACGCTGGGCGTACACGACCTTGACCCTATCGAGGATCAGCCGAGATGGATCGTGACGGTGATCACGCCGCGTGACAGGCTGCTGTCGCTGATCGCCGCCCAGGCCTCCGGTGAGAGGTCCGCCACCTTCTGGTTGGCGGTTCCCCACAGGCAGCCGCAGTAGTCAGCAACCGGCAGGACGGCACAGCGGTCTGCGCAGACGGTCACGAAGCGCGCGGCCGGCGGGGCGTCGTAGTGGCCGCCGAGGGCCCCGGGCAGCGCCACGACGGCCTGGCCTCGCCAGCCGGCCGAGCAGCAGTACCAGGTCGCCTTGCCGCTGACGGTGTCCCCGCCGACCGGAGCAGCGACCGTCGGGACCGCTCGGCGGTACAGGGTCGCCTCCATCGGTGCGCTGGGCGGGGTTGCCAGGGCGGGGTTGAGGCCGAGATCCTCGATGCCGATCGGCTGGCTCACGCTGGAGAGCGACAGCTCCGCGGAGCGACTGCGCCCATCGAGCGAGGAGCGATCGGCCAGGCTGAGTGGCTGATCGGCGATCGCAAGCAGCCGCTGCGACTCCGCGGTCACCGAGGTCGCGGATCGGGCACTGAGCGGGGCCAGGAGGCCGATCGCGAGCGCGAAGACGATCGTTCGCACTGCGACACGCGCCAGGAGGTCCGGCAATAGAATCCTCGCGCTAGCGGATTGGGTACGGCGACGGGCACGGTCGCGACCCGCACGAAAACGACCGTCACCCTACCATCCGCCTTTGAGCCTGTCGAGCGAGAGGTGCCCCATGGCGAGCAAGCAGAACCAGCCCCATCGCAGTGGGGCGGTGGTCATGCGCGGCGCCGAAAAGCGCCCCACCGAGGACGAGGCCTTCCTCCAGCAGGCGGTCACCGACACCGAATTCCTGCAGACCGACACGTGGCGCGCGCTGCGCATCCTGGGGGAGTTCGTGGAGGGATTCGACGCCCTGGCGGCAATCGGTCCGGCGGTGAGCGTCTTCGGCTCGGCCCGGATCGGCCGTGGAGATCCAAGCTACCGCACCGCCCGCTCGCTCAGCCGCAAGCTCGCCAAGCACGGCTACGCGATCATCACCGGCGGCGGGCCGGGAATCATGGAGGCAGCCAACCGCGGGGCGCGCGACGCCGGGGGCGTATCGGTCGGCTGCAACATCGAGCTGCCCTTCGAGCAGGGCCTGAACGAGTTCGTGACCCTCGGCATGGAGTTCCGCTACTTCTTCGTGCGCAAGACGATGTTCGTGAAGTACGCGGAGGCGTTCTGCATCTTCCCCGGGGGGTTCGGGACCCTCGACGAGCTGTTCGAGGCGCTCACGCTGATCCAGACCGCCAAGGTGCAGCACTTCCCGGTGGTCCTCTTCGGGACGGCCTACTGGCAGGGCCTCATGGACTGGCTCAAGGGGTCGCCGCTCGGCGAGGGCAAGATCAGCCCCGAAGACCTCACGATCTTCACCATCACCGATGACGTCGACGAGGCGGTGCAGACGATCCTCGCTCACCACATGGCGGCGGCGGCCGAAGCGCAGGAGCGCTAGCCCGGCCCGAGATCAGTGGCGGGCCCGACCGGATTCGAACCGGCGATCTCCAGCGTGACAGGCTGGCATGTTGGGCCGCTACACCACGGGCCCGCGGGAGCGACGGTGGCGGAGTATAGCAGGGGCGCTTTCCGACCTCATGTCGGCGCTCGACGGGCACCGATGACGGCCACGGTCACCGCCGCATAGCCGATCACGGCCGCCCCCAGCCCCACCGCCGCCGGCACCATGTAGATCGCGGGGGCCGCCCCGGAGGCGATGCTCACGAGGGCGGCGACCGCGAATCCCAGGGAGAGGACCGCCATCGTCGAGGCCAGCACCACCGCGCCGGTAGCGGCGATCCCGATCCCCAGCCGCAACCCGATGGCGGTCGCCACGTGCACCACGCCAAGGAAGGCGGTGGCCGCTCCGAGGGCGACCGCGGCGCCACCGACGGCCGGTGCATCCACCTCGGCATCGGGTGGCAGCTGCGAGCTGATCAGGGCCGGGTTGACGAGGCCGACAGCGATCGCAGCCGCCCCGGCCAGCACGAGGATCACGCCGGCCACGACCAGGAACGCGCCGGGGAGCCTCGGAGGCCGCCCCACTCGCGTCGGTCGGGGAGCTAGCGCCGCAACCGCGCCAGGATGACCGCCGAGCCGCCGAAGGCGAGGCCGGCCACCGCCAGGGCGGCAAGGAGCACGAGATCGCGCCGGGTCGCGCCCAGCAGCAGCACGAGGGCGGCGAGGGCGAGCAGGGCCGCGATACCCGAAACGCCGACCGCGAGCCCCCGGCTGCGGGGCAGCCCGCCGAGCAGGGCCGTCGCGCTTCCAACGATCAGCATGCCGAGCACGAGCAGGCCGATGCCGCCCAGCACCTGGCTCATCCCCAGCTGTCCGACGTTCGGCGGCGGGTTGGAGCCCGCGTACTTGGTGGGAAGGGTCAGACCGCCAACCGTCATCGCGACCCCGGCGATGAAGATCGCGATCCCACCGATGGCGCTCATCAGGGCCGCCGCCGCTCCCGGCTCACCGAGGTGCTCGGGCGCCAGCGTGTGGCCGCGGTGTCTCGGCACCACGGTCCTGGCGGCGGGCTTGCTGACCTTTGGACTGACCACAGGGCCCGGATTGTAGGGGAGCCGTTAGTGGGGCACCACCGTATACTCGGCCGAGTGCCGTTCGAGCCGCCACAGGACCCTCGCCAGGCGCGCCGTACCGCAATCTGGCGGTGGGTCTCCTTCGTAATGGCCCTATCGCTCGTCGTGCTGGTGGCGTACCTCGGCTTCATCGGCTTCGAGGGATCACAGGCCTTCGGGGCGCACGACCGAGCGGGAGACTGTCGCACGCCGGAGTCGGCGTTCGGCTGGGCGTACGAGGCGATCAACTACGACCTCGCCTCCGACAGCCAGCTCGACGCCTATCCGGACCGAACCGACTGCCCGGAGACGGGGGAGCCGGCCGGACCCGACCTGCTCGCCAGCGACGGGGTGCGCATCGCGGGCTGGTACATCCCTGCCGGCAAAGCCGGCAAGGCCGCCCCGACGATCGTGCTCGCCCACGCCGACGGCAAGGACAAGAGCCAGATGCTGGCATGGGCCAAGCCCCTGCACGCCGACTACAACCTCGTCCTGTTCGACTTCCGCAACCACGGCCAGAGCTCGGGCAGCACCACTACGCTGGGCGTCCGCGAGGTGCTCGATCTGCAGGCCGTCATCGACTGGCTGGATCGGACGAAGTCCCCCACCTCGATCGCGGTGCTCGGCGTCTCGATGGGAGGTGCGACGGCGATCGACGAGGCCGCCACCGACACGCGGGTGGAGGCGCTCATCCTCGATTCCACGCACGCCACGCTGGTGAGTGCGTTGCAGGCGCAGCTCGAGAGCCGCGGCTTCCCGCTGGCGCTGCCGGGGGCGTGGTCGATCCTCCTCGGCGGCCTGCTCCGCACCGGGGAGGACCTGAGCCTTGCCGACCCGGTCGAGGCGATGAGCCACATCGGCGATCGGCCGGTGCTGATTGTCGCGGGTGGGCAGGATCACGCTGTCGGCCCCAGCGACGCGGCCGATCTCATGAAGGCGGCACAGGAGGACGGGGTGAAGGCGGAGCTCAAGACATGCCCCGGCGCGGGACATGGCATGTCGGTCGAGACCTGCTCCGCCGACTACGCCGGCTGGGTGCTGGGATTCCTCGAGCGCTCCCTTCCGCACAAGCCATGACGAGTGCGTTCCGAACTGCGGCGGCCGCGATCCTGGCGCTCGCCCTGGTTGGATGCAGCGCAGCTCCCGCCAGCACGCTGCCGGCAACGGCCTGTCCGACATCGGCGCCGACCGCGGATGCTGCCGGCGGCATCCTTGCCGACGCCCGGCGCGCGGTCGTGGCGACCAGCCTCGGCACGTTCACAATCGAGCTGGACGCGAGCTCGGCGCCCATCGCAACCGCGAACTTCGTTGCACTGGCGCGCTGCGGCTTCTATGCGGGGATCACCTTCCATCGGGTCCTGGCCGGCTTCGTCGCCCAGGCGGGCGACCCGCAGACCAAGACGCGGCGCGGGCCGTTCGATGGGCTCGGGACCGGTGGCCCGGGTTACCAGTTCGGCGTCGAGTTCCCGTCGGACCAGCAGTCATACGACAAGGATGTCGTCGCCATGGCAAACGGGATCGACTACGACCCAGCGACCGGAGAGATCAGGGGCGGAACCGATACCAACGGGTCGCAGTTCTTCATTGACCTTGCTAGCCTGGCGGGCCAGCTGCGCCCGTACTACAGCGTGATCGGCAAGGTCACGGAGGGGACCGACGTCGTCGACACCATCGGCGCCGTGCCGGTCAACGATCCGCAGGCGGGCGTGCCGGTCGAGCCCGTGATCATCGAATCGGTCAGCATCGGATCCGGTGCGTGAGCGCCACGTTTTCGCCTCAAAACCGCTTCGGAATGTAAACGATTCTTAGCCCCCAAGCATTGACCCAAACCCGACCCGGCGGGTATCCTTTGGGGGCTGTTCGCACAGCGATTCACCACTGATCGCAAGGCCATGGGTAGGTTTGGGTAAGGGTAGAACGGGAAACCGTTCGTGAAAGATGCCCTTGCGGTTAGCGAATCCGGCAGCAACGGAAGGCCCCTCTTCGGAGGGGCCTTCTCCTTTCCGCCTTCTCCTTTCCGGTAGACTCGGCCCCCGCGCGCCGGTAGCTCAGTGGATAGAGCGTCGGCCTCCGGAGCCGAAGGTCGCAGGTTCGAATCCTGTCCGGCGCGCCAGATTCCTGCGTAGAGGAGCGGAATGGTCGACGCGGACCGCGGCGACGACGTCGTGACCGCGACGTATCAGTACCGTGCGTCGGCCGGGACCGATATCGGTCGCCTGGCTCACAGCCTCGCCGAGCTGCAGTCGAGTGGCGCCTGGGTCGAGCTTGCCGGAGAGACGGACGTGATCCGGCAGCGCCACGCCGCCCGAGTCGTGCGAACCTGGGAGATCCCCGCCGACGCGGCCGATCCCGCGACCGCCCCGGGCGATCGCAGCTGGGGCATCGAGATCGGCTACCCGGTCCACAACACCGGCGGCCAGATCCCGCTGCTGCTCGCCACGGTCTTCGGCGAGTGCGCATCGTGGCGCGGGCTGAAGCTCACGGACCTCGTCCTGCCAGAATCCTTCGTGGCCGGATTTACCGGCCCGGCGGTCGGCCTCGACGGGATCCGTGGCATCGTCGACGCCACCGACCGGCCACTGCTGATCACGATCATGAAGCCCGCGATCGGGCTCACTCCGAAGGAGAGCGCGGCGGTCTTCTACCAGGCCGCGATCGGCGGCTCGGATGCCGTCAAGGACGACGAGAAGGTCGGCTCGCAGCCATGGAGCAACTACCTCGACCGCGTGCGTGAGCACGCCCAGGCGGCGCGTACGGCGTACGAGGAGACCGGCCACCGGACGCTCTACTTCGTCAACGTCACCGACCGTCCGGATCGCCTGGTCTCGAACGCCCACGCCGCGGTCGAGGCCGGCGCATCGGCGCTGCTGGTCGACACGTGGACGGTCGGCGTCTCGGCGCTCGAGGTCCTGGCCGGGGATCCCGACATCGGCGTCCCGGTCATGGGCCACCTCGCCTTTGCCGGTGCGCTCTACGGGTCGCCGTGGTCGGGGCTGAGCCCCCACCTCGCGCTCGGCCTCCTGCCGCGCCTGGCCGGGGCCGATGTGGTCGTCTACCCCAGCCACCTCGGCACGCTGCCATTCACCCGCGAAGAGGCGGTCCGGACCGGCGGAGCCCTGACCGATCCGCTCCACGGGCTGCGGCGCTCGCTCCCGCTGGCCGGCGGCGGCCTCCACCCTGGGCTGGTGCCGCGACTCGTGGCCGACCTGGGGGTCGACTGGGCGATCGCGGCCGGGGGCGGGGTCCACGGCCACCCGATGGGCACTGCGGCGGGAGCGAGAGCCTTGCGCCAGGCGATCGACGTGGCGGTGCGCGGCGAGCCGCTGGCAGAGGCGCGCTCGTCTCATCCCGAGCTGGCGGCCGCCCTCGAGACCTGGCCGGAGCCGGCAGGCTGATTGGGCCGCGGGGTTAGGATGTGGCCGTGACCAAACCGGTGGCGATCGGCAGCGACGAGGCCGGCTTTCGGCTCAAGGGCGTACTGGTCGACCTCCTGCGGGAGGAAGGCCTGGAGGTCGCCGATTTCGGCTGCCACTCGGAGGACCCGGTCGACTACCCGGACGTCGCGTTCGAGCTGGCGGAGGCGGTGGCCCGGGGCGAGCACGATCGCGGGATCCTGATCTGCGGCACCGGCATCGGGATGTCGATCGCCGCGAACAAGGTGCCGGGTGTCCGGGCCGCACAGGCGCACGACAGCTACTCCGCCGAGCGCGCCCGGAAATCGAACGACGCCCAGATCCTCGCCCTCGGGGCGCGGGTGATCGGCCCGGAGCTCGCGAAGTCGATCGTGCGCACATGGCTCGACTCCGAGTTCGAGGGCGGACGGTCCACGCGTAAGGTCGAGAAGATCAAGGCCGCCGAGGGCGGCGAGCGCCGATCCGGATCCGCGGCCTGACCCAACGGATGGGCCTCCTCATCGGTACCAGCTCGAAGATGAACCTGACGTCGAGCGAGGCGGCGGCGTACCTGGATGCCCTCAGGCCGATGCTTGCCGACATCGACGACCGCGGCCTCTTCGTGCTCCTCCCGTTCACCTCGATCTGGGCTGCACGCGATCGGTTGACCGGCAGCAACGTGCGCTGGGGCGCCCAGGACGTCCATCCCGAGGACGCCGGCGCGCACACCGGCGACGTCTCGGCGCCGATGCTGGCGGACCTCGGCTGCACGTACGTCGAGGTCGGGCACCACGAGCGTCGCAGGGATTACGGCGAGACCGATGAGCTGGTCGCCGCCAAGGTCGCGGCCGCGCAGCGCTGGGGCATGACCGCGATCGCGTGCGTCGGCGAGGCGCGGCGCGCACCGCTCGACGACGTCGCTGAGGTCCTCGACGAACAGCTGCGACATCTTGTCGCCTGTGACCTCGGCCGGCTGGTGATCGCGTACGAGCCCGCCTGGGCGATCGGGGTGGGGTCGCGCGCGGCCCCGCCCGAATGGGTGGGCAAGGCGCACGCCGCGATCCGCGAGCGGCTGGCCGCGGCCGGCCCCGCGGACAATGACGTTCCGATCATCTATGGCGGGAGCGTCGGGCCGGACGAGGGGTCCGCCCTGCTCGGGCAGCCGGACGTGGATGGGCTCTTCGTCGGACGGCAGGCGCTCGACCCGCGCGTCTTTGCCGCGATCGCCCACACGCCGGTCCAGCGATAGATGCCGGCGGGCGACCTGCTCCGGCGCGACCGGCTGGCCCGCGAGGCCGGGGAGGAGCACCTCTCGCCGGCGGCCAGCCGATCGACAGCCAGCCGCGGACGTGCCCGGCCGGAGGAGCCGGATCGGTACCGGACCGCCTTCGAGCGTGATCGCGATCGGATCATCCATTCGAAGGCCTTTCGGCGCCTCAAGCACAAGACGCAGGTCTATCTCAACCCCGAGGGCGACCACTTTGTCACGCGGCTGACGCATACCCTGGAGGTCGCCCAGATCGCACGGGCGCTGGCCGCCGGGCTCACCCTCAACGAGCCGCTGGCGGAGGCGATCGCGCTTGGCCATGACGTGGGCCACACCCCGTTTGGGCACACCGGCGAGGAGGCGCTGTCGCCGTACTTCCCTCCGGACGGCTGGCACCACGCCGCCCAGAGCGTTCGCGTCTACGAGACGCTCGAAGACCTGAACCTGACCTGGGAGGTGCGCGACGGGATCCGGGCGCACTCCTGGAAGATCGATCCGCCGCCAGCGACGCAGGAGGCCTTCTGCGTTCGCTACGCCGACCGCATCGCCTACCTGACCCACGACGCCCTCGACGCGATCCGCGCGGGCGTCCTTGCCGCTGACTCGTTCCCGCCGGCGGTGCTGGCGCGCTTCGGGGAGCCGGGGCGCGTCTGGATCGGCGAGATGATCGAGGCCGTCCTGGAGCAGTCGCTGCGCGTCGGGGAGGTGCGCATGGACGACGAGACGCTCGCGATCATGCATGCGCTGCGCGACTTCATGTTCGAGCGCGTCTACCTGGCGCCATCCCTCCTGCGCGAGCAGCGCGCCGCGATCGACACGCTCCGTGCCCTGGTGGACCACCACCTCGCCCACCCGGAGCAGATCCCCGCCACGTATCGCGAGGATGAGGCGCCGCTCGTCACCCAGGTCGCCGACTACGTGGCGGGCATGACCGACCGCTATGCCATCTCGACGCACGCGAAGATCTACGGCGAGGAGGCCGGCACCCCGTCCCAGCGGTACCCCTGAACGGTGCCGTCCGCGCAGTCGAGGACGATCTTGCGCGGGCGAGCCGCGGCGGAGGTCGATGGCGCGCTCCCCGGCGGACCCCAGACCTGCCGGGTGGTCAGGCCGATGAAGGTCGAGCCGATCCGCACCGGCGCCCCCTCCGCGAAGCTCGGCTCCGCCATGGCCGGGCCCTGCGGCAGGTAGGAGCGGTCGCCCCACTGCAGTCGATCGGGGCACCCATCGAGGCGGTCGAACGCCTTCGACATGCCCCACAGGCCGATCGCCAGGAAGACGACGACAGCCAGGGTCCCGCAGCCGATGGCTCGCCAGTTCACGGACGGGTGATCTGAAAGCGTTCGTACGTCCCCGATGCCGGCGAGCGGGTCGCCTCCACGCGATCCACTGCCGCGCCCGGAGGGCCTTGCCGCAGGAGCCGCTCGAGCTGGTCGAGCGAGGCTGCGCTGCCCTCCGCCACCAGCTCGACCGAGCGCTCATCGGCGCCGTTCATGACCCAGCCGCTGAGGCCCATCCTGTCGGCGAGGGAGCGAACCCACCACCGAAACCCGACACCCTGGACGCGGCCGATGATCGTGGCCGAGAGGCGTTCGACCGCCTCCTGCGGGGCCTGGCTCACCGGCCTGCGTGCGACGGCCAGGCCAGCATCGCGACCTCGAGCGCGAGGCGCGGCGCGGCGTTCTGGCGAAGCCCGTCGCGGATGCGTTCGAGCAGCGCGATGAAGTCGCGGAGCGCCGCCTGGCCGATCCGCGTCGCGATCGCCGGCAGCTCGGGATCGAGCGTCGCGGTGGCGGCGATCTCCGGACGCCCCGCCGCGGCGACCATGAGATCGCGTGCTAGCGCCAGCCATGCCTCGACGATGAGCAGGGCGGCCTCGCGCTGCGCCGCGCCGGTGGGCCGGGGCCCCTCCTCGACCACCTGCGCGTCGCCGCCGGGGAGCGGTTCGGTCCCCAGTCGCGCGGCCTCGTCGAGCAGGTCGCGCACCGAGCTGAACCGATCGGCGCGACCGCGGCCAAGCAGCTCCAGCAGCTCGCGCTGCGTTCGGCGCCGCCAGTCGACCAGCTGCGGGGTTCGGGCGTAGCCGATCGCGGTGCCGGCCATGCCGCCCGCGATGCGCGCCAGGGCGTCGGCCTGGTCGGCGGGCAGCCGCTCCCGATCAACCAGCCAGGCGACCAGCTCGGCGCGAGGCACGGCCCCGACACGAAGCGGCTGGCTCCGCGAAAGGATGGTGGGCAGGACGCGGGTCGGCTCATCGGCGACCAGCACGAACATGTGGCGGCTGGTCGGCTCCTCGAGCGCCTTCAGCAGGGCGTTCTGCGTCTGCTCGTTGGCGCGGTCAACTCCCTCGATCAGGATCACTCGGCGCTCGCCAGCGATCGGCGCGCCGGCGCTGTCGGCCAGCCAGCTGCGCGCCGCCGCCACGATGCTCTCCCCCGTCGAGCGCTCCTCGCGCCATCGCTCCGGCGACCCCATCACAAGGTCCGGATGGGTCCGCGCGCGACCGGCGCGGCAGCCGGCGCAAGCGTTGCATGGCCGCTCGGCGATCGGCCCATCGCAGAAGAGGGTGGCGAGCAGATCGTCCACGAAGCCGCCCTTGCCGCTCCCGGCGGGGCCATGAACGAGGAGCGTGCGCTGCAGCCTTCCGCTCGCCGCCGACCGTTGCACGATGGCGCGCGAGGTTGCCTGCCCGAGGCTCAGGAAGCCGGCTGCGACCGTCGTTTCGCTCATCGGCGGGAGTATAGGCAGGGCGCCACTAAGGCCCCGCTAACGGACCGATGAGGCCCGTGGAGCCAGCATGGCGTTGCCCCGCCGAACCGCCCGGGCACGCGCGCTGGCGGCCGGCCGGCAACCGGATCCGCCGCACCGTCAGGCGGCCGGCGGGGCGCCATCGGGGGATTGATGCGATACTCTGCGCACGCCCCCAACCTGAGAACCAAGGAGATGCCAGCCATGGCCGATCAGGTAACGACCAATGCCAGGTCGATGGTCGAGCGACTGTTCGACCCCAAGGTCCAAGACAACGTGACGAAGCGAGCGCGCGCCCTGGTGGCCGCCCTGGGGGAGGCCGCCGAGACGGCCTCCGACCGTGCGGCGACCGGCTGGCGTGAGGCCGAGCCGATGCGACGCGATGCCGCCCGTGCGAGCCGCGAGGCCCTGCGCTGGGGTCGCCAGACCTGGCGACGGGAGATGCTGCCCAGCCTGAGCCGCCTCTGGGACAAGCGCACCGTCGCGCTTGGTGCGGCCGGTGCCGCGGTGCCGGTGGCACGCGAGCTGATCGACGATGCCGCGATTCGAATGGGCCTTCGGACCCGTCGCGAGGAGCGGCACTGGGGTGCCTTCTTCGGCGGCCTCCTGTTCGGCGCCGCGGCCGGCGTCATCGCCGCCATCCTGACTGCGCCCAAGGCGGGCCGTCAGATGCGTGACGAGCTGGCGGAGAGCGCCAGGGACGCAGCGACGCGTGCGCGAGAGGTCGCCTCCACCAGTGCCCGCGAGGTGGCCGTGCGCGCCCGGGAGGCCGCGGCGTCTGCCGGCGAGTGGGTCCCCATCTTCCAGCGACCTGAGGTCGACGAGGCAAACGGAGCGCCGATCGTCGAGTCGACCCTGGAGGTCGAGAGCGTCGAGGCGACACCGCCCGCGACGACCCGCAAGCGAGCGCCGAGGCCGAGCGCGATCGACGAGCCCGAGTAGGCCTCCCCAGGCATCTCCGAGAACAAGAGGCCGGCCTCCGGGCCGGCCTCTTTTGGTTCCCAGGGCTATGGGGCCTTGGTGCGCGCGCCCCTGAACCGCTGCCAGATCCCCTCTTCCGCGCCCTCAGCGGGCGTTGGCTCGGCCGCCGCCTTCGAGCGACTCCTGGGCTGGGCCTTGGGAGCGGCGCCCTCTGCCTCGCCCGCGGCTGACTCGCCCGCGGCCTTTGGCTTCGCGGCCCGACTGCGCGGCTGCCGCGCAGGGGCTTTCTCACCGCTCTCGGGGGGTGCTGTCTTCGCGCCTGTCGCGCGAGACCGGCTGCGGGACGGCTTCGGAGCCGCCTCCTCCGGCTTGGCGGCCTCGGCCGGCTTGCGGCCGCGCCTCCGCTTGGGTGTCTCGCTAGCGGGAGCCTCAACGGGGGCCTCGGTCGCAGCCTCAGGCGTCGTCGTCGCCGCCGCCTCGTCAGAAGGGAGCAGGCCGAGCTCGGCCAGCGTGGCCGCATCGGCCTCCTCGAAGGAGTACTCGCGCGTCTCGTCGGTGTCGGTCATCCCGACCTGCGAGATGTCGTCGAGCTCGGTCCAGCCGACCTCGCCCTCTTCTGCCGGAGCGGCGGTGCTCACAGCAGCCTCATCGGCCCGGCCACGTCCGCGACCACGGCCTCGCCCGCCACGACGGCGGCGTCGCCGGCGCGCCTCGCCGGTTGCGCCGTTGGTCGTGCTGTCGGCGGCGACCACCGGCTCCGGCGGCTCTTCGGTACCCGGGGCCATCGACTCGACGAGGGCAGGCTCGGGCCTCGCGCCTCCCCGTCCCCGGCCACGGGCGGCCGGCTTCGCGCCGCCCTCGCGAATCGCGGCCAGCGCGGCGGCCGCCACGGCGGCGGGAGCCTCGCGGAACCCGAACTCGGGGACGACCTCCTTGGCCGGCATCGGCGGGGCGCTCATCACCTTGCTCGTCTTGTCGGCGTCCTTGCCGCGTCCGATCCCGATGATCTTCATGATGTCGATGAACTCATCGGCCACCGCGATCAGGTCGGAGCTGGTGTTCGGCCGGAAGCTGATCACCTCGCAGCGGACGCCTTTGTCCTGGAGCGCGCGAATGGCGGGAGCGAAGTCGCCGTCGCCAGAAACGATGACGGCGATGTCCATCCGGTCTGCGAGGCGGAAGAGGTCCACCACCAGCTCGATGTCCAGGTTGGCCTTGACGCGGCCGTCCCCGAACTTGCGGATGTCCTTGTGAACGACCTTGTAGTCGTTCTTGCCCAGGAAGTCGATGAACTTGCGCTGGTTTTCGTTCTCCGGGTCGAGCCCGGAATAGGCATAGGCGCGAATCAGGTCGCGCCCCTTGGTGGCCGCTTTCAGGAGGGCGACGTAATCGACGTCGACCTCGAGCCCGCGGGCCGAGTAGTACAGGTTGGCAACGTCAACGAAGACGGCCACGTTCTTGCTCAAGTGAGCTTCTCCTAGGTTTCCAATTCCGATGCGGTTGACGCTGCGGGGTCCCGGCCCGGCGCGCCCCATCTGAATCTCAGACGGCGGCGCGGCTCAGCAGCGCCCCTCGTCTCGCGAACCCGGCGCGCTTCAGCAGCGCCGGCTCTGCGGTGGCGAGAGGATCGGTGACATCCACGCGCGTACAACCCTTATTGCGAGCCGATGTGACGAGGTGCTCGATGATCGAGGCACCCAGCCTTTTCAGCTGTGCGGCGTCTGCTGCCGGCGCGGCGCTCCCCGACCGTCCCGCCTCGGTTGCCACTCCGAGCTCATCGATGACACCGATGAACGGACCCGAGCGGACCGACGGACGGATCGAGAGGACCCCGATGCCGACGACCTGGCGCTCTGCCTCGGCCACGACCACGGTGGCCGATGGCACGAAGAGCAGGTTGCGGAGGCGGTCGGTGTCCTGGCGCTGCTGCTCCGGATCGGCCGGATCGCGCATCAGGATGCGGATCGCGGCGTCGACATCGGTCAGGCGGGCGCTGCGGACGTGATACTCCACGGGAGCCTCTCGGGAGCGAAACGCAGCGCGTGGGCTGCAGACGTACCCGGGAGAAGGATACCACGCGCCGAAATTGAACTCGCGGAGGTCGTCTGGACTACTCTAAATGCGCGGGGCCACGCTCTTGCGCTACCGGTGAGGGCGCCCGTATGATGCGCCCCACTCTTTACTGAGCTGGCGTGCTCGCGCCCACCCGAGCCATTGGAGGATCACTGGATGCGGAACCTTTTGCGTTGGAGCGCCGTGTCGACGGTCATGCTCCTCGTCCTCGCGGCGTGTACGTCGACCGGGAGCGGATCACCAAGCGCCGCGGCAAGCGGCTCAGCCGCCGCGGACCCTGCGGCCGCGTGTGACGCGCTGGCGAACGGCTGCGTCAAGGTCGCAGCGGGCGAGCCGCTGACGATCGCGAGCGCGCTCTCCATCACCGGAGACACCGCGTTCCTTGGGAACGACTCAAACTTCGGCATCGACGTGGCAGTGGCGGATCGTGGCAAGGTGCTCGACCGCACGGTCGAGGTTGTGAAGGAGGATGGTGGCTGCGGCGACGCTGCCTCCGGCCAGACCGCCGCCCAGGCGATCGTGGCCAATCCTGCGATCCTCGGCGTGATCGGCACCACGTGCTCTCGCACCGCGGTCACCGCGATGCAGGTGCTTGGCCCGGCCCACATCGTCATGATCTCCCCGTCGAACACGGCGCCTGGCCTGACCAACCCGCAGCACGAGCAGTACGGCGGCCCGTACTTCTTCCGCACCGCGTACAACGACAAGGTGCAGGGAGCCGCAGTCGCGAAGTACGCCTGCGAGGTCCTGAAGGTCAAGTCGGCAGCCACCATCCATGACGGCAGCCCGTACGCTGACCAGCTGCAGCAGGTCTTTGCTGACGACTTCAAGTCTCAGTGCAGCGGCACCATCACCTCTCAGAATGCCATGGCCGTCGGCGACACGGACTTCCATCCGCTGCTGACCACCATCGCGGCCGAGAAGCCCGCCATGATCTTCATGCCGATCTTCGACCCTGAGGGCCCACTCATCGTCAACCAGTCCCAGGACATCTCCGCCCTGAAGGACACCATCTTCTTCGGCGCCGATGGCGTCAAGGACGCTGGCTTCATCCAGGCGGCGGGCTCCGTTGCGCAAAAGATCGGGATGTACTTCTCCGGTCCCGACCTCAACTTCGGTGGCAAGTACAAGAGCGACTTCCTGCCGAAGCTGCTTGCGCTGGAAGGCACCACCGAGCCCCAGGCTCCGTACCACGCGCACGCCTACGACGCGTTCAACATCCTGATGGATGCGATCGTGGCCGCCCACGTTGGCGACGCCTCCGACGGCACGTCGTACTTCTCGCGTGATGGAATCAAGGATTACATCGCGGGCCTGAAGAACTACGCCGGACTCACCGGAACCCTGACCTGTGACGGTGGGGACTGTGGTTCGAGCTTCGTCTCGATCGCGCAACTGGTCAACGGGGTCTACACCGAGGTCTACACGACCCGGTCCGCCTCGTAGTCACCTGACGATCTGACCCCCAAGCACCCAGAGCGGGTGGGCCGGTAACCGGCCCACCCGCTCTCTCTTGCGCCCGCTCGCTACACTGCCCAAAACCTCACCTCATGGCAGCCCCCAGGAGGACCCGGTTCCGGTGCGACGGCCGTCCAACCTGTCTCTGGTAGACGTCATCCTGTGGGCCCTGCGGGTGGCCATCGTGGTTGGCGTAGCGGTGAGCGTCTTCAAGACCCTCTCCACGACTCGCCTGGACGGCGACCAGTGGCGCGACCTCCTCATCTTCGGGATCTCGCAGGGCAGCGTCTATGCCCTCATCGCGCTCGGCTACACCCTCGTCTACGGCGTGCTGCTGATGATCAACTTCGCCCACGGCGACGTATTCATGTTCGGCGGGATGACCGCCTTCTTCGCGGCCTCCTGGCTGAACAGCAACGGCCTGCTGAACGAGACCCCGTGGCTCGCCGTGCCGGTCATCCTCCTGGTGGGCGCCTTGAGCTCGACCATCGTCGCGCTCCTGCTTGAGCGGATCGCCTACCGCCCGCTGCGCCGGGCGCCGCGCCTCGTGCCACTCATCACCGCCATCGGCGCTTCGCTCTTCATCAGCAACAGCGTTCGCGGCCTCTACGGGGACGGCGTGAAGGCGTATCCGCGGATGGACATCTTCCAGGGCACCTACAACATCCTCGGCATCCCGATCCTCAAGTCGCACGCCACCGTCATCGTGTCGGCCTTCGTGCTGATGCTCGCCCTGTACTGGTTCGTCGAGCGAACGCGTACCGGGCGGGCCATGCGAGCGGTCAGCGAGGACAAGGACACGGCTGCCCTGATGGGGATCGACGTCGATCGCATCATCTCGATCACGTTCGCCATCGGCGGAATGCTGGCCGGAGCAGCGGGCGTGCTGTACGCGGTCGTCTATAACCAGGTGATCTGGTCGATGGGCTTCCTGCCAGGGATCAAGGCCTTCACCGCGGCCGTGCTCGGCGGAATCGGCAGCATCGTCGGGGCGATGCTCGGCGGGCTCGTGCTGGGGGTCCTCGAGTCCCTTGCGCCGACCCTCCTGCTGGCCGGCTACGGTGTTCCCTCGCCGAACCAGCTGCGCGACGTGATCGCCTTCTCCGTCCTGGTCCTCGTCCTCGTCTTCCGCCCATACGGCCTCTTCGGCCGGCCGGAGAGCAAGTAGATGACGCGCGGTGCCGCCCTGTGGAGCTCGGCCAAGTCCGGCCTCATCACCGGAGCGGTGATGGTGTACCTGGTCGCGGTCGGGATCGCCTCGGCGTTCGCGCAACGCGAGGTCGTCACCGGCTACCTCACGCTCGGCCACCTGATGCTCGCTCTTCCGCCCCTCTTCATCGGCTACATGGCCGCCGGCAAGCCGCTGCCAAGCTCCCAGCGCCTGGCGCACGCTCTGGTGGCCGGCCTCGCGGCGGGGGCGCTCTTCGCGGCGGCATTCCTGGCTGCGGAGGCCCTCTCACCCGGGATCCGCACGGTCCTGAACCGTGTCTCGGCCCCGCTCCTCGAGTTCGTAGGATTCGGCGATCTCGGCCTCGCACCCGCGGCCGGTGCGGGCCTCAACCTCGCGTTGGCCACGAGCGTGGCTCTCTTCGCCGGCCTGGTCAGGATCGCGCCGGTGGTGGTGCGTCGCGCGATCGTCGGCGGTGCGACCGCAGTCCTAGTGATGAGCATGGTCGAGCCGTTCCTCCGACCGCGCCTCCTGCAGTTCGACTGGTCGGGCGCGGCGCGGTTCATCTACCACTCGCACGGGCTCGCGACGGTGAGCGCGGTGCTGAGCTTCATCATCGGCGCAGTCCTGGCGCTCACCTGGCCGGGCATGCGCGCGACGGCCCGCACGCGCCTTGCGGCGGCCGATCCCGGCGCCCGCTCGATGCTCCGCTGGGCCGCGATCCTGGTCGCGATCGCATTCCTCTACACGCTACCGTCGATCACCGGGTCCTTCCTGACGCAGGTCCTCGTGCTGGTCGGCTTCTACGTCCTGCTGGGCCTGGGCCTCAACATCGTGGTCGGCTACGCCGGCCTGCTCGACCTGGGCTATGTCGCCTTCTACGCCGTCGGCGCGTACTTCACCGCCCTGATCACGTCGCCGACCTCCGCGCTTGGCTGGGGACTCAACTTCTGGATCGCCCTCCCGCTCGTGATCGCGCTCTCGGCGATCGTCGGCCTCTTCATCGGCGCGCCGGTGCTCCGGCTGCGCGGCGACTACCTCGCCATCGTCACCCTCGGCTTCGGCGAGATCGCGCGCGTCCTGCTCGGGTCGGACGCCCTGAAGCCGTGGCTGGGCGGCCCGAACGGCATCTTGAGCGTGCCGTTCATGCTCGGCAACGGCACCTACTTCCTGCCCATCGTGGGCAAGGTCACCGGGCCCGCGGCGACCTACTTCCCGCTGGTGGGCTTCTGCATCCTCGCGGCGTTCATCGCCTATCGGCTCAAGTTCTCGCGCACCGGACGCGCCTGGAACGCGATGCGAGAGGACGAGGACGTGGCCGCCGCGACCGGCATCAACACGGTGAACTACAAGCTGCTCGCGTTCGCGATGGGCGCCTCGGTTGGCTGCGTCGGCGGCGCCATCTACGCCACCCACCTCCAGGGGGTCGTGCCCGGCGGATTCGTCCTGCTCGTCTCGATCACGGTGCTGGCCGTGGTGGTGCTCGGCGGCATGGGGAGCATCCCAGGCGTGATCGTCGGCGCCTTCGCCCTGATCGGGACACCGGAGCTCCTGCGCGAGTTCGCCGAGTACAAGCTGCTCGTCTACGGTGCCGTCCTGGTGGCCGTCATGGTGCTCCGCCCGGAGGGCCTCATCCCGGATGCCTCGCGCCGCGGAGAGCTCGAGGACGCGCGCCATGAGGAGGGGGAGCTCCAGGTTGAATATGACGAGATCAGCGCGGATGCCTGACCGATGACCACGATCACCGACCAGCACGAACCCGTGGACGCCACCGCCGAGGAGGGCCCGCTGCTCGTCGCCAGCCACGTCACGAAGACGTTCGAGGGCCTCGTCGCGAACCGCGAGATCGACTTCGAGATCCCGCGCCACTCGATCGTGGCCATCATCGGTCCCAACGGCGCCGGGAAGACGACCTTCTTCAACCAGCTGAGCGGCGTCTACCACCCCACCTCGGGCACGATCGAGTTCGACGGGATCGACATCTCGACCGCGGCTCCCCCTGTCGTGGCCGGCCTCGGAGTGGCGCGCACCTACCAGAACATCCGCCTCTTCCAGAACATGACGGTGCTCGCCAACGTCATGGTCGGTCGCCACGTCCGCATGCGCGGGCAGTGGTACCAGGCGATCGCCGGCCTGGCGGGGATACGCCAGGAGGAGGAGGCGACG
>DATCOX010000097.1:0-8998 GCA_036564495.1 Candidatus Limnocylindria bacterium
GCGGCGGCCCGGGCTATCCTTCGGTCGTCCCGAAGGGGCAGCGATACCGGCTCATGAGATTGCATCAACCGTTCCGGTACCGGCGTGGCGGTCTCGCACCGCGGCGTTGGGCGCAGTTCCTTCGGGATATTTCCATGCCCGTGTCCAAGTCGGATCCGCAGTGAGTGACCCACAGTGGGCGATCCAGGCTGATCCGCGGGTCCTGCTGCCGGGCCAAAGCGTCGCCGTCAGCCTGACCTACACCCCGGACCGGGATCTTGAGGCGCGTGGCGTGCGGGCCGTGCTCCGATGCCGAGAGCGGTATCGCTACAGCCGAACCGAGGGGGCTGGCACGAGCGCGCACCGCGTGATCCGCACCGCCGTCGAGGAGCTGGCGCGGATCGAGGTCCAGGTGGCCGGGAGCCAACGCCTCGCGCAGGGCCAACCGGCGACCTGGCACTGCAGCTTCGACGTTCCGGGGCTCGGCCCGGCCAGCTTCGAAGGCGAGGCACTGCGCTGTGACTGGACGCTGGAGGCGAACATCGATCTCCGGATGGGGCTCGATCCACGCGTCGAGGAGACGGTCCATGTCGCCCAGCCGATGGCCTTGCTGCGAGCCGGCGTGATCGACACCGGGCAGTTCGGTCTCTTCGAAGAGGCGCCCGTGAATCTCGACGCGCACCCAGCCCAGGTTCGGCTGCAGCCGGTCCCGATCTCGCTGCAGTCTCCGTTCGAAGGCGCTTTCACGGTCGAGATGGCCGGCAAGGGCGAGGTCCAGGAGGTGCGGCTCGAACTCAGGATCGTGTCCGACGTCACGGTCCCAGGCGGCCAGCACGATGAGATCGTGGCCTGGCGCGGCGCGCTCCAGCCGGGCCCCGGTCCCTTCGGCGGGCCGCTGGCCGAGCATCGGTTCAAGGGAGAGGCAAGCGGGGCATGGCTGCCATCGATCGACCTCCCGCACGGCCGCTCGCGCGCGGTGTTCCATGTCATCCTGGCCCAGGCCTGGGCGCCGGACATCCACTACGTGCGTGACGTCGCCGTTGCGACGACCGCGGACCTCTAGGCGCCCGCCCGCTTCACGCTGATCCCATCGACGGCATCGGTCGTGGCGAGCAGGACGACAGGCTCGAAGCCCTCTGGTGCCAGCCCGACCAGCGAGGTGCGCATCCGCGCGTGCTGGCGCCGAATCGCGGCGGGCGGCACCCGTCGATCGGCGCGGGCCGCATTCCGCTCCAGGCAGATGGTGAGCGGCAGATCGAAGACGATCGCGATCACGGGACGACCGACGCGCCGCGCCACGGCCAGCAGCCGCTCCCGAGCCCAGGCCTCGACGCTGGTTGCGTCGACGACCGTCAGCCTCCGACGGGCGAGGCGCATGGCGAGGAGCGCGTGCAGGAGTTCGAACGCGGCGTCCGTCGCCGTCTGGTCGTTCGGATCGTCCGCAACCATGGCGCGCAGCGCATCCGAGGAGAGGACCTCAGTTGGCGCGAAGTGGCGTGCCGCAAAGGTGCTCTTGCCGGATCCGCTCGGACCGATCAGCACGACCATCGCATCGCGCGGGATGCGGATGATCACACCCCGTCGCTCCAGCGCGAGAGCGGTGCCAGCAGCTCTCGTCCCTCGTTGCGCACGTTGTTGACCGCCGGTGAGACCGCATACGCATCGAGCGTCGCGGCCGGCGCCGGGCGCAGCATCGGCCGGAGCTCGGTTGGCGGGGTCGACTCGTTCAGCCACGCGTCCCAGTCGGCAGGATCGAGGACGACCGGCATCCGGTCATGCAGCCGGGCGACGAGCTCGTTGGGATCGGTGGTCAGGATCGAGCAGGTGTAGACGCGGGCCGCCGTCTCAGGGTTGCGCCAGATGGCCCACACGCCGGCCAGCGCGAGCGGCTCGCCGTCGGCCCGAAACACGGCGAAGGGCTCGGAGCGGATCGTGCGACCGGTGATCGGATCCCGCTCGCGACGCCACTCGTAGAACGCGTCGGCGGGGATGATGCATCGGTGCCGCGCGAACGACGCCCGGAAGGCGGGCGAAGACTCGACCGTCTCGGAGCGGGCGTTGATCAGGCGCGCGGCGTCCTTCGCGGTCGTCGCGAAGAACGGGACGAGGCCCCACCGAAATGCGTCGACCGTCCGCTCGCCATGATGCTCGACGACAGCCGCCACCTCATCGGTGGGGGCGACGTTGAAGCGGTCGCCGGGGACGTCCGAGGCCGGCCGGGCGTGGAAGATGCGCGCCAGCTCCTCGGCTGAACGCGGCTGGGCAAAACGGCCGCACATCGTCCGCGGACGTGCGCGCGGGGAGCCGGGCTAGGCCTCGGAGGCCGCGCACTCCTGGCACATCGCCGCGTCGGGGATGGGCGGCTGCGGCGAGCCGGTGGCGCGCGGCAGAGTCCGGCCGCAGATTGTCTGCTCCGGATCTCGCTGCAGATGGACCTTGGAGAACTGCCGGTCCGGGAGGCGCCAAGTCACGTAGCGTCGGTCGTTCGTCGTGGTCGTGGTCATCTCGATCCTGGAGTCAGGGCAAGCCGCGTGGGCCGCGGCGGGGGACGAGTATTGTGCCCGAAAACGGGCCCTGGAGCAAGCGAGGGGGCATGACGAGGGAGCCGTGACGCCACGCCACCGAGCGCGCCATCATGTGGCGATGACACGGATCGGCATCCTGACCGGCGGCGGCGACGTGCCCGGGCTCAACTCGATCATCAAGAGCGTCGTGTACCGCGGCTGGGAGATCGGCTGGGAGACGACCGGGATCCGTCGCGGCTGGCGCGGCCTCACCCACCTCGGGCCGGCCGGCGCCTCCGACGCCGAGTTCGTGGTCGCCCTGAATCGCGACAACACGTGGCGGATCGACCGCAGCGGCGGCACCATCCTGCACACGTCGCGCACGAACCCGGCACGAATGAAGCGTGACTCCCTCCCCGAGAGCCTTGATCCCAGCCGACTCCCCGATCTGCTGACCGCGGACGACCGCTACGACCTCACCCCGGTCGTGCTCGAGAACATCGAGCGACTCGGCCTCACGCACCTGGTCGCGATCGGCGGCGACGACACCCTCGGCTATGCCGATCGGCTCTCGCGCGAGGGCGTGCCGCTGGTCGCGATCCCTAAGACCATGGACAACGACGTCCAGGGGACCGAGTACTGCGTCGGCTTCTCGACGGCGGTGACGCGGGCCAAGGAGCTGATCAACCGGCAGCGCACCACGCTCGGTAGCCACGAGCGGATCGGCGTCTTCCGCATCTTCGGTCGAAACAGCGGCTACTCGGCCTGGTATGCGGCCTACGTCACGAGCACGCGTTGCGTCATCCCGGAGGCGCCCTTCGATCTCGATCGGCTGGCGACGCTGATGGCGGAGGATCGCGCCGCGAACCCCAGTCGCTACGCGCTGGTGATCGCATCGGAGGGCGCGGCCTGGGCTGGCGGAACGCTCCAAGAGTACGGCGAGCCGGACGCCTACGGCCACCGCCGCCCGGTCGACGTCGGATCGACCCTGGCCGAGGAGCTGCACCAGCGAACCGGCATCGAGACGGTCCACTCCGACCTCACCTACGACCTGCGCAGCGGCGATCCCGACGCGCTCGACCAGATGGTGGCGACGACCTTCGCCAATGTGGCCGTGGACCTGTTGGCCGATGGCCAGACGGGCCGGATGGTGGCGATCCGGGACGGGAAGTACTCGCACGCCCCGCTCCCCGACGCCGCGCTCGGGCCGCGCCACGTCGACGTCGAGACGATGTACAGCACCGAGCGCTTCCGGCCGCTGTATGGCAACCGGCTCGGCATGCCGCTCCTGCTCGGACCTTCGATCGGACCGTAGCTTCGGGCCAGCAAACCCAAATGGCCCGGGCGGAATCGGGCCGTTCGGCCCTGCCGATGCCGGTGCCGGGTGCCGCACCGTGTGACGACCACATCACACGAGGAACTCCGATGCGACGCGCCCTGGGCTACTTCGCGGCAATGTTCGGGACGGTCACCGCCCTGGTTGTGACCAAGTAGCCATGGCCAGGAAGGTCCAGCCGTATGCGGCGGGGGGCACGTCGGGGACGACGCGGCTGAGCGCGCACGTTGCGGCGAAGGTGAGCCGTCGCCGCGCCCTCTCCGTGCTCGGCGGCGACGGCCGCGGTGACTGGCTGGGCGAGACGGTTGAGACGGAGGGGATCGGCGATCGCGAGCGCCACCTCGTCGACCTCGAGCTGCGCGTCAACGAGCAGACGCCGCGGATCACGTTCCGCAAGGCCGCGTACGTCGACGTCGGACCTGCACGCGCGCCTGCGATGGAGCCGATCGAGGTCGGCATCTCATGGCGCGCGGCGGGCCTCGCGCCGCTCTTCCCGGTCTTCTCGGGGACGCTGACGTGGGCCGACGGCGAGCTGGAGCTCGACGGTTACTACGCTCCGCCCGGCGGCGAGCTGGGGGTCATCGCCGATCGGCTGCTCATGAACGTGGCAGCGCGAGGCACCGCGCGCGTGCTTCTCAAGCGGATCGCCGAGGTGATGCGCGCCGAGCCGGCCTAGCCGCTCGACTCCCTCGCTGCGACCCGATCGCCGTGCAGCGCGCGGTCGGCGGCCGCCGCGACGAAGGAGCGCCACAGGCGTTCGAAGACAGGGGGTGACGACTCGGTCCGCTCCGGGTGGCACTGCACGCCGACCAGCCATCGCTCCGGATCGGTCGATTCGACGCCTTCCACCAGCTCGCCGGCTCCATCGTGGTCTGCGACCGCCGCGATGCGGAGCCCCGGTGCCAGGCGATCGGCGGTGATCGCCTGGTGGTGGTAGCTGTTGACCTCGAGGTCGGTCGACGCTCCCAGGATCGATGCCAGCCGCGAGCCGGGAGCCAGCTCGAGGCGGTGGCGCGTCACCGCCGGGGACGGGTACGCCGCGCTCTCGTGCCCATCGAGGTGCTGCACCAGCGAGCCACCGGCGAAGACGTTGATCGCCTGCACGCCGCGGCATACGCCCAGGATCGGCACATGGGTCTCGAGGGCCGCATGAAACGCCTCGTCCTCGAGCGCGTCGCGCCCCGGCTCCGAGCCCCGCGCCCCGGACAGGGCCTCACCGTAGCGCGCCGGGTCGATGTCGGCGCCGCCGGAGAGGAGCAGCCCGTCCATGGCCGAGAACGCCGCCTTGCGCTCGGCCGCGGAGGCGCGCTCGTCGAGCGGCACCGGGATCGCCCCCGCCCGCTCGAGCGCTTCGAGGTAGCGGGCGTTCTTGAGCTCCGCCACAGCCGGATCGCCTGATGAGGAGGCGTCAGCCAGGGTCGCGACGATTCGCGGGCGGTCCATGGCAGCCATCGTACGCGCGAGTCGCCGCTTGACGGCGGCGCGCGGACGGCGGATAGTACGCGCTGCGATATAGCGTGGCACGTTATAGCGGCTCGCGACAGATGGGAGGCCCGTCCTGGGGAACGACCGGTCCACGAGCGACCTTGGCCGATTTGCCGAGCCGGCCCTGCTGATCCTGGTCAGCCTCGCCGACGCTCCAAAGCACGGCTACGCGATCATGACTGACGTCAACGCCTTCGCGGACAGCTCCATCGGCCCAGGCACGCTGTATGCCGCCCTGGCTCGCCTCGAGCGGCGGGGCCTGATCGAGCCGATGGGACCCGAGGACCGCCGTCGGCCCTACCGGTTGACGGTTGCCGGCTCCGAGGCGTTGAGCAGCCATCTGGCCGAGATGCGACGCCTCGTGCAGGTCGGTCGCGCGCGCCTCGGGGCCGCAGACGGCTGACGATGGCAGCTCCCATGCTGGCGGTCGACCTCGTCCTCTGCACCTACCCGCGCCGCTGGCGCGAGCGCTACGGGGCCGAGATGGCGCAGCTGCTGCTCGAGCGGGCACCGAGCTGGGGGGACCTGCTCGACCTGGCGCGCGGCGGGATTGATGCCCGGCTGCATCGGCTGGTGAGGCCTCCGGCCCAGCTCGTCGCGGCGATGCCGCGCAGGGAGGTGGTGATGGCGGTTCCGGTGGCGAAGCCGTACGGGGTGGTGGAGCAGGTGCCGATCGGCGAGCTCAGCCGGCGGGCGTTCATGCGCCGGATGCTCGGCGTGGGCGTCGGTATCCTGGGGCTCGAGTTCATCGGCGGAACGCTTGCCTTCCTTTGGCCGCAGCTGCGCGGCGGGCTCGGCGCGCGGTTCGCGGTCGGCACCTTGGCGGACATCGTGGCCCAGCAGCCTTCATTCGCCCAAGGCTGGCCGTACGCGGTGGGTCCAGCGCGCTCGTTCCTCATCAATGTGCCGGCGGCGAGGGAGCTGGCGCTGGGCCACGACGCCTCGGTCCCGAACCCGAGCGCCGACCAGCTGCTGGCCCTCTATCGCAAGTGCCCGCACCTCGGCTGCCAGGTCCCGGGGCTGTGCGACGAGCTCAAGCGCTTTACCTGCCGCTGCCACGGCAGCACCTACAACATCATCGGCGAGAAGCTCAAGGAGGGGCCGGCCCAGCGCGGCATGGATCGCTTCGCGGTCCTCATCGAGAAGGGGATCGTGGTGATCGACACGTCGCAGTACACCTTCGGCCCGCTTGACCGCCAGGAGGTCAAGTTCCTCACGTTCGTCGACGCCGCGCCCTACGACCGCAAGTGCCAGTAAGCCGGCTAGATGACGTTCAGCTCACGGTACGGCTGGTTGGCGGCGATCCGCTCGTAGCCGAGCGGGCGCACGTCGATCGTCTCGTAATCGCCGGTGGCGATCCATTCTGAGAGGGCCCGGCCGGCCGCGGGGGCCTGCTGCAGGCCATGCCCCGAGAAGCCGTTCGCGAAGAGGAAGTTCGGCACGTCGGGGTGCGGACCGATCACGGCGTTGTGGTCGAGCGTGTTGACCTCGTAGTGACCGGCCCAGGCGTCGAGCAGGCGGATCGCCTCGAAGGCCGGCACCCGGTGAGCGATGGCGGGCCAGATGACCTGCTCGAACCAGGACCGATCGACCTCGAGGTCGAGCGTGTCGGGGTCCGGCTGCTCGCCGTGGGGGGATGAGCCGGCGATGTAGTTCGGCCCCTCCGGCCGGAAGTAGACCCCGGAGGTGTCGATCGTCAACGGGCTGGCCACCTTCGTCCTGCAGTCGAAGTGGAAGACCATCCGCTTGCGAGGGCTGACCGGCAGGCGCAGCCCCGCCATGGCGGCGATCCCCGCGGCGCGGGGCCCGGCCGCGTTCACCACCCAGTCGGCCGTGATGCGCCGGCCATCGGCGAGGCGCACCCCGGAGGCCCGGTTTCCGTCCCGCTCGATCTCGACCACCTCGCCCGCGGTCTCCTCGGCGCCGAGCGAGCGGGCCTTGCGTCGAAAGGCCTGGAGCAGGGCGTAGGCATCGAACCAGCCCTCGTCGGCCAGGCCCAGCGACCCGCCCGCGAGGTCGTCGACATTGAGCCACGGGAAGCGCGTGTGCAGCTCCATCGGCGTCAGCAGCGCCACCTGCACGCCATGCTCGCGCTGCACCGCGTGGTTGCTCTCGAGGATCGGCAAGCCGGCCTCGCTCGCCAGGAACAGGTAGCCGCCTTCGACGAAATCGACCTCCGGCGCAGGCTCGTCCGCCACGCCGAGCCAGGTGTCGAGGTGCCTGATCAGCTCGACCCCGAAGCGGCTGATCTCGATGTTGAGCGGCGTGCTGAACTGGAGCCGGATCGATGCCGCCGAGAGGGTCGTGGACGAGGTTCGGAAGGTCGGGTCCCGCTCGACGACGAGGACGCGACCCTTCCAGTCGGAACGTCGACGCAGGAAGGTCGCCACCGCGCTGCCCACGATCGCGCCGCCGACGATGACGACGTCGGCATGCTCGGGCTTCGTCACGCGGCGATGCTAGCGCCTGCATCGTAGACTCGACGCTCCATGGCCACCAAGCCGGTCATCCTGGCCGTCGATGACGATCTGCCCGTTCTGCGCGCCGTCGAGCGCGACCTCCGCGCGCGCTACGGCGACACGTATCGCGTGGTGGCCGCCAGCTCGGGCCAGGAGGCGCTCGAGGCGGTTCGCCAGCTGACGCTGCGCGGCAGCGCCGTCGCCCTCTTCATGGTCGACCAGCGCATGCCGCAGATGACTGGGATCGAGTTCCTGGCCCAGGCGGTCGAGCTCCAGGCCGACGCCCGACGCGTCCTGCTGACGGCCTACGCCGACACCGACGTCGCGATCAAGGCGATCAACGACATCCGCCTTGACCACTACATCCTCAAGCCCTGGGATCCTCCCGAGGAGAAGCTGTACCCGATCCTCGACGACCTCCTCTCCGACTGGATCGCCACCTTCCGTCCGGCCTTCGAGGGGGTGCGCCTCCTCGCCGGTCGCTGGGCGCCCGGCGGGCATGTCATCCGGGACTTCCTGACCCGCAACCAGGTCCCCTATGCCTGGCTCGACCCGAACGACGACGCGGAGGGCCGCAAGCTCGCCGCCTCGCTCGCCGGAGCAGAGCCGCTCGACCCGGCCGTCCCACTCATCCTCTTCGCCGACGGCTCGACGCTGCGCGACCCATCGACCCGCCAGATCGCCGAGAGGGTCGGGCTGCAGACGAAGGCGGCGCTGCCGTTCTACGACGTGGTGATCGTGGGTGGCGGTCCGGCCGGGCTGGCGGCGGCGGTCTACGCCTCCAGCGAGGGGCTCAAGACGATCCTCGTCGAGCAGGAAGCGCCGGGCGGGCAGGCCGGGACGACCAGCCGGATCGAGAACTACCTCGGCTTCCCCGCCGGCCTCTCCGGAGGGGACCTCGCTCGTCGTGGCCTGGCCCAGGCACGCCGGCTCGGCGCCGAGATCCTCTCGCCGGACGAGGTGACCGGGATCCGGCGCGAGGACCCATACCGGGTCGTGACGCTCGCGGCGGCCGGGGACGTCTCATGCCAGACGGTGGTGGTCGCGACCGGGGTCAGCTACCGGCAGCTCGAGGTGCCGGGCGCCGCCGAGCTCGCCGGCGCGGGGATCTACTACGGCGCCGCCACGACCGAAGCGGTCCTGTACCGCGACCAGGAGGTGGGAATCGTGGGCGGTGGCAACTCCGCCGGCCAGGCGGCGGTCTACCTGTCCCGCTTCGCCAAGCGCGTCGTCCT
>DATCOX010000110.1:0-17588 GCA_036564495.1 Candidatus Limnocylindria bacterium
CGGCCAGTGAGGCGGTCGGCCGAGTCAGGCGATGCTCGAGCCGTGCCGTTCGGGCCAGGGCGGTCATCGCGGGGATGGGAACCTCCGCTCCACGTCATCGGCGCGTGGGCACGCGCTCCGGATCGCCGATTGTAGCAGCGCGCTATCCGCTGGCCATCGCACGGGCAAGCTCCAGCAGGCCCTCGCGGGTGTTGAGCGAGGGATCTTCGAGCACCGCCTCCAGCAACCCGTCGAGGAGGCGGCCGATCATCGGTCCGGGATCGATCCCGAGTGCGGCGACCAGGTCGTCGCCGTCCACGGCCAGCTGCCGCGCCTCCAGCGGATCGCCCGCGGTCGCCGCCACGCGCTCTCGGAGCTCCCTCCAGCCGGAGGGCGGCTCCTCCACGCCGGACGCGACGTCGTCCGCCGCCCGCAGCGCGAAGAGGTCCTGCAGGAGGTCCGTTCCCACGCGGCGAACGAAGCGTCGGACGGCGGAATCGGTCCAGTCGCGGGTATAGGTGAACATGTGGTGCCGCACCAGGCGCGTGACGCGCGTGACCTCGGCACGCGGCGCCCGGAGCCGGAGGAGGATCCCCTCGGCCTGCAGCGCGCCCTCGCGGTCGTGGTGCAGGAAGTGGCCATCGGCCAGGGTCGTCGCCTTGCCGACATCGTGGAGCAGCCCGGCGAGCCGCAGCACCGGGTCCGTCGCCGCCAGCGCATCGGCGGCACGCAGCGAGTGGTCGAGGGCGTCGCCGGCCCGCGCCTTTGCCTGCGGGATTCCGCGAAGCGCCGCCAGCTCGGGCAGCAGGACCTGGAGGAGACCCAGCCGCTCCATCAGCTCGAACGCCGCTGACGGCGGAGCCGCCCCGGCCAGGATCCGCATCAGCTCGTCGTGCACGCGCTCCCCTGAGAGTCCCGCCGCCTCAGCGGCGTGGGCCCGGATCGCCGCCTCCGTCCGCGGCTCGAGGCGCAGGTCGAAGCGAGTGGCGAAGCGGACCGCCCGGAGAAGGCGAAGGGCGTCCTCGCGGAATCGGGCGTCTGGATCGCCGACGGCGCGCAGCAGGCCCGCCTCGAGGTCCGCCGTACCGCCGTATGGATCAATGAGGTGGCCGCCGCCGGTAGGGAGCTCGTCCGGCGTCCACGCCATGGCGTTGATGGTGAAGTCGCGCCGCGCGAGATCCTCGACCAGCGAGCTACCCCAGCGCACCTGGTCCGGGCGGCGCTGGTCGCGGTAGCCCGTCTCGATGCGGTAGGTCGTGACCTCGATCCCGCGTCCGCCCTCGGGGTCGCGGACCGTCACCGTGCCGAAGGGATTCTCCCAGGTCGCGCCCGGGAAACGAGCTGCGACGACCTCGGGGCGCGCCGAGGTGGCCACGTCCCAGTCCGCCGGTTGCTCGCCGCGCACGAGGTCCCGCACGCAGCCACCGACCAGGACCGCCTCGTGATCGCCAGACCGCAGGGCAGTGAGGATCCCGGCGACTACAGGCGGCAGGTCGATCCGCATCGGATCGCCATCGCGCATCGGTTCCTCCCGGCCGAGCGGCCTAGGCGTGCGAACCCGGGGAGTCGCTCAGGAAGAGGTACGTTCGCCAGGCGCCGTTCTGCTCGTCGGCGAGATAGGTGCCGTACAGGTAGCGCACGTCGGCTCGGGGCGCCTTTGGCTCGCGCCGGAGGGTCATCCGGGCCTCGGAGAGCGTCTTGCTCCCCTTGCGATGGTTGCAGGCGCGGCAGGCGGTGACGAGGTTCTCCCACTCGTGGCGCCCGCCACGGTGCTTCGGAACGACGTGGTCGATGGTCAGGTCGCGGCTGGCGGTCCCGCAGTACTGGCAGATGTGGGCGTCCCGCGCGAACACCTCCCGCCGGCTCAGCTTGACCCGCGGCCGCGGCCGGCGGACGAGGTAGACGAGCCGGATCACGGACGGCGCGGGAATGGCGAGGGTCGGCGTGTGGATGACCTGGTGGTTCCGCTCCAGCAGCTCCGCCTTCTCCGACCCGAGCAGGTTGAAGGCACGCCTGATGTCGCAGACGTTGAGCGGCTCGTAATTCTGGTTGAGGACCAGGACCGGTGCGTTGAGCAAGCGGTGCCTCCCGTGGCGCGGATGATAGCAAGCGGCTGCCGATCGGCTGACGAGGCCCTCTGGCCAAGGCCTGAGGGTGGGAGGCCGACACGCTCCCGAGTACAATGCGAGGCCAGTGCGGCGCGGCAGCGCCGCCATCGGTCTCAAGCACGAAGTCGACACGAAGAGGCCCCATGGCCACCATCGAAACCAGCACCTGGACGACCAAGGTCGGGCTCGCCCGCATGCTCTCCGGCGGCGTCATCATGGACGTCGTCACGGCCGATCACGCGCGGATCGCCGAGGAGGCCGGCGCGGTCGCGGTCATGGCGCTTGAGCGCGTCCCGTCCGACATCCGCAAGTTCGGCGGCGTGGCGCGCATGTCCGACCCCCAGCTGATCGAGGAGATCAAGGGCGCGGTCAGCATTCCCGTGATGGCCAAGTGCCGCATCGGCCACATCGCCGAAGCCCAGATCCTGCAGCAGCTCGAGGTCGACTTCATCGACGAGTCCGAGGTGCTGACCCCCGCCGACGAGGAGCACCACATCGACAAGCACGAGTTCCGGGTCCCGTTCGTGTGCGGCTGCCGCGACCTCGGCGAAGCGCTGCGACGGATCGGCGAGGGGGCGGCCATGATCCGGACCAAGGGCGAGGCGGGGACCGGCAACATCGTCGAGGCGGTGCGCCACATGCGCGCCGTCATGAAGGGGATCCGCGAGCTGGCCGGCATGCGGGAGGACGAGCTGTACGCCGCGGCCAAGGAGCTGCGCGCCCCGCTCGACGTCGTGCGCCAGACCGCCAGCCTGGGCGAGCTGCCGGTCCCGAACTTCTCGGCCGGCGGGGTCGCCACACCGGCCGACGCCAGCCTCATGCGCCAGCTGGGCGCACAGGCCGTCTTCGTCGGCAGCGGCATCTTCAAGAGCGAGAACCCCGAGCGCGTGGCGCGGGCGATCGTGATGGCCACCACCCACTGGGACAACGCGGAGATCCTGGCCGAGGTGAGCGCCGGCCTGGGTGAGCCGATGCACGGGCTGGAGCTCTCCGAGATTCCGGCGGAGGAACGCCTGGCCGTCCGCGGCTGGTAGGGGAGGCGCAGCACCGATGGCGCAGACCGCCCCGGCCGCGGCGCCCGCCCGCGCACAACCAGCGCGCGGGCCGCGGGTCGGCGTCCTGGCCCTGCAGGGCGACGTGCGCGAGCACGCGACCGCCCTCCTCGACGTCGGCGCCGAGCCGATCGAGGTGCGCCTGCCGCGCGACCTGGTCGGCCTCGATGGGCTGATTCTGCCGGGCGGGGAGTCGACCACCATGCGCCGGCTGATCGACCTCTACGGCCTGCGCGAGCCGATCGTGGCGCTGGCCCGCGGCGGCGCGGCGGTCTATGGCACCTGCGCCGGCATGATCCTGCTGGCCGACCGGATCGCCGACGGCGACGAGCCGGTCCTGCGGCTGCTCGACATCACCGTCCAGCGCAACGCCTACGGGCGCCAGCTCGACTCGTTCGAGGCCGACCTGGCCATCCCCTCGCTGGGAGACGCGCCGTTGCACGGGGTCTTCATTCGCGCCCCCGTCGTCAGCGAGGTGGGCCCGGAGGTGGAGGTGCTGGCCCGCGACGCCGACGGCCGCGCGATTGCCGTGCGACAGGGCCGGGTGCTGGCGACCGCCTTCCATCCCGAGCTGACGCCGGATCGGCGCCTGCATCGGCTCTTCCTGGAGCTGGTCGCTTCGTGAGCGCCGCCGCCGGATCGATCAGGCCCGCGCGGCTCACCGATCGCCCGGCGCTGGTCGCACTGTCGCGCCAGGTGCACGAGGGGACGGAGGGGTTCCGGCGCTCGCTCGGCGTGCCGGCTCGTTCGGCGGCACCGCCGCGCATCAGCCTCGCCGCGCTCATGCCCTCGTGGCTGCCGCTGCGATCGCCGTCCGTGCACATGGTGGCGGAGTGGGACGGCCGGCTGGTTGGCAGCTGCCGGGCGGTCGAGGAGCCGCATCGCGACGACTGGGTGATCACCGAGCTGGACGCAGCCGACTCGGAGATGGCGGCCGAGGTGCGCTTCGCGCTCCTGCGGGCGGTGATCGAGGAGGGGAGCCGGCGCGAGGTCGCCCGCTACCACGCGGCCTGTGCCGACGTGCCGGAGAACATGGAGCTCTTCGGGCAGCTCAACTTCATGGCGTATGCCAACGAGGAGATCTGGTACCGGGCGCCGGGCGGCGTCGGAGAGGGGCGGCCGGACGACCTCCTCCCGGCCACCCCGCCGGACGCCTGGCACCTGTTCGACCTGTGGACCCACACCACACCGCCGGCGATTGCGCGGATCGAAGCGTACGGGGCGCAGGACTGGGAGCCGGTCGGTCACGAGGGGGTCGTGCCGCGCAGCAGCCTGAACCCGCTCCTGCACTTCAGCGAGGTGAGCGGCTGGCTGCTGGCCGACGGCGAGCGGGTGGCGGGCTTCGCGCAACACGGCGCCTGCCGGGAGGGGCCGCACTACCTGCGCTTCCTGGTGCGCGAGGGGGCCGATGGCTCGGCCTTCCTGGGGGCCGTCCTGAAGGCGGCGGGCGAGGAGGCGCTCGGTGCAGGGATCCTGGCTCCGGTGCGAACATACGAGTCGGCCGGGAGGCGGGCCGCTGAGGCGGCCGGGTTCGAGCCGGTCGGCCAGGTCAGCATGCTGGTGCGCGAAGTGCTTGCCAGCGTCCGGCAGCCGGCGATGGTCCCAGCGATCTAGAGGAAGGGTGAGCACCACGAAAAAGACGATGAACGCACAGCCGACGACCGACGACCTGGACGCCCTGCTCGAGGCACTCCCGCCCGAGATCGTTGCGCGCCTGCGCAGCTTTGCCAACCGGGCGGACCTGCTGGAGGTGGTGCTCGACCTCGGGCGTCGCCCGGAGGCGCGCTTCACGCATGGCGAGGAGGTGCTCCTGGACCGGGAGATCGTCGAGGCCGATATCGCCCACATCATCGATCACATCGGCGCCTTCGGTGGCGACAACCGCGCCGGCATCGAGCGCACCCTGCATCGCATCAGCGCCATCCGGAACCGGGCCGGCAAGGTGGTGGGGCTGACCTGCCGCATCGGGCGGGCCGTCTTCGGCACCATCGACATCATCCGCGACATCGTCGAGGGCGGGCAGAGCGTCGTCCTGCTCGGGCGGCCAGGGATCGGGAAGACGACGATGCTGCGCGAGGTGGCCCGCGTCCTCGCCGACGACCTCGGCAAGCGCGTGATCGTGGTCGACACCAGCAACGAGATCGCCGGCGACGGGGACATCCCGCACCCCGGCATCGGCGACGCACGGCGCATGCAGGTGCGCGTCCCCGCCGAGCAGCACGCGGTAATGATCGAGGCGGTCGAGAACCACATGCCCGAGGTGATCGTCATCGACGAGATCGGGACGGAGCTCGAGGCGGCCGCCGCCCGCACGATCGCGGAGCGCGGCGTCCAGCTCGTCGGCACGGCCCACGGCAACACGCTCGACAACCTGATGCTGAACCCGACCCTCTCCGACCTGGTCGGGGGGATCCAGACCGTCACCCTCGGCGACGAGGAGGCGCGCCGGCGCGGAACGCAGAAGACCGTACTCGAGCGCAAGGCGCCGCCCACCTTCGACGTGGTGGTCGAGATCGTCGAGCGCGATAGCGTGATCGTGCACCGCAACGTATCCGAGACCGTCGACGCCATCCTTCGCGGCCACATGGTCCCACCAGAGTCCCGCTGGCGCGAGGGCGGCGAGCTGCGCGCCGCCACGAAGTACGACTACAAGATCGCCGAGTCGCCGACCGGCACGCCGACCTTCGCGGCCCTCGACCCGCTCGGGGGCTTCGGGGCCTTCGGCCGCGGCCGGGGCAACGGCGGGGGGCTGGGCCTTCGTCCGCTTCCCGGCCGGGGCCGCGACGCGGGGCGTGGCCGCGCGCTCGTCGGCGAGCCATCTGAGTCGTCGGACCCGCGGCGGCACCTGGAGGTGGCGATGCGCGAATCGTCCGCTCCGCCTGAGGCGAGCGGCGCAGGCTCGACCCCGGTCCGCTCGCATCGGCCGCTGAGCCTCTTCGGCTTCGGTGTCAGCCGCAAGCATCTCGAGCAGGCGGTGCGCGAGCTGGGCGTGCCGGTGCACGTCGCGCGTGAGCTCGACGAGGCCGATGCGGTCGTCACGCTCCGCAACTACTACCGCCGCAAGCCATCGGCCCTGCGCGACGCCGAGTCAGGCGGGATCCCGATCTACGTCCTCAAGACGAACACGATTATTCAGATGGAGAACCTGCTGGCGAGCCTGTTCGACCTGGAAGCCGATCCCTCCGAGGCCGCGCTCCACGAGACCGCCGAGGCGATCGGCCTGGTGCAGGCCAGTGGCAACCCGATGGAGCTCGCGCCGCAGAACGCCTACGTGCGCCGCCTCCAGCACCAGATGGCGGAGCGCAACAGCCTGATGAGCCGATCGCGCGGGACGGAGCCGAACCGCCGGGTCGAGCTGCTCCCCGACGAGGGGCGCGCGTGGCGGTGAGCCGGTGAGCGCGACCCGTCGGGGCCGCTTCATCACCCTGGAGGGGCCCGACGGGAGCGGCAAGACGACCGCCGCTCGGCACCTGGCGGAGTGGCTCCGCTCGCGCGCAGAGCCGACGGTTCTCACCGGCGAGCCGGGTGGCACGCCACTCGGCGAGGAGGTGCGCCGCCTCGTGCTCCACGAGCGGGACGTCTCCGACGACCTCGACCCGCGGGCCGACGCCCTCCTCTTCGCCGCGGCCCGCGCCCAGCACACGGCGCGGGTGATCCTGCCCGCCCTCAAGCGCGGCGACAACGTCGTCTGCGCCCGCTATCTCGACTCGTCGCTCGCCTACCAGGGCGCCGCCTATGGGATCGAGGCGGCCGAGATCCGCCAGCTGCAACACTTCGCCACCTACGACACGCTGCCGGACGTGACGATCCTGGTCGACGTGCCGGTCGAGGTCGGCCTCGCCCGCAAGCGGCGTGGGCAGTGGAACCGCTTCGAGGACACCGAGGGCGAGCGCTTCTTCCAGACCGTACGGCAGGCGTACCTGGACCTGGCCGCGGCCGAGCCGCAGCGCTACCGCGTGGTCGACGGCTCGGGCAGCGTCGAGGCCACGGACGCCGCCGTGCGCGCGGTCGTGGAGCCTCTCGTCTTTCCCACCGAGGATCCGCATAAGCCAGGCCAATTGGTGCAGGACCATAAGCCCCACTGATCGGCGCGCCAGGTATTCATCCGGCGCATCAGATCACACCGATACGCACTCTCCGGTGCCGTGGCATTCCACGGAGGAATGGGCCTGCACGGGAAGCCGCCGATCGGTGCGATTTGATTCGCGCGGCGCATGGCCGATCTCCGGCGGAGCGGTCCCGGGAGCCATGGTGCTCGGCCACGCCCTTCGGGCATAATCGAGCAGTGAAGCTCGTGACCGCGGTCGTCCACAGCGAGGATGCGGGCAACCTCGTCGACGCGCTGCTCGAGAAGGAGTTCCGCGCCACCCGCCTCCAGTCGTCGGGCGGCTTCCTGAAGCAGGGGAACGCGACGATCCTGGTGGGGGTCGAGGACGACCAGGTCGACGCCGTGCTCGAGATCGTCAGCGCAAACTGCCACTCGCGGCGCCAGTTCGTGAACCCGATGCCGCCGATCATGGAGCCGGGAGAGTTCTACATGCCCTACCCTGTCGAGGTCGAGGTCGGCGGCGCGACGGTCTTCGTGGTCCCCGTCGAGCGCTTCGAGCGCCTCTAGGACCGATACCGATGGCGGCCCCCGCATGGCTGGCCGCCCTTGAGCCGCGCGCCCCGGATGTGGTCGCGGTCTGGGAGACCATCGACGACGAGGAGCCGATCAGCCGCTCGCTCGCGTTCCGCCGCGAGATTCGACGACGGGCTGGGCCCGGCAGCGCCCCGCGGATCCTCGCCCAGCACGAGGCGATCGCCGATGCGCTCGAGGCGGTCCTGCGCGACTTGCCGGAGGCGCTCCTGCGCGCGCCCGGCGGCGAGGAAGACTGGAACGTGGCGCAGGCGTTTGCGCACACCACCGGCTCGCGTCGCTGGCTGGCGCACGCGGCCGCCCTCGCTGCCCGCGACGAATGGCCCGCGGACGCGCCGCGCGTCATCCCCGGCGTCCCCGGCCCGGCCGACGCCGACGTGCCGGCGCTCCTCGTGCTGCTCGGCAAGAGCCGTCGCTCCCTGGCCACCTCCGCGGAGGCGATCGCGGGGCACGAGTCGCTGCCGTGCCCCCTCGACCACCCGCTGGTCGGCCACCTGCGCTGCGGGGAGTGGCTCCTCTTCGCGGGCGTCCACGACCTGATGCACCTCCGCCAGCTGCACCGGCTGGTGGAGGGCGCGGCGGAGCCACAGCATGCGTGAGCGACCCTCGCCCCTCGTCCTGATCGTCGATCCCGGCGTCAACCCCGACCCCGAGATCCCGTTCGGCTCGTATGCCGCCGTGGGCCACGCGGGCCGCCGGCGGCTCGCCATCGAGCTCTCGCGCAGGCTCATCGCGGCGGGCTCCGGCGTCGCCGCCCTGCATCCCGCGCGACCGGCCGCCGGCGAGGCCTTCCACTGGGGACGCTGGTACGTGGCCGCCGCCCGGGCGATGCTGGCTCGCGTCCGGGCAGAGGGGCGGCCGCTCGACGCGATCGGCTACGCCGGAGCCGGGGCGCTGGCCCTCGCCGACGACTCGCTGATCGAGTCGCTGATCTCGGCCATCCCGGGTGAGGCGACCTCCAACAACCGCTATTCGACCGATGCCTTCCTGGTCGCCGGCGACCCTTCCAGCCGGCTGACGCTGGAGGCGGCGCTCACCGCGCTCGAGGGCTGCTCGACCGACAACGCCGCCATGCACTGCCTCGAGGCGGCCGGGTTCGCCATTCGCGACCTGTCTACGTCGCGCTGGGCACGCTTCGACGTCGACACGCCGCTCGACCTTGCGCTCCTCCGCCTCGGCACGCGGCTGCCCACGACGCGGCGCCCGGACGGCGTGGTGGCCGCCTTCTTGGAGATGGCGATCCTGCCCGGCGGGCGCTCACTGGAGGTCCCGCACCTCGGAGCGCTGGGCGCCGTGCTTCGCAACCGCGAGGCGCAGCTCGTCGTGGCGGGACGCGTCCCATCCACCGCGTGGTCGTACCTCGAGACGGAGAGCGCGTGCCGCGTCCGGTGTTTCGTCGAGGAACGGGGCATGCGCTCGGCCCGCGACGCGGTCCCCCACTCCCTCCTTGCCGACTGGATGGACCGCCTCGGCCCGGCCGACCTGGTGAGCGAGCTCGCCACCCTGGGCGACGCCGTGATCCTCGACACGCGCGTCCTGATGGCGAGCCGCGCGGCCTCGTCGGAGGCGAGCGAGTGGCCGCCGACCGAGGAGCGCTTCGCCTCCGACTTCCTCGACTCGGAGCCGATGACGACCGAGTGGCTGGCCGAGCTGACAAGGGCGGCGGCGGCCTCATCGGTGCCCTTCCTGCTGGGGAGTCACGCCCTGGTCAGCGACGGCCTCCGGATCCTCGTCGACGCTGCCTGGCTCGGGCGCTGAGGCTGGTAGACTGTTCCTGAGGCGCCCTGCGCGATGAGCGTGGGAGGCCTGTCAATCGAGCACCAATCGCGCGGGACGCGAAGGTCCTGCGCCCGAGCAACCACGGAGCTGGCATGGATCAGACCGGACTGCTCTACGTCATCGGCTTTGCGATCGCCGCGTCGATCTTCGTCTTCGGGACGATCCTCTTCTCGTGGCTGATCACCCACCGACGCCGCACTCCCCAGAAGGGGCTCCCTTACGAGTGCGGGATCGACACCATCGGCGACACCTGGTCGCGCTTCGGGCTCGCCTTCTACCTCTATGCGCTCCTGTTCGTGGCCTTCGACGTGGAGATCGTGTTCGTCTACCTGTGGGCGATGGTCGTGCGAGCGATCGCGGTCCAGGGGATCGTCATGATCAGCCTGTTCCTGGGGATCCTGCTCTTCGGAGAGCTGTATGCCTGGCGAAAGGGTGACCTGACATGGCGGTGAAGACTCCTGAGACGACCCCCGAGCTGCCCGACGCGGCGGAGGCGGAGCGGATCCTGAAGGGCGGCAAGCCCAGGATCGTGATCCCCGACCAGGCCGGCGACGACGAGCTGCTGGCCGAGTTCGGAATGGAGCAGCACCCGCAGGGCGGATTCCACGGCCTGCTGGAGGTGATCCCGACCCGCGCGGACATCGTGCTCGACCTGATCCGCGCCAACTCGCTCTGGCCGCTCCTCTCGGGGTTGAGTTGCTGCGCCATCGAGATGATGAGCACCGCCACCAGCAAGAACGACATCGACCGGTTCGGGATGTTCCCGTTCCGCGCCTCGCCGCGCCAGGCCGATGTCCTGATCGTGGCCGGCACGCTGACGACGAAGATGGCCGGCCCGCTGGTGCGCCTCTGGGAGCAGATGCCCGAGCCGAAGTGGTGCGTGGCGATGGGCACCTGCACGACCTCCGGAGGCCGCTTCAAGCGGAGCTACAGCGTGGTGCAGGGAGTGGATCGGGTGATGCCGGTGGACGTGTACGTGCCCGGCTGCCCGCCTCGCCCGGAGGGGCTGATCTACGGCATGATGAAGCTCCAGGAGCTCGTCAAGCAGCGGCGCGGCGAGTGGCCGACCTACGTCGATCGCGGGGTGCAGCGGATCGACTGGGAAGGAGACGTGCGCTGACAGCCCCGGCCAAGGCGGGAGCCCTGGTCCGGCTCCTGCTCGATCGCTTCCCTGACCTGGCCGCGACGCTGTGGACCGATGAGGACACCGTCGAGGTGACGATCTCCGGTGACCGCAACGTCGCGCTGCTCCAGGCCCTGCGCGACGATCCTGAGCTCAACTTCTTCTTCCTGGCCGATGCCGCCGCCGTCGACTACGGCACGACCGAGCACTTCGAGGTCGTGTACCACCTCTACTCGGACCGCCATCCCGCCTGGCTGCGCGTCCGCGCTCGGGTGAACCGCGCCGACCCCCACATCCCGAGCATCACCGGGCTATGGGAGGGGGCGATGTTCCATGAGCGCGAGATGTACGACATGATGGGGATCCTTTTCGACGGCAACCGCGACCTGCGGCGGATCTACATGTCGCCCGACTACCGCAGCTTCCCGCAGCGCAAGGACTTCCTCCTGCCCGATGACGCCGCCGACTCGTCGGCGGCCGGGGTGCGGCCCCTCGAGCGGCCCGAGACATGGGACCTGGCCCGCCTCTCAGACGAGATCGCGCCGGGCGTGATCGCCCACGCCGAGAGCGAGTCATGACCAGCGACGTGAAGATCCCCGACCCGCTCGATCTGGAGCGGGATGAGGAGGCGCGGCTGCGCCGCGTGGCGGGCCTCGTTCCGGAGAAGGGCCCCGCCGGCGAGTACGCCGGGTTCGAATCGGTCGGGCTGCCGGAGCGCCCGCCCCAGACGGAGCGCGAGCGAGAGGTCTACACCCTCGAGGAGGGCGAGATGCTCGTGAACATGGGCCCGCAGCACCCCTCGACGCACGGCGTCATGCGCCTGGTGGTGAAGGTGCGCGGCGAGGTCGTGACCGATCTCGACCCGGTCCTCGGCTACCTGCACCGCGGGATCGAGAAGCTGTGCGAGGAGGCGACCTACACCACCGTCCTGACCTACGTCGACCCGATGGACTACCTGTCGACGATGCACAACGAGCACGCGCCGGCGATCGCCTTCGAGAAGCTCTTCGGGGTCACCGCTCCGAAGCGGGCCGAGTACATCCGGGCGCTGGTGGTGGAGCTGAATCGCGTCTTCAGCCACAGCCTGATGATGGGCTTCCTGGCGCTCGACATGGGTGGCATCACCCCGATCCTGTACGGCTTCATCAACCGCGACGAGATCGTGGACATGCTCGCGGCGATCAGCGGCCAGCGCATGCTCTTCAACTTCTTCCGCGTCGGCGGCGTGAACTGGGATACGAACGACGAGTTCCTCTCCCGCCTCGGCACGTGGCGCGGCCACGTCCTGAAGAACGTGGAGATGAGCGAGCGGGTGATCACCGACAACGAGATCTTCCGCGCCCGCACCATCGGGATGGGGACCCTCTCCGGCAAGGACGCGATCGCGCTCGGCGTCTCGGGTCCCAACCTGCGGGCCTCCGGGGTGGCGTTCGACGTGCGCAAGGCCCACCCCTACTCGATCTACCCCGAGCTCGAGTTCGAGGTGATCACCCAGACCGGCGGTGACTCGAACGCGCGCTACCTGCAGCGCATCGCCGAGATCAAGCAGAGCATTCACCTGATCGACCAGATCGTGGACAAGATGCCGCACGGGCCGGTGCAGGCACAGGTGCCGGGGATCATCCGCCCCAAGCCGGGGCGCGCCTACGCGGCGATCGAGTCGCCCCGCGGCCTGTACAGCGTCTACGCCATCAGCGATGGCGGCCCCAACCCGTATCGGTTCCGCATGCGCGACCCGAGCTTCATCAGCCTGCAGGCGGTCCCCAAGCTGATGCCCGGCCACCTCATCGCCGACACGATGGCGGTCATGGCCAGCTTCGACCCCGTGATGGGCGGGGTCGACAAGTAATGACGTTCGACCTGCTGCTCGGCATCCTGCGCTTCCTGCTCTCCACGACCCTGATCCTGCTCCTGACCGTGCCGACCGCCTTCGTGGTCATCCAGATGGAGCTGAAGATCATCGCCGGGGCGCAGCTGCGCTATGGCCCGAACCGGATCGGCCCGTGGGGCATGTTCCAGAGCACGATCCACGGCTTCAAGGTGCTCGCCAAGGAGGACCACATCCCCGACCAGGCGGATCGGGCGACCTTCACCCTCGCGCCGTGGATGGTCTACATGGCGGCCGCCATGAGCATGCTCGTGATCCCGTTTGCGCCTGGCGCCATCGCCGCCGACTTCAACATCGGGATCGTCTACTTCTTCGCGGTGCTCGGCCTGTCGGTGGTCGGCCTGCTCGTCGCCGGCTGGGCCAGCTACAACAAGTACTCGTTGCTCGGTGGCCTGCGCAGCGCGGCGCAGATGGTCAGCTACGAGATCCCGCTCACCCTGTCGGTGGTCGGGGCGGTGGTCCTGGCCGGCACGCTCAACTTCCGCGAGCTGATCGAGTGGCAGCGGGTCCACGGCTGGATGCTGATCTGGCAGCCGGTCGGCCTGGCGATCTTCTACGTCGCCTCGCTGGCGGAGATCAACCGCACCCCGTTCGACATGGTGGAGGCCGACAGCGAGCTGGTGGCCGGGCCGTTCACCGAGTACTCCGGCATGCGCTTCGGCTTCTTCTTCTTCGCCGAGTACGTGGCCCTCTTCATCATGAGCGGCATCATGATCTCGCTCTTCTTCGGCGGCTGGCTCGCGCCCTGGCCCTTCCCCGCCCAGCTCGACGGCTTCCTCGGCACCCTGTACGGCGTCCTGTGGTTCTTCCTCAAGACCTACATCTTCGTGGCCATCGCCGTCCTGCTCCGCGTCACGCTGGTGCGCATCCGGGTGGATCAGCTGATGGCTGTCGCCTGGAAGGTGCTCCTGCCGCTGGCCATGGTCAACCTCGTCGTCACCGCCGGCGCCGTGGTCGCCTTCAAGCTATGAGGGTCCCCGGCTTCGGCATCCTCAAGGGGCTGCGCCAGACCGCGCGCAACTACTGGGCGCCCAAGGTCACCAACCAGTACCCCGAATCGCGCCCGACCATGCCCGACCGATGGCGTGGCCGCCTCGACCTGATCTACGACCCGTTCGGCGAGCACAAGTGCGAGGTCTGCTTCCAGTGCGCACAGGTCTGTCCGGTGGAGGCGATCGACATGAGCGGCTTCGACTCGACCGGGCAGCGCATCCGCTACGGTCTGCCGGAGATCTACGACGAGCGCAAGGATCCAAATGCCTACCGGCGGGCGGGCCTGCCGGCCGTACCGATGCGCAACGCGGCGCGCTGGGACGAGGCGATCGACACGCCCTGGCTGCACGGCGTGATCGACGGCTTCGGAGGGCGGCCGGAGGCGCTGGTGGCGATCTTCTCGGCCGTCGAGGAGCACTACGGCTACCTCCCCGAGCGCGCGCTGCGCGAGGCGAGCGACCGGATGTCGATCCACTGGGCCCAGATCTTCGGCGCGGCGGGGCTCGGCGGCTTCCGCCTGCTGCCCACCGACGGGCACCTCATCACCGTCTGCACCTGCGCCGCGTGCCGATTCGCGGGCGGCGACGCGCTCCTCGACGCGCTCCAGACCGACCTGGGGATCTCGCCGGGCGAGACGACCGCGGACGGTGCGGTCACCCTCGCCACAAGCGACGAGGTTGCGGCCGGCGCGCTCTCACCGGCGCTGCGCATCGACACGATGGTCTACGGCCCGCTGAGCGTCGAGCAGGGAAGGCACGTCGTGGCCGAACGCCGCAAGGCGCCGGCTCGCGCGAAGGCCGGCGTCGGGGCGGCGAGCTGAGGTTGCCATGACCGAGACCGGCCTCTCACCGCAGATCCGGATCCTGCCCGGCGGCGACCAGCGCCTGCTGGCGCAGATCGGGATCATCGACCCCACCAGCCTCGAGGGCTACCGCAAGGTCGGCGGCTACGCGGGCCTCGCCCGCGCGGTCGAGAAGCTGGGACCGGACGGCACGATCGACGAGATCGCCGCGGCCGGCCTGCGCGGACGTGGTGGCGGCGGATATCCGACGGCGGACAAGTGGCGCGCCTCCCGTGCCGCCGCGGGCGACAGCAAGGTGGTCGTCGCCAACCTGATCGGCGCGGATCCGACCGCGCTCGGCGATCGGGCCCTGGCCGAGGGGAACCCGCACCTGCTCCTCGAGGGGGTCCTGCTGGCCGCCTTCGCCACCGGCGCCTCCGACGCGATCATCGCCGTGCGGCGCGACTGGACCGTGGCCATCGAGCGCCTGCGCGCCGCGATTGCCGAGGCGCAAGCGGCGCACCTGGCCGGGTACCTCGTGCTGGGCACCGACTTCTCGTGCGTGGTCGAGGTCCGGGAGGGACCGCTCGCCCTGGTCGCCGGCGAGGAGACGGCCCTGCTGGCCGCGCTGGCGGGCGACCGCGGCATGCCGGTCATCCGGCCGCCGTATCCGACCGAGCGCGGCCTGCGCGGCGATCCGACCACGGTCCAGAACGGCGAGACGCTGGCGCACGTCGCCTGGATCGCGACAAACGGCGCGAAGAAGTTCCGCGCCATCGGCTCCAAGGACGCGCCAGGGACGAAGCTGGTCAGCATCTACGGTCGCGTCGCGCAGCCCGGGGTGGCGGAGGTGGCCCTGGGAACGCCCCTCTCCGAGATCGTGGCGATCGCCGGCGGCGGCACCGGAACCACCAAGGCGGTCTTCGTCGGCGGGCCGGGCGGCGGTGCCCTGAGCGCCGAGCAGCTCGACACGCCGTACGACTTCGGGCCACTGCACGAGGCCGGCGCCGGCATCGGCCTGGGGCAGTTCCTCGTCGCCGACAGCGACACCTGCATGGTCGACTCGGCCCGCTTCTTCCTCGACTACTCCGCCCGCGAGGCGTGCGGCAAGGCCGTTCCGTGCCGGATCGGCACCAAGCGGCTGGTCGAGACGCTCGATCGCATCCTGGCCGCCAGCCCGCGGCCGAACGACCTGGTCCTGCTGCGGGAGCTGGCTCGCAAGATGAGCGACACCGCGCTCTGCCATCTCGAAGCGCGTGCTCCCGGACCGATGCTCACGACCCTGGACTGCTTCCCTGACGAGTACCGAGCCCACGCAGAGCGCGGCGAATGCGTCGCCGGCGCTTGCAAGACCCCGCGGGTCGCGCCGCTCCTGGCGCCGCTGGCGGGCCTCTAAGATGCACCGGCCATGAGCTTCGTCACCGACGGCAACGGAAACGGCAAGGGCGCCCCCTTGCGCCCGGAGGACTACACCCCCATCTGGCCGATGGTGCCGGGCACCCGCAAGATCAGCGTCACCATCAACGGCGAGGAGGTCCAGGCCGAGGAGGGCCAGACCATCCTGCAGGCCACCCGCGTGCTGGGGATCGACGTCCCGACCCTCTGCTACGAGCCGAAGCTGGCGCCCTACGGGGCCTGCCGCATCTGCGTGGTCGAGGTCGAGGGCCAGGAGAACACCCCGATCAGCTGCGGAACGCAGATTGAGGAAGGGATGGTCGTCACCACCCACTCCGATCGGCTGGTCGAGAACCGCCGCATGGTGCTGGAGCTGATCTTCAGCGACCACGACGCCTATTGCCTGCCGCCCTGCCAGTTCAAGTGCCCCACCCGGGTCGACATCCCCGGCTACCTGAAGCAGAACACGCTGGGCAACTGGGAGGAGGCGACGCGCATCCTGAAGCGCTCGCTGCCGTTCCCCGCCATCCTCGGCCGCGTCTGCCCCGCGCCGTGCGAGACGCACTGCCGGCGCGAGGAGGTCGACACCGCCATCGCCATCCGCGACTCGCACCGCTACTGCGCGGACCGCGTCCTCGAAGTGGACGCCCCGGCCCCGACCCCGTGGCCCAAGGAGCCGGACTCCGGGCGTCGCGTGGCGGTCATCGGCTCAGGCCCGGCCGGCATGGCTGCCGCCTACTACCTGCAGCTGCGCGGCCATCACTGCGACGTGTACGAGGCCGATCCCGAGCAGGGCGGCATGCTCCGGTATGGGATCCCGGCCTATCGGCTGCCGAAGGAGTGGATGGACCGCGAGCTGAACCACGTCTGGGAGCTGGGCGCCAGCTTCAAGCCGAACATGCGGCTCGGGCGCGACTTCCACGTCGCCGACCTGCTGGAGCAGGGCTACGACGCGGTCTATGTCGGCATCGGCTGCTACAAGTCGAACGAGATGGGGATCCCCGGCGAGGACGCTGACGGCGTGGTCAACGCCCTGGAGAACCTCTACAACAGCTCGCGCGGCATCGAGATTCCGGCCCTCAGGGACGCGCGGGTGGTGGTCATCGGCGGCGGCTTCACCGCCATCGACTGCACGCGGACCAGCCTCCGCCAGAAGGCCGCCGAGGTGACCCTCGTCTACCGCCGCGACCTGAAGGACATGCCGGCCCAGGACGAGGTCCACGAGGCGATCGAGGAGGGGGCGCGGGTCATCTTCCAGGCGGCGCCGGTGCGCATCATCACCGACAAGCGCAACAAGGTGACCGGGGTCGAGTTCCAGCGCATGCATCTCGGCGAGCCCGATGAGAAGGGCCGTCGTCGTCCGGAGCCGATGCCCGGGACCGAGTTCACGGTCAGCTGCGACACCGTGCTCGGCGCCATCGGCCAGGGACCTGAGCTCTCCTGGATCGAGAGCGAGCCGGACGAGATCCGCTCGCAGCTCGAGGTGAGCCGCCGCAACACGCTCGTCAGCGAGGACGACATCTTCCGCACCGGCCTGCCGAAGGTCTTCGCCTCTGGCGACGTACGGGCCGGCGCCACGACGGTGGTCGAGGCGATCGGCGAGGGGCGCCGCGCGAGCTACGCGATCGACTACTGGCTGCGCGGCCACGACCTCGACGACCCGCAGGTGCGCCGCATCGTCTCGGAGCCACAGCCCAGCTTCCTGACCATCGTGCCCTTCACCGACGACGTGAAGGAGCCGAAGGCGGTGATGGGCAAGCTCGGTGCCGAGGAGCGAAAGACAAGCTTCGGCGAGTACGAGTTCGGCTACACCGGCGACCAGGCGATGGCCGAGGCGGCCCGCTGCCTGCA
>DATCOX010000131.1:0-5930 GCA_036564495.1 Candidatus Limnocylindria bacterium
TGGCTCCGGCGGTAGGACTCGAACCTACGACCAAGCGGTTAACAGCCGCCCGCTCTACCACTGAGCTACGCCGGAACGCGCCGCGGATGATACCCGCCTCCCGCGGGAGGGGTCTACTCGAGGTAGTCCTTGAGCTTCCGGCTCCGGCTCGGGTGGCGGAGCTTGCGCAGCGCCTTGGCCTCGATCTGGCGGATCCGCTCCCGGGTCACGTTGAAGTCGCGTCCCACCTCCTCGAGGGTCCGGCTGCGCCCGTCCTCGAGGCCGAAGCGCAGCTGCAGGACGCGCCGCTCGCGCGGGGTCAGGCTGTCAAGCACGCCCTCCACCTGCTCCTTGAGCAACTGGTGGCTGGCCGCATCGGCCGGGGCCACGCTGGCGAGGTCCGGGATGAAGTCGCCGAGGTGGCTGTCCTCCTCCTCACCGATCGGGGTCTCCAGGCTGACCGGCTCCTGGCTGACCTTCATGATCTCGCGCACCTTCTCCGGCGACACGGTCTGCGGACCGGCAGCCTCCCGCTCATCGGTCTCGGCGTCGGTCGGCTCGCGCTGCAGCTTGTCGCGCAGCTCGCGGATGATCTCGTCGCGGCTCATTCGCCGCGCGATCTCCTCCACCGTCGGCTCGCGACCGAGCTCCTGGAGCAGGGTCCGGCTCACGCGGATCAGGCGGTTGATCGTCTCCACCATGTGGACCGGGATGCGGATCGTGCGAGCCTGGTCGGCGATGGCACGCGTGATCGCCTGCCGGATCCACCAGGTCGCGTACGTACTGAACTTGAAGCCCTTCTCGTAGTCGAACTTCTCGACCGCCCGGATGAGGCCGATGTTTCCCTCCTGAATCAGGTCCAGGAAGCTCATCCCACGGCCGATGTACTTCTTGGCGATGCTGACCACCAGGCGCAGGTTCGCCTCGGTCAGGCGCTTGCGCGCATCCACGCTCTGCTCGACCAGGCGCCCGGCGCGCTTCTCGAGCGGCACCTCCGGCGGGATGGTCGGGTCGTAGCCGAGCTCGTGGAGGTAGGCGGCGTCATTGCCGTCCTCGATGTAGGCGCGGACGATCCCCTGCGCCGTCTCGCGCGCCCAGCGCTCGAGCTCGACCAGCTCATCGGCCCCGGCGTGGTCGAGGGCTCGCTGCCGGTACGTGTGGCCGAACAAGATGGCCTGCTTGAGCGAGTCGCCGGGGTCCTCGCCCATCACCTTCATGATCGACTCGGCGTGCATGATCCGCTCCCGTGCCTCGTCGTCGAGGTCGGGGGCGCGACGCGCCTTGGAGAACTTCACGGTCGGCGGGCTGATCGTCTCCTTGCGCTTGACGACCCACCAGTCGATGGCGTCACGCGTCACCCGCGCCGAATCCTTGGGCAGGTCGAAGGCGCGCATGGCGGCCATGCTGCGAGCCTTCGGCTCCGAGTTGGTGCTGACCCAGGTGTAGAGGTTGACGAGAGCGCGCGCCGGATCCTCGACCGCCAGCTCCCCGAGCTCGATCGCCTTGGCCAGGACGACCTCCTCCTCGGCGGTGAGCAGCGCGACCTTGCCGATCTCCTTGAGGTACATGCGCACCGGGTCGTCGATCCCGATGAGGTCGGCGGCCAGCGCGTCGAGGTCCTCGTCGATCCCCTCGCGCTTGATCACCGCGGCGGCCTCCTCGGCGTCGAGGCCGGCCTCCGCGATCAGGGTCGGATTGTTGTCGGCGTCGAGGACCTCGACCCCGCTCTCCTCGGCGGCTGCGTAGAGCTCTTCGATGGCCTCGGGGTTCGCCTCCGGCTGGGGCATCGCCTGCAGGATCTGGTCGTGGGTGATGAAGCCCTCGTCACGTCCCTTGGCCAGGAGGCTCTCGAGCGCGGCGCCCATCGCGGAGCTGGGCGCTCCGTTTGCGCTCGCCGCGGCAGTGCTGCGACGGCGAGGCGCCTTCGTCGGGGCGGCCGGCTCGGCGGCGGCGGGAATCGCCTTCGAGCGCGGCGCCACAGCGGCCTTGAGCGCAGCCTTCGGGGCGACCTTCGTCGGGGCCGGCTTCGTCGGGGCCGGCTTCGGGGCCGGCTTTGCCGTCGCCTTCATCGGCTCCTTGACCGGCGTCTTCGCCTTTGCGACCGGCTTCGCCGGCTCCGCGGTAATCGTCTTTGCCACGTTCAGTTCCTCCTCGCGCCGACCGCCTGGGCCGGAGATTCCATTGCCTTGTTGAGGTCGGCCTTCTCGCGGCCGAGCCGGTTGATCTGTTGCTTGACTGTGTCGAGCTGCCCCTCGTCGCCATCGCGCTGCGCCTCGGCCAACAGCAGCTGGCCGTCGTGGATCGCCTCCTCGATGCGTGTCGCGCGGAGGCGCAACAGGCAAGTACGGAGCTGGGCACGCGCGTCGCTCGGATCGAGCTGGGCGCCGTTGCCGTTGGCGGCGAGATGGGCGAGCAGGTCCCTGGCCAGGCCCGCGGTGGCCGGATCGAGACCGCCGATGAGCGACTCCAGGTCAACTGCCGTCGCCTGGCCGCCCGCGACCCGCTCACGCCAGGCCCCGACCAGGGCGTTCGTCGTGGCGTCGCGGAACGGGAGCGGCTCGTCCGAGGGCAGCTCCGCCGTCAGCGCCGGGTAGCGGAGCAGCAGGCTCAATGCCTCGCGCTCGAGGGGGGCGAGCCCCTGCACCGCCGGCTCCGAGCCTGGCCCTACCGGGACCGGCGCCAGGCGCGCGGTGCGTCGCACCGGCTCGCGAGCCAGTGCCTCCAAAAGGACCCGCTCCTCGACGTTGACGAGACGCGCCAGCCGCTGCAGGTACAGGCTCCGCTCGACCGGGTCCCCGACCCGCTTGAGAAGTGCCAGCGCGCGGCCTGTGAGCTCGCGCTTGCCGGTGATGCTGTCGAGGTCGACCTCGGCCGCGGTGCGCTCCATGAAGTATTCGATCACCGGCTTGGCCTCGGCCACGGCCGTGCGCCACGCTTCCGGGTCGTTGCGGATCAGCTCGTCCGGATCCTTGCCGGCAGGGATGCGGACGACCCGCACCTTGCTGACCGACTGATCGGGACCGAGCTCCTCGAGCAGCCCACGCTGCGTGGCGGCCTCCCCGGCCAGGTCCACGTCGTAGGCGAGGGCGATCGCGTCGGCATATCTGGTCGCCAGCTCGATCTGCCCACGAGTCAGGGCCGTCCCGAGGCTGGCCACCACGTTGATGAAGCCGGCCTGATGGGCTGCCATGACATCGGTGTAGCCCTCCACGATGACGGTCAGCTTCTCGCGCCGGATAGCGGCCTTGGCCAGGTCCAGCCCGTACAGCGTCCTACTCTTGTCGAAGAGCGGGCCGGCTGGCGAGTTCAGGTACTTCGGGCCCTCGGCGCCGGGCATGATCCGACCGCCCAGGCCCACCGCACGGCCGGAGGCGTCCCGGATGGGGATGATGATTCGGCCGCGGAACTTGTCGATGACGCCGCCACGGTTCGATGGCGAGGCCAGGCCGGACGAAATCAGCTCCTCGTTGTTGAAGCCTCGACCGATGAGCCGGCGCGTGAGCGCTTCCCAGCTGGTGGGTGCATAGCCGATCCCGAAGCGATCCAGCGTTTCGGAGGTCAGGCCGCGCTCGTCGAGATAGGCGCGCGCCTTTGCGGCCTGGTTGGCCTGCAGCAGCACCTCGCGATACCAGGCGATCGCCGCCTCAAGCGCCTCGCGCAGGCGTCGCCGATGACGGTCCTCCTTCGCGGTCTGCGCCGAGAGCTCGACCCCCGCCTTCTCAGCGAGCCGCGAGAGCGCCTCGCGGAAGTCGATCCCGTCGCGTCGCATCAGGAAGGTGAAGATGTCGCCCCCCTCGCCGCAGCCGAAGCAGCGCCAGCTCTCGCGATCTGGCGTGACGATGAACGAAGGAGTCTTCTCGGCGTGGAATGGGCAGAGGCCCTTGTAGGCGGACCCCGCCCGCTTGAGGACGACGGTCTCCCCCACCACGTCCACCACGGGAAGCTTCGACTTGATCTCGGCAGCGATGCCGGAAGCGGTCATGCGAACGAACCACCCTGCGCCGCGCGGCGCGTTGTCAAGGGCTTGTCAAGAGGGATGTCAACATTCTACCACGAAGTCAAGGTTTCCCTCTCGCTCATCGCTCTCGGCGTCAAGGTTGCTCGCAGGGAATAGACTTGGCAGTCGCTGGTACGAGCCGATCACCAGGGAGGAGTCCGACGGCCATCCTGCAACCTTCCGTCGCGCAGTCCGACGACGGCCAGCTCGCGGCGGCGTTCCGCGAGCTGCACGGGTCGCGGCTGCACGGATTCGCGATCCTGGTCGCGCTCGGCGACCGTCAGCTGGCGGAGCGCGCCGCGGGGTTCTCACTTGCAGCTGGGGCGCCGCAGGCGGCCGCGCTGCGTCACCCGGAGCGAGCGGCGGCGTGGCTTCGTGCCCGAGCCCTTCGCGCCCTTCGCGGCCCACGGCCGTTCCGCCGGTCTCCGACAGCTGAGGCCCGCCGGGCGGCACTCATCCCTCTTGGAGTGGATGACGCCGTTTACCGCGGGTTGGCCGCCCTGAGCCTCGACGCTCGCGCCGCGCTGGTCGCGTCGGAGGTGGAACGATTCGATCCGATCGACGTCGAGACGATCATCGACGCCGCGCCGGCGGCGACCCGTCACGCCCTGGCCGAGGCTCGCCGCCGGTACCTGCGCTCAGCCGCTGAGGACGACTCCGACAAGGAGGTTGACGCGGTCGCAGACGAGCCCAGGGGCGAGCTCGCGACCCGCGTCGGCAACGTCGCGAGGCGCGCCTTCTCCACGAGCGATCGGCGGCGATGAACGAGGCCCACAGGCGGTTCCACGCCTGGCTCATCGCGGGCGCCGAGGGCGATCCCCCGCGGGACCTGGCGGTGCACGCATCGGTCTGCGCAGGCTGCCAGCGGTCGATCGACGCCCTTGACCTCCTCGCGGGGGTGAACACGGGCCTTGCCAGCATGCCGGCCGAGCCGATCGGACGAGAGCGCGGACGACTGGCAGTGGCCGGGCGCCTCGCCGGCGCCACTGCGGTCCTCTTCAGCGCCGCCATCCTGGGCGTGGGGGTGTCCCAGCTGATCGGGCTGTCGCAGCACCCCAACGCTGGGGTGGCACAGGCCAGCAGCACCCCGAACCAGAACGTTCTCGGCGGCACCGCGACCGCGCAGCCGACCCCGGAGGCCACGGCAACGCCCCTAGCGACCCCGCGCGAGACGCTGACCCCGCTCGCAACGCAGGTGCCAACCAAGATGCCCCCGGTGGTCACCCCCATTCCGCGGCTCACGCCCATGCCGACCACGGTGCCCACTCCATCGCCACTCCCGAGCATTGTCTCCACGCCATCGCCCAGTGAAAGCGTCGGTGCGACGCCGACTGCTGCTCCGTCGCCGACGGTCCCCGGGGCTCCCACGCTCATCAGCGCCACCCCCGGAGTGGGTGTCGCGGACCTCACTTGGTCGGCACCCTCCACAGATGGTGGCTCTGCTGTTTCCGGATATGAGATATGGCGTGGCACAGCGTCCGGCGGCGAAACCCTCCTGACGACGGTCGGGAATGTGCTCAATTACCAGGACACATCGGCGTCGGCAGGAACCTATTTCTATTGGGTCGCCGCGCAGAACGCAGTTGGGACCGGTCCCGCGTCGAATGAGGCCTCGACGACCACCACCTGACCCGGTGCCCCTGGGTCGAGGTAACGAAGTTATCTGTCGCGGGTCTCGCGCGAGGCGAGCGCCGCCTGGGCGGCGGCGAGGCGTGCAACGGGGACCCGGAAGGGCGAGCACGAGACGTAGTTGAGCCCGATCTCGTGGCAGAAGGCGATGCTGGCCGGATCGCCGCCGTGCTCGCCGCAGATTCCGACCTTCAGCCCGGGGCGTGCCGCCCGGCCGCGCTCGGTGGCCATCCGCACCAGCTGGCCGACCCCCTCGCGGTCGAGGACCTGGAACGGGTTCTCGGGCAGGATCTTGCGCTCGACGTACTGCAGCAGGAACTTCCCC
>DATCOX010000003.1:0-19814 GCA_036564495.1 Candidatus Limnocylindria bacterium
CGCACCTACCAGAACATCCGCCTCTTCCAGAACATGACGGTGCTCGCCAACGTCATGGTCGGTCGCCACGTCCGCATGCGCGGGCAGTGGTACCAGGCGATCGCCGGCCTGGCGGGGATACGCCAGGAGGAGGAGGCGACGAGACGCCGCGCCCACGAGCTGCTGTCCCTGGTCGGGATCCCGCGCGGATCGGCCAACGAGCTCTCCAAGAACCTGCCCTACGGAGACCAGCGACGGCTGGAGATCGCCCGCGCGCTGGCCAGCGACCCCAAGCTCCTCCTCCTCGACGAGCCGACCGCCGGCATGAACCCCGGCGAGACGCGCCAGATGACCGACTTCATCGCCCGCCTGCGTCGCGAGCTGAAGCTGACGATCCTGCTCATCGAGCACGACATGAAGGTCGTGATGGGGGTCAGCGAGCGGATCACCGTCCTCGACTACGGCGAGAAGATCGCGGAGGGGACGCCGGCCGAGATCCGAGCCAACCCGCGCGTGATCGAGGCCTACCTCGGGAAGCAGGCATCGGCATGACTGAGGCCATGGCCGCCAACACTCATGCACTTGAGCTGGTCGACGTCCACACCTACTACGGCAACATCCAGGCCCTGAAGGGGATCTCGCTGACGGTCGATCCCGGCGAGGTGGTGACCCTCATCGGCTCCAACGGCGCCGGCAAGTCGACGACGCTGCGCACGATCAGCGGCATCGCCCGCGCGCGCGAGGGAAAGGTCCTCTTCGGGGGCAAGGAGATCCAGGCCGAGAAGCCGCACCACATCGTCGAGTCCGGGATCGCCCAGGCGCCCGAGGGGCGGCATGTGTTCGCGCAGATGACCGTCTACGAGAACCTGCTGATGGGCGCCTTCAGCCGGAGCGGGTCGTTCGACGCCGATATCGAGCGGGTCTACGACCTCTTCCCGCGCCTCAAGGAGCGCCGGGCGCAGAAGGCCGGCACGCTGTCGGGCGGTGAGCAGCAGATGCTGGCGATCGGGCGCGCCCTGATGGCCAAGCCCCAGGTGCTCCTCCTCGACGAGCCGTCGATGGGCCTCTCCCCGATCCTGACCGAGCAGATCTTCAAGATCATCACCGACATCAACGCGCAGGGGACGACGGTCCTGCTGGTCGAGCAGAACGCGCAGATGGCCCTCAACGTCGCCAGCCGCGGATACGTCCTGCAGACCGGGCAGATCATCCTGGCCGACACCGCCGCCAACCTCGCTGCCAACGTGCAGGTGCGACAGGCGTACCTGGGCGAGATCTAGCCGGGCCGATGTCCGGCGACCCGCCTCCGCAGCGCCGCTCGCCGCGCGACTACCGGCCCGACCTGCGACCGATGCTGATCCTGGGCGGGCTGCTGCTGGCGGTGATCATCGGCTGGATCCTGGTCAGCCCGCTGCTCCTCCCCCGGGCGACCTAGGTCGGGCGCCTGGCGCCAAAGCCGCGTCCCGCCCCGTATAGGACCAGGCCCGCCCCCACCGCCGCGGCGGCGAGCCCGGGCGAGTGCTGAGGCAGCGGCAGGAAGCCGACCGACCAGAGCTCCCAGATCCGATAGGTGACCGCTGCCGCGGCCACCAGCCCGAGCACGAGGTAGACCCACGGCCCGTCCAACACGAAGCCCCAGCGGCCGCGCATGTAGCCGATGTCGAGCAGGACGAGGGTCGCCAGCGCGGCGCCGTAGACGACGATCCCCGGACCCTCCAGGCCGATCCCGGTGCTGGCCGGGATCGGCACGCCCTGCACGCTCTCGCCTCCGGCCTGCCACCAGGTCAGGAAGCCGGCCGCGACCATGAGCAGGCTGCCGAGCAGGATCGGGACGCGGAATCGGCCGCCCGCGGCGCCGTCGGGCATGGGGACTAGTCCGGCGCGACCGCGCTGTAGACCGACGGCCGCAGGACGCCGATGTACGGCAGGTTGCGGTAGCGCTCGGCGTAGTCGAGGCCGTAGCCGATGACGAAGCGATCGGCGATCGTGAAGCCGCGATAGTCGATCTCGATCGGGGCGAGGCGGCGGGCCGGCTTGTCGAGGAGGCAGCAGATGCGGATCGAGGCCGGTCCCTTGTCGTGCAGGTAGCGGAGCAGGTAGTTGAGCGTCAGGCCGGTGTCGATGATGTCCTCGACGACGATCACCTCGCGCCCCTCGATCGGGGTCGAGAGGTCCTTCAGGATCCGCACCTGCCCGCTCGACTCGGTGGAGCTGCCGTAGCTGCTCACCTCCATCAGGTCGATCGAGAGCGGGATCGGCATCGCCCGCACGAGGTCGGCGAGGAAGATGATCGAGCCCTTCAGGACACTGACCAGGACCGGGTCGCGCCCCTCGTAATCGGCGGCCAGCTGCGCGCCCAGCTCCGCGACGCGGGTCTGCACCTCGTCGCCGCTGAGCAGCACCTCCTCGACGTCGGCGTGGATCATCGGCCGTTCAGCGGGCCGTTGCCGTTCATCGCTGCAACGTCCGCGAGGAAGTCGAGGCGGCCGTACTTGACCATCAGCGCCCGGAAGTCACGCGCGTAGAAGAGCTTCACCCGGACCTCCGGGTAGAGCTGCCGCAGCCAGCGCAGCTTGCGATTCTTCTTGCGCACGAGCGTCTGCTTGAGGGTCGTCAGCTCGAGATAGATGTCGATCTCCGGCAGGTAGAAGTCGGGGGCGAACGATTCGACGACCATGCCGTCGGCGTTCCAGGAGATCGGGAAGAGGTCGGGCTCGTACCGCCATGCGACACCGTAGAAGTCGAGGATCCTTGCCAGTTCCGCCTCGCTCTGGTGGGCGAAGCGCGGCGGGCTCGTTGTCAGCGTCGCCTCCACTGGTCCCCGATCGTACCTGCCCGGCCGGCCCCTGGCGCCATCGAAGGCGAGTATAGCCCGGCGACTTATCCACAGGTCGCCTCAGCCCGCGATGCTTGGTGGATAACTCGGGTTGCCGGTCGCCGCCAGGGCTGGTACGGTGAACGTCTTGCTTCCCCGGCGGCCGAGTACGGTAACCGGGCACCCGCGGGGCCGATGCGAAAGCCGGCCATCCAACCGCTCGTGACCGGGAAGACCGAAACGCCACCGGAGAGGCATTTTCATTTGCCGAGCGACGATGAAGCGGCTGGGGCCGAGGCGCGACGAGCCCTCGAGGAGCTGCTCGACGACCTCCCGACGCTGGAGCGGAGCCTGCCGGCCGGCTTCCTCGACGCCGCCGAGCGCTTCGTCGCGCTGCTCCTCGCGGCCAACCGCCGGACCAATCTGACCCGGGTTACGTCCCCGGGCGACGTGGCCCGCCTCCACCTCCTCGACTCGCTGGCCGCGTTGCCGCAGGTCGACGAGATCGCGCCCAAGAGCGCGATCGACCTCGGCTCGGGCGGCGGCCTGCCGGCCATTCCCCTTGCCATGGCTCGACCCGGGGTGCGCTGGACGCTGGTCGACTCGGTGGGGAAGAAGGCAGCGGCGCTGGTCGAGTTCGCGACGGCGCTCCGCCTCCCCAATGTGACCGTCATCGCGGAGCGAGCCGAGACACTGGGCCGCGACCCGGCGCATCGGGAGCGGTACGGAATGGTCACCGCCAGGGCCTGCGCCCCGCTCCCGGTCCTCGCGGAGCTCGCCCTGCCGCTGCTGGCGGTCGGAGGATCGCTCGTCGCCTGGAAGGGCCCGCTGCGAGAGGACGATGACGAGGTCCGGCGCGGCGGCGCGGCGATCGGTCAGCTGGGTGGCGGCGACCTGCGCATCGTCGATCCCGGGGTGCCCGCGCTCGGCGGACATCGGTTCGTGATGGTGCGCAAGGAGCGTGCCGGAGACCCCCGATTCCCCCGCCGGCCCGGAGAGCCCGCGCGACGGCCGCTCGGCTGACCATCGGTATACTCCGAGCCCCATGCGCCTCGCGGTCCTGTCGGACATCCATGCCAATCTCGCCGCCCTCGACGCCGTCTGCGACGAGCTGGGGCCGGTCGATGAGCTGTGGGTCCTGGGCGACATCGTCGGCTACGGGCCACAGCCGAACGAGGTGATCCGGCGGCTCCAGGAGCTCGGAGCGAGGGCCGTCACCGGCAACCATGACGGGGCCGCGATCGGCACCGTCGACGCCTCCTGGTTCAACCCCGATGCGCAGGCCGCCATCCGCTGGACCGCCACGGTTCTCGACGAAAACGCACACGCCTACCTGGCTGCGCTCCCCGAAGTGCGGACCGACGGCGAGCTGACGGCGGTGCATGGCTCCCCTCGCGAGCCGATCTGGGAGTACATCACCGATGCCGGCGTCGCGGCCGCGAACCTCGGCGCCTTCGAGACGCGCCTCTGCCTGTACGGCCACACCCACCTGCCGGTCGTGTACCGGGCCGATGGCAACCACGTCAAGGTCGTGCCGGCAACTGCGTCATCACCGATCACCCTCGACAGTCGCCGCTCGCTGATCAACCCCGGCAGCGTCGGTCAGCCGCGCGACGGCGACCCCGAAGCCTCGTACCTGGTCCTCGACACCGACGCCGGGACCGCGACCTTCCGCCGGGTCCGCTACGACATCGGGCTCACGCAGCGACTCATGCGCGAGGTGGGCCTCCCCCGCTGGCTGGTGGAGCGGCTGGCAATCGGCCGCTGAGGGCGGCGCCGCGCCGTAGGATACGGTCGCATGATCTTCGGCCGGCGCGAGAAGCGTCCCGCCCTGCTCACCTTCGACCGCATCCTCGTCCCACTCGCCGGCACCGAGGCGGACGACGCGGCGCTTCGCCTCACCGCCATCCTGCTCGCCGGCTCTGCGGGCCAGGCCTTCCTGCTCCACGTCATCGAGATTCCGTTCGAGCGGCAGCTCGATGCCCAGGAGCCCGCGGCGGTCGGCTTCGCGGACGAGACCCTGGGCCATGGCGAGGCTTTCCTGACCGAGCACGAGGTGCAGGTCCAGACCGGGATCGCCCAGGCGCGCGCCGCTGGCGCGGCGATCGTGGACGACGCCGTGGAGCGGCACGCCGACCTGATCGTGATGGGACTACGCTACAAGCGCCGCTTCGGCGGCGGATGGGACGCGGGTCGAACCGTGCCCTACGTCATGCGCAACTCGATCGCACCGGTCTGGTGCCTTCGGGCCGAGACGGAGGAGCTGGCACACACGCCATGAGGGTGATCATCATCGGCTGCGGTCGGGTCGGCGCGCGGACCGCCGCCGAGCTCGACAAGCGCGGCGACCACGTGACCGTGATCGACGTCGACCAGCGCGCCTTCAACCGGCTGCCGAGCACGTTCGCCGGCGCCACGGTGCGGGGCAGCGGGAGCGACGAGGACATCCTTCGGGGCGCCGGAGCGGACCTCGCCGAGCTGCTCATGGCACTGACCGAGGGAGACAACCGCAATGCGCTCGCCGCGCAGCTCGGGAAGCACATCTTCGGGATCCCGCGGGTGATCGCCAAGATCAACGACCCGCTGCGGGCGGAGGCGTATCGCACCCTCGGCCTCGAGACGATGTGCCGCACCGTGATCCTGGCTGACGCCCTCGTCGTGGCCGCCACCCAGGGGCCTGAGGCGACCGATGGGGCGGTCGAGCCGCCGACTGCCGAGCCGCGGCAGGGGATGCCGCCTCCCGGCACGCGCGCCGCCGAGGTTGCCGCCGCAGCTATCAAAGAAGACGCCGACACCGACGAGGACGGCTGACGTGTACGTGGTCGTCATCGGCGGCGGGAACGTCGGCTACTACCTGACCAAGGAGCTGCTGGCGGCCGGCCACGAGGTGGTCATGATCGAGAAGGATCCGGGCCGCGCCCGCACGATCGCCGACGAGCTCGGCAGCATCGTGATCCCGAACGACGGGTGCGAGGGCCGCTACCAGGCAGAGGCTGGGATGGCGCGGGCGGACGTCATCGCCGCGGTCACCGGCGACGACGAGGACAACCTGGTTGCCTGCCAGGTCGCGAAGATGAAGTTCAACGTGCCGCGCGCGATCGCGCGGGTCAACAACCCGAGCCACGAGCCGCTCTTCCGGCGCCTGGCGATCGACGAGACGGTCAGCCCCACCCGCAGCATCCTGGCCCTGATCGAGCACGAGATCCCGATCCACGACCTGCTCCACCTCGCCGAGCTGGAGGGCGGCGAGGTCCAGATCGTGGAGGCTCAGCTCGACGCGAACTCGCCGGTGATCGGCAAGGTGCTGCGCGACCTCGAGCTTCCTGAGGGGAGCTCCGTCGCAGTCATCGTGCGCGACGAGCACGCGATCGTGGTGCGCGCGGACACGACCCTGCGGGCCGGCGACAAGCTGCTGGCTGTCACCTCGGCCGAGCACGAGGCCGAACTCCGCAGCTTGCTAATCGGCGAATGACTGATTCCATCAGCCGCCCCCAGGAACAGCGCGGCGCCCAATTCCTGGCATCGGTGCAGCAGGCTGTCTCCGGTGCCGTGGTCGGGGGCGAGGTGCCGCTGCGATTGCTGGCCACCGCCCTGCTGGCAGGCGGTCACGCGCTGGTGGAGGATGTGCCCGGCGTCGGCAAGACGCTCCTTGCGCGCGCATTTTCCCAGGCACTGGGTCTCACCTTCGGTCGCGTCCAGGGAACGCCCGATCTGCTCCCGACCGATGTCACCGGCTCGAGCATCCTCGACCAGGGGAAGTTCCGTTTCATTCCGGGTCCTGTGTTCGCCAACGTGCTGCTGGTGGACGAGATCAACCGTGCCACCCCCCGGACGCAATCGGCGCTGCTGGAGGCGATGCAGGAACGCCAGGTCAGTGCCGAGGGCCAGACCAGGCCGCTGCCGGACCCATTCATGGTGCTGGCCACACAGAACCCGATCGAGCTTGAAGGCACGTTCGCGCTGCCCGAGGCCCAGCTCGACCGATTCCTGCTGCGCATCGCGATGGGCTATCCCGATGAGGACGCGGAACGTCGCATCGCGCGTCGCCACCAGGCGTCGGCCGAGCCACTCGACGATGTAGCGCGCGTAATCCGGCCGGACGAGGCGCTCGAGCTACGCGCCATCGCACGCACGGTCCATGTCTCCGAGGACGTGGAGCGCTACGCGGTTGCCCTGGTGCGCGCCACGCGCGAGCACGCCGACGTGCGGCTCGGCGCCTCGCCACGCAGCAGCGTTGCGCTGTATCGCGTGGGCCAAGCGTGGGCGCTGCTCGCCGGGCGCGGCTTCGTCCTGCCCGACGACGTGCGCACGGTGGCGCCTGCCGTGCTCGCCCATCGGCTCCTGCTGGAGGTAGATCGGGAGCTGCGTGGGGCGACCGTGACGGGCGTCGTGCAGGAGGTCATCGACAGCGTGCCGGTTCCACTGGCCGATGAGGTGCCGATCAGCGGCGACCGGCCCTCGAGGGTGTAGGCGTGGGCGACTGGATCGCTCTCGCATGCGCGATGGTCGTTGTGGCCGTTCTGGCGCACGCGCCAGGAGTCTCGCTGGTGGCTGTGCTGACGCTCGTTTACGGATCGCTCACGACGGTGTGGACTCGATACGGGATGCGGCGGGTGGAGTACAGCCGCCGGCTGGGGACCGCGCGGGCGGTCTCCGGAGACAGCGTTCCGCTGGACATCACGATCTGGAACCGAAAGCGCCTTCCGCTTCCCTGGGTAAGCGCCGAGGATGGGGTTGGCGAACGACTGAATGTCCGCGAGCGACCGGACATGGACGTCGACGAGGGCCAGCGCGGAACGGTCCTGCTCCGCAACGACTGGGCGCTCGCATGGCACGAGCGCGTGGTGCGTCACTTCCACATCGACGAGGTGCGGCGAGGCAGCTACCGATTCGGGCCTGTCCGGCTGCGCATCCGCGACATCCTCGGCCGGCTGGCAGGCGAGGAGCAGTTCGAGCTATCCGACACGCTCGTGGTCACTCCCGCGACGGCAGCGGTCCGGCACGGAGAGCACGAGACGTCGCCGCTCGGCGAGCGACGTGCTCGCCACTCGCTGACGGTCGACCCGGCGCTGTTCGCCGGTGTCCGGCCCTTCCAGACGGGCGACTCCCTGCGCAGGGTCCACTGGCGAGCCACGGCACGGCTCGGCAGCACCGTCAGCCGTCTGTTCGAGCCTTCGCGTGGGCGGGCGGTGGTCCTTGTCGTCGACGTGCAGACCGTGGATGGGCCCTGGCTCACCTGGGACGATGACACCTTTGAGAACATGACCGTCGTCGCCGCCTCGCTCGCGCGACAACTGCTTGCAGATGGCGCATCCCTGGGCATGGCCGCTGCGAACTTTGCGGGCTCGCTGCAGACGTTCGCGTGGCTGGCACCGCGTGCCTCGATGGCGCAGCTGCCACGAGCCGGCGAGCTGCTGGCCCGCATCGGGCCTGTGCCTTCAGTGCCGTTATCGGCGTTGCTGGCCTGGCTGACCAAGCGGATGCCGGCGGAGACGGCCCTGATCCTGGTGACCGCGCGTGATCCCCGTCCCCATCTGGCGGTGCTGCGGCGCATGAAGCTGATGGGATTCGGCGTGGAGGTGGTGACGGTCGGCCCGGATGCGGCCGTCAACGCGCAGGCGGCGCGGCTGGCACGGATGCGGGCAATGACCGGTACCGTCGAGCCGAACTGGGAGGAGCCCGATGCGGTCATCCTGGCCGGTTAGGGTCCTCTTGCCGGCTGCCCAGTCACTGGCCGAGGGCAGCTGGCTGGCCGTGCTGTACGCCGCGCTGCAGGCCATGGCCAAGGAGACCCCGTACCTGGGTCCGCTCGAGCTCGGGGCGCTGGTCATGGCCGGCGCCGCCTGGGGTCGACGTCGACGCGGGACGTCCCCCGGGGTCGAGGCTCTCGGACTGACCCTGTTGGTGCTGATCTCCGGCGTGTTCGGCTGGATCCTGTCTCCCGGTGTTCGCGCGGCCCTCGGCGACGGCGACGTCATCCGGGCCCTCAGCCTGCATGTGCCCGGCTGGCTTGCCGCGCTCGCGTTCTGGCGGGGAGAGGCGCACCGATTCAGCGAGTACCCCACCGTCACCGCGCGCTGGCTCGCGCGATGGGCCGTCCCCGGACTGGCCATCCCGTGGCTGCTCGGCTATGCATTCGCAGAGGGACGCTTGCAGAGCGACTTTGCCGCCGCCGCGTTGATCGGAACCCTCTTCTTCATCGGCTCCGCGTTCACGGCGCTGGGCCTGAGGCGGCTGGAGGCACTGAGCCTGTCGACCGGCAGGGACTGGGGCGGCGACCGCTCGTGGCTCTCCACGATCGTCGGCACGGCCCTGCTGGTGACCGTCGGCTCGGTGCCGATCGCTGCTCTCCTGGGCATCCCGGCGCGCAGCCTGCTGGGCGCGGTCGTTGGCCCCCTGCAGACGCTCCTCTTCCTGGTCGTTCTGTCGACGGCTCCGATCTTCCTCGCCGCCGCAGTGGTTGCGAGCTGGCTGAGCTCCACGCTCCCCAGGGGAGCCCCCTTCGCCGGACTGTCGTTCAAGATCCCACACGGCCAGGGGGGCTCGGACCCGCTCTTCACGATCCTCAGTGTCATCGTCGCTTCCATCTTCGTGTTCGCGTTCCTTGCCCTGCTCGCCCTGCTGTGGATGGTGTTCAGCGGGCGGCGAATGAGAGATCACCCGGAGCAGGCGTTCGAGGAGCGCGCGATCGTGCCACCGCTGGACGATGAGGACGCCTCGCCTCCCCTGCCGGCCGCGCTTCCGCGCCGGGTACCGGTCGCTGATGACGTCACCGCCGCGTACCTCACGGCCCTCGACGCACTGGCGACCGACGGGCGATGGGGGCGCCGCGCGCACGAATCGCCTGCCGCTCATCTGGCCCGGGTCAGGGGGGCGGGATTCACCTCGGGAGCATTCGGGCGCCTGGCAGCCGCGTACCAGCTGGTCCGTTACGGTGGCCGCTCGCTGCCGGAGCGGGAACGGTCGAGAGCGAGCTCCCGCCTCGCGCGCCTTCGTGCCCTGCTCACCCAACCCGATTAGGGGCTCCGACTCGGCTTCACCATCCTTGACAATGGCATTGGTAGGGTTTATGGTCACGCCCGCGTTCCAATCTCACGTGTGTGAAGAAGGTTCGAATGGCGAACATCACCCGATACAACCCTTACGGCGAGCTCGTCACCCTGCGTGACGCCGCCGACGAGATCGAGCGGGCCACCAAGCAGTGAGCTCGCTCCGCGATCCCCAGCGTCCGCGGTATTTCATCAGCATCGCGGCCGAACTGGCCGAGGTGCATCCGCGAACCCTGCGGATCTACGAGGAAGAAGGGCTCGTCTGCCCGCAACGGCGGAACAACCTCCGGCTCTACTCGGAGGCCGATATCAGGCGGGTGCGTATCATCCGCTTTCTTACCCGACGCCAGGGGGTCAACCTGGCGGGCGTCAAGGTCATCCTTCAGCTCGAGGCGCTCGGCAAGATCCGCGTCTACGACCTGTTCGATGGAGACGATGTCGAGCGATACGTCGAGGAGGAAGCGCCGGAGCCGGTGAGCGCCTCGACTGAAGGGACACAGAGCTGAACCATGGATGACAAGAACACCGAGCCCGAGGTCGAGCAGATCCAGGTGCTCCCACTCGTCGCCCTGCGCGACACGGTGATCTTCCCCGAGATGATCGTCCCGCTGCAGGTCGGCCGCGACCGCAGCGTCAAGGCGCTCGACCGCGCGGTCCGCACCTCGCAGCCGGTCGCCCTCATCACCCAGCGGAGCAACGAGACCGAGGAGGTCAACTCGGTCGACGAGCTCTATTCCATCGGCACCCTGGCGAAGATCGCCCAGGTGATCCGCCTGCAGGACGGCACGATCCGCGCGATCGTGCAGGGCCAGAAGCGCATCCGTCTGCTCGACCTGGTGCAGACCGAGCCGCACCTGGAGGCGCGGATCGAGCTGATCGAGGACGATCAGGAGAAGAGCCTGGAGGTCGAGGCCCTGATGGCATCGGTCCAGGGCCAGATCGAGCAGTACGTGAGCTCCGGGGCATCGGTGCCGCCGGAGGTCGCGGTCGCCGCGCGCAACATCGCCGACGGCGGGCTGCTGGCCGACATGGTCGCCTACTCCCCCGACATGACCACCGAGGCGCGCCAGCAGTTGCTCGAGACGATCGACGTGGCGGAGCGGCTCCGCATGGTGGGGCAGTTCCTGGCTAAGCAGATCGAGGTGCTCGAGCTGAAGGGCCGGATCCAGAGCGAGGTCAAGTCCGAGATGGACAAGACCCAGCGCGAGTACATCCTGCGCGAGCAGCTCAAGGCGATCCAGAAGGAGCTCGGCGAGGACGACCCCGCGGTCGCGGAGGCGGGCGAGCTGAAGACGAAGGTCGAGGAGTCGGCCATGCCGGCCGACGTCAAGGAGAAGGCGCTCAAGGAGGTGGACCGGCTCAACCGGATCCCGAGCGCCTCCCCCGAGCAGGGCGTCATCCGCACCTACGTCGACTGGCTGGTGAGCCTGCCATGGGGCGTCCAGACCGATGACAACCTGGACCTGGACGAGTCCGAGAAGGTCCTCAACGAGGATCACTACGGCCTCGAGAAGCCCAAGGAGCGGATCCTCGAGTACATGGCGGTGCGCAAGCTCGCCGAGAAGATCCGCAGCCCGATCCTGCTCTTCGTCGGGCCGCCCGGCGTCGGCAAGACGAGCCTGGGCAAGAGCATCGCCCGCGCCATGGGCCGCAAGTTCGTGCGGATGAGCTTGGGCGGCATTCACGACGAGGCCGAGATCCGCGGCCACCGGCGCACCTACATCGGGGCGCTCCCGGGCCGCGTCATCCAGAGCATCAAGACGGCCGGATCGGCGAACCCGGTCTTCATGCTCGACGAGATCGACAAGGTCGGGATGGACTTCCGCGGCGACCCGTCGTCCGCACTGCTGGAGGTCCTCGACCCCGAGCAGAACAACAGCTTCCAGGACAACTACCTGGAGGTGCCGTTCGACCTGTCGCGGGTCCTCTTCATCGCCACGGCCAACATGGTCGACACGATCCCGCCGGCCCTGCGCGACCGGATGGAGATCATCCAGCTGCCCGGCTACACGCAGCTCGAGCGGCTTCGCATCGCGCAGCGCTTCCTCATGCCCAAGCAGCTCGAGAACCACGGCCTGACCGCCGAGCAGCTCGAGATCAGCGAGGAGGCGATGGTGCGGCTGATCCAGGCCTTCACCCATGAGGCGGGGGTCCGCAACATGGAGCGCGAGCTCGCTAACATCGCGCGGAAGGTCGCCCGCAAGGTGGCGGCCGACGCATCGGTCAAGGTCGTCGTCAAGCCGGAGGACCTGGAGACGTACCTCGGCCCTGCCCGCTTCGACTACGGCGAGCTCGATGACGAGGACCAGGTGGGGATGGCCACCGGCCTGGTGGTGAGCGACGCTGGCGGCGACATCGTCCAGGTCGAGGCCACCAAGATGGACGGGAAGGACGAGTTCATCCTCACCGGCCAGCTCGGCGACGTGATGAAGGAGTCGGCGCGAGCCGGGATGTCGTACATCCGGGCCCGCACGAGGGAGCTGGGGATCGACCCCGCCGTCTTCGAGAAGCAGACCCTGCACATCCACGTGCCGGCCGGGGCGACCCCCAAGGACGGGCCCTCCGCGGGCGTCACGATGGCCACCGCCATGGCTTCGCTGCTGACCGGGCGACCGGTGCGCCGCGACCTGGCGATGACCGGAGAGATCACGCTGCGCGGTCGGGTGCTCCCCATCGGCGGGCTGAAGAGCAAGCTGCTGGCCGCCCACCTTGCGGGCGTCAAGACGGTCCTCATCCCGAAGCGGAATGAGAAGGACCTGATCGACGTCCCCGAGGAGGTCCGCACCCAGCTCCGCCTCATCCCGGTCGAGACGATGGACGAGGTCCTGGCCGAGGCGCTCATCGACGCGCCGCGGCCGGCCTCGCGCATCAAGGCCGAGCGTGCCGCGAGGCAGCAGCTGGTTACGCCGCGCAAGGGTCGCGCCGCTCGACGCAAGGCACCGACCCCCAAGCTGCCGGTCCCGGGAACGGCCGAGGTCCCGGTCGAGCAGCCCCCGGTGGGGGGCGTCTGATCGGCCGCACGTAGAGGTCGATCGGGATGGAGTACAAGGACTACTACGCTGTCCTTGGCGTGCCCAAGACGGCGACACAGGCTGAGATCAAGAAGGCCTATCGCCGTCTGGCACGCGAGCTCCATCCGGACAAGAACCCGGGCAACGCGGACGCTGAGCGTCGCTTCAAGGAGGCGAACGAGGCGAACGCCGTCCTGTCCGACCCCGAGCAGCGGCGCCGATACGACGAGCTGGGGGCGAACTGGCAGGCGTACGACAACGCCGGCTTCCCCGGCGGCGCGACCGATTGGGCCGGCTTTGGCGGCGCGCCGGGCGGCGTCCGCTGGGAGACCCGCCGGGTCAACGCCGAGGACCTGGGCGGCTTCAGCGACTTCTTCCGCGCCTTCTTCGGCGGCGAGCAGTCGACGTTCGGTGGCGGCCAATCGGGCTCACCTGGGTTCGACCAGGTCTTCGAGTTCGGGGACCTTGGAGGCGCCCAGCGCCCCGCGGCCCGGCCGCCGGAAGCTCACGCAACAGCTGAGGTGACCCTTGCCGAGGTGGTCCATGGCGCCGAGCGGATGGTTGCCGTCAACGGACGGCGGCTGCAGGTCGCCATCCCCGCCGGCGTGAACGACGGCTCGAAGATCCGCCTGCGGGGCGCGGTCAAGCAGGCCGGCGGACCGGCGGGCGACGTCGTGATCACCGTCCGCGTCCAGCCCGACCCACGCTTCGAGCGACGCGGCGCCGACCTCGTCACCGAGCTGCCGCTGACGCTCTCCGAGGCGATGCTCGGGGCGGAGGTGCCGGTCCCGGTCCCCGCCGGCAGCGTCAAGCTGCGCGTGCGGCCCAATACGCAGAACGGGCAGGAGATCCGCCTCACGGGCCGCGGCCTGCCGAAGCGTGGCGGCGGCAGGGGCGACCTCGTCGTCCGCACCCACGTGACGCTGCCGACGCTTGACGAGAAGGCTCGCGACGAGCTGGCCGAGGTCCTCGGCAAGCACCCGCAGACCGATCCCCGCAGTGACGGGAAGGTGCAGTGATGCGCACCGAGCGCTTCACGACGCGGGCGACCGAGGCGATCGCCGCTGCCCAGCAGCTGGCCGAGGGCGAGGGGAACGCCGAGCTGACCGCCCTGCACCTGCTCCTCTCGCTGGTCGACCAGCCGGACGGCGTCGTCTCCGCGGCCATCGAGCGGATGGGCAAGCAGCCGGCGGCCATCGCGGACGCGGCGCGTGCGGAGCTGGCCCGGCTCCCCAAGGTGAGCGGCGGCGGCCAGCTGACCCTCGGCAACGACGCGCGACGCATCCTCTCCGACGCCCACCCGCTCGCCGAGCGGATGCACGACGAGTACGTCTCGACAGAACACCTCCTGCTGGCCATCATCGAGGATGCGGCCGGCAACCCGGCGCAGCGTTTGCTGCGTGCCCAGGGGATCGAGGCTGCATCGGTTCTGGAAGCCCTCACCACGATCCGAGGCAACCAGCGCGTGACGAGCGAGAATCCCGAGGCGACCTACGAGGCCCTGGAGAAGTACGGCCGCGACCTGACCGATGCCGCCCGCCGCGGGCTGCTCGACCCGGTGATCGGCCGTGACGAGGAGATCCGCCGCGTCATTCAGGTGCTCAGCCGCCGGACGAAGAACAACCCGGTCCTGATCGGCGAGCCGGGGGTCGGCAAGACGGCGATCGCCGAGGGGCTCGCCCAGCGCATCGTGCGCGGCGACGTGCCCGAGGGGCTGAAGGACAAGCGCGTCGTGGCCCTGGACCTGGGCGCGATGGTGGCCGGCGCGAAGTACCGCGGCGAGTTCGAAGAGCGGCTGAAGGCGGTCCTCAAGGAGGTCGCCGCCGGCGAGGGGCAAATCATCCTGTTCATCGACGAGCTGCACACCGTCGTCGGCGCAGGGGCCGCCGAGGGCGCGATGGACGCCGCCAACCTGCTCAAGCCGATGCTGGCGCGCGGGGAGCTGCACGCCATCGGCGCAACCACCCTCGACGAGTACCGCAAGAACATCGAGAAGGACGCCGCCCTTGAGCGCCGCTTCCAGCCGATCGTCGTCGACCAGCCGAGCGTCGAGGACACGATCAGCATCCTGCGCGGCCTGCGCGAGCGGTACGAGGTGCATCACGGCGTGCGCATCACCGACTCGGCGCTCGTGGCCGCGGCGGTCCTCTCGAACCGCTACATCAGCGAGCGCTTCCTGCCGGACAAGGCGATCGACCTGGTCGACGAGGCGGCGTCGCGGCTGCGGATGGAGATGGACTCGATGCCAGCCGAGCTCGACGAGATCGAGCGGCGGCGGATGCAGCTCGAGATCGAGCGGGAGGCGCTGCGCAAGGAGAAGGACTCCGCCTCGAAGGCGCGCCTCGAGGCGCTCGAGAAGGAGCTCGCCGACCTGCGCGAACGGGGCGACGCGATGAAGGCGGGCTGGGAGCGCGAGAAGGAGGTCGTCGCCGGCATCCGCGAGACGAGGGAGCAGGTCGAGAAGCTGACCCCCGAGATCGAGGCCGCCGAGCGCGCCGCCGACTACGCCCGCGCCGCTGAGCTGAAGTACGGCCGCGCCAACGAGCTCAGCCAGCGCCTCGGAGAGCAGGAGCAGCGGCTGCGCGAGCTGAAGGCGAGCGGCTCCCTCCTGCTGAAGGAGGAGGTCGACGCCGACGACATCGCCGAGGTGGTGAGCCGCTGGACCGGCATCCCCGTCAATCGGCTCATGGAAGGCGAGACCGACAAGCTGCTGCACATGGAGGATCGGCTGCACGAGCGCCTGATCGGCCAGGACGAGGCGGTGATCGCCATCTCCGACGCGATTCGCCGTGCCCGGGCCGGGCTGAAGGATCCCAAGCGGCCGATCGGCTCATTCATCTTCCTGGGGCCGACCGGGGTGGGCAAGACGGAGCTGGCCCGAGCGCTGGCCGCGTTCCTGTTCGACGACGAGAGCGCCCTGGTCCGGATCGACATGAGCGAGTACATGGAGAAGTTCGCCGTGTCGCGGCTGGTCGGGGCACCGCCTGGCTACGTCGGCTACGAGGAGGGCGGGCAGCTGACCGAGGCGGTGCGGCGTCGCCCGTACCAGGTCGTCCTCTTCGACGAGATCGAGAAGGCCCACCCCGACGTCTTCAACATCCTGCTCCAGCTCCTCGACGACGGGCGGCTGACCGACTCGCAGGGGCGGACCGTCGACTTCCGCAACACCGTCGTGATCATGACCAGCAACATCGGCTCCGCCTCGCTGATCGAGGCAGCAGAGTCCGGAGCCGATGCCTTCGACGCTGCCGCGGCGCGCGTGCGCGACTCCCTGCGGGATCACTTCCGCCCGGAGTTCCTGAACAGGATCGACGAGATCATCGTCTTCCAGCCGCTCGCCGAGGCGCAGCTGATGGAGATCGTGCGGCTCCTCCTGCAGGGGTTGGAGCGCCGGCTCGGCGAATCGCGGATCGCCCTCGAGGTGACCGATGCCGCCCGCGCCCTTGTCGCGCGCGAGGGCTATGACCCGCAGTACGGCGCTCGGCCGCTGCGCCGCGCGATCCAGCGCAGCATCGAGAACCCGCTCGCGAAGGAGCTGCTGGCCGGAGAGTTCAAGGCCGGCGATACGGTGCGGATCGACGTCCGCGACGGCACGCTCGTCTTCGAGAAGGCTGCGGCCGAGCCCGCCCCGGAGCCCGTCACCGCCTAGCCACGGGTGCAAGCCGCTTGCCATGCCAGGCACGGGACATTTCTGGCTCGTGATCGCTGCGATGCTCGTCCTGGCCGCCACCATCGTTGGCGTGGCGCGATTCAGGCGCTGGATCTGATGGCGATCATGGCGACGCTCATCGGGCGAAGTCTGGCTCGAGCCTCAACTACCCAGCGACCGTTCCCTGTGGATCGAGCAGTGATCTCAGGAGATCTTCCACGTTGTCGAAGTTCGCTTCGATGCCGTCGAACTTGGTCATGTGGTCACGGCCAGCCTGGTCGCGGAACGCCAGCCTAGTCCGTCCCCCCGCGGGTCCGTCCAGCACGCGCCGCCTCTTCCAAGGTGAAGTCACCGCGACGGCTGCGTATCCAGGCGCGGTGCTCTCGGTAGCGCAGGGCCTCGTAGAGGATCAGGGTGGCGCAGACGGCCGCGACCAGCGCGAGCGCCGTGAGAGCCGGTACTGCCCAGGCGAGAGGAATCATGGCCAGTAGCAGGATCGTCGCGGTCGGCCTCCCGTGCCCCAGCCCGCCGCCGATCCGCAGCCGCAGGGCAACGTGGGCGAGGAAGTAGAGCGCCAGGCCGCCGCACAGGCCGATAGCCGGGATCATGGGAAGCGGGCTCTGGACATCGGCCAGGGTGGTCTTCATCCCAAGCGCGAACAGCACGATCCCCGCAACCATCGGCAGGTGCAGGTAGGAGTACTGGTCGCGGGCAAGCGTCGCCCGTTCCGCGCCCGTCGCCTCCGCGAGCCTGGCCTGCGCGATGAAGATGACCCAGTCGAAGTACGACCACCACAGCGCGGAGACCACAGCCATCCCCAGGAGGGCGGCCACGACCACGCCGGCGTCGAGCCGTACCCCGGCAGCGCCAACGCCGATCGCGACAATCGACTCTCCCAGCGCGATGATCACGACCAGCCCGTGGCGCTCGACAAAGTGCTCCGGCGAGACTCGCCACCCCCGCATGTGACCGACCACGGTTGGCCCCAGGTAATCGACCGCGAGCGCCACGCCCCACACCGCGAGCTGTGGGCCACCCTCGAGGAACCCGGCAGCCACCAGCAGCGCGGGGGCCAGGATGGCGAAGGGCGCGAGCCTGAGGAGGGCGCGAAGCAGCTCGCGATCGCCCCGACCGGCGATGGCGTAGAGGGCGAGGTGGAGCGCACGCACGATGAAGTAGGCGATACCGAAGACCACGCCGTCGGCACCGAACGCGTTCGGCGTGGCGAGCGACACGATGAGCATCGCGCCAATTGAGCCGAACACAAACAGGCGGACAGCCCCCTCCTCCGGGTTGAGCGTGTTCGTCAGCCAGGCGTACGCGGCCCACGCCCACCAGAGAGCGCCAAGCAGCATCAGGCCGCGGAGCAGGCCGACCCAAGTCGGGGTATCGGCGAGGAAGCCGGTGACCTGCGTGATGGCAAAGACGAAGACGAGATCGAAGAAGAGCTCGAGGGGCGTGACGCGCTGGCCGGATTCGACCTGCCGATCGTTCATCGAAGGACCTCCGCACGCCCGAGGCTACAATATATTGACATCGGTCTATATACTGCCGGCGTGAAGCCAACCGATCCGGACGTCGAGCTCCTCCAGGCGATCGCTGATCCCGTGCGCCTCTCCATCCTGCGCCAGCTGGCGTCCTCGCCCGGGTCGGTCTGCGCCTGCGACTTCACCGAGTGCTGCAGCGTCAGCCAGCCGACCATCAGCCACCACCTCAAGGTGTTGCGCGAGGCCGGGGTCGTCACCGCCGAGCGGCGCGGCACCTACATCTACTACGGCTTCGCTCCTGACTTCGCGCGGCGCTGGAGCGGCATCGGCGCCAGTCTCTCCGGGCTGGTGAACGTCACCGCGGGTAGCTGACAGGAAGGAGGTGCTGGAGATGGCGCATCGGTCCGACTGCGACTGTGATTGCGATTGCTGCGGCTGCTGCTGCTGAGCTAGCAGGCTGAAATGGGCCGGGATGTTCCCGGCCCATTTGCTGTCTAGGGGTGCCGGCGGCGGCGCCCGGCGGGGGTCGGCCTCGGGCGCTCGCGCACCTCGCGGCGCGGCGGCGGGACGAATCGGCGTCGCCGGATCTCAACGTTGGCCGCCTCGATGATCGGTGGGAACCTGATGAACGCGGCGTAGACGGCGATCGCCAGGCCCGGCGCGATGAGTAGCAGCAGGAGCGCCAGCGGGACGTGGACGATGACGAGGATCGGCACCACCAGCCAGGTCCCGAAGATCGACCAGAAGATCCACTCGTGCAGCGCCAGGATTTCGGGATAGCGGCGGTACATGCGCTGCGCAGCGTTGTACACGAGGATCGCGCCCACGAGGATCACGATCGAACCGACCCACATCATCGTGAAGAGGTCGGCGAAGTGGATCGAGTCGAACGGGTCGAAGAGCCTGTTCATCGGTCGCGGAGTCTAGGCGGCCAGGCGTCGGACGGCAAGGACCGTCGCGATGGTGACGCTGGCCAGCGTCTCGTAGTCGAGGGTATCCGGCACATCGCTCGCGCGGTGGTAGTGCGGGTTGCGGAAGTTGGCCGTGTTCGTGACCTGGATCGCCGGCAGCCGCTTGTCCCAGAAACGCCGGTGGTCGCTCCGTGAGAAGTTGCGCGCCAGCGGCACGAGGTTCAACAGCGGACCGATGACCGGCAGGTCGCACGGATCGCGCAGCATGACCACCCGCTCTCGACCAACGGCGGCCGCCGCGCACTCGGCCCAGACCCGCACCAACGCCGTGGATCGGCGGCGGTGGATCGCGACTACCCCGTCGCCGGCGTTGTCCCAGGCCCGCAGCCGCGCCACCTGGCGCGGGTAGAGGAGCCCGACGCCGGGCGGCACCTTCTGGCTTCCCGGCTCCGGATCCATGTAGCCGATCGGGTCGAACACGATCGCCGCCCGCACCCGACGTTGCCCGCGCAGCATGCGGACGAGCTCACGGGAACCGATGAGGCCAATCTCCTCGAAGTCGGGCGCGGCCAGGATCACTGTCCGTCGAAGCGAGTCCGAGCCGATGAGGCGCGCCACCTCCATGAGGATGACAAGCCCCGACGCGTTGTCATCGGCCCCCGGCGAGCGCCAGACCGTGTCGTGGTGGGCGACCACCACGATCGCGTCGGTGTCCTGGCCGGTCTTGGTGGCGAGCAGGTTCGCCCCATGCAGTTCCGCGTAGCGCGTGATGCGCTTCTTCGGCTTTCCCCGGGAGGGCTCATCGCGGAGCCCCCACTCCCCCTGGAGGTCCAGCTCCTGGCGATCGACGATCCAGCCGGCAGCGCGCCAGGCGTTGCTGATGACGGCATCGGCCTGATCCATGGCCTCGGGA
>DATCOX010000025.1:0-2832 GCA_036564495.1 Candidatus Limnocylindria bacterium
CGTCGTGTACGGCGATCCTGATCCCGGCGGCAACACCCGCCGCCTGCAACACCTGGTGGGCAGCGGCAACGGCACGCTCTACGTGGACGGGCGGGCGATCGCGCTGCACTGGTCGCGTCCCAAGGCCGCGGACGGGACCACCTGGACCTATGCCGACAGCGGCCAGCCGGTGGTCCTCCCGCCGGGAGTCGTCTGGTGGGAGATCATCCCGATCCCCGCAGCCCTGACCGAGTCCTAAGAGCTCCGCTCCCGCTCGGCGCGTGACGAGGTCGGGCTCGAGAGGAACGCGTCCATCGCGCGACGGATCTGGTGGTCCGGATCCATGTTTCGGCGCGCGGCGGCGATCTGGCGGCGGACGTCCGCCGGATCCGGCTCGTCCTCGCCGTGGGCCTCGTGGCTCGACCCGTTGGCCTTCGAGTCGATCGCGAAGGCGGTCGACTCGGGCGCGCCAGCTGCTACCGCGACCGGCGCGGCCGCCAGGAATGGCACGGGCTCGGCCAGGGCGGGCGGGATCGGAGCGGGCTCCGTGGGAGCTGGCTCGATCGGTGCCGGCTCGCCGATCTCGTGTGGCGCGGCGAGAAGGCGCGGCGTGGTGCGGCGAGGGCGGGGGTTGCCGCTGATCTGGTTCTTGCCGAGCGACTTGGCCTGGTACATCGCGCGATCGGCCGCGACCATCAGCTCCTCGCTCGTCGAGCCGTCCTCCGGGTGCGACACGAGGCCGATGCTGACGCTTGTCGAGGCCGGGCCGGTCGCCAGCGACTCACCAATCTGCTCGACCCCCTCGCGGATCTTCTCGGCGACCACGTAGGCACCGATGAACTCGGTCTCTGGCAGGAGGATCAGGAACTCGTCGCCGCCGTAGCGGTAGGCCGAGTCGAGGGTGCGGATCGAGCCGGTGATCACCCGGCCGACCGAGCGCAGGACCTCGTCGCCTCGAAGGTGGCCGAGTGAGTCGTTGATCGCCTTGAGCCCGTCGAGGTCGATCATCAGCACGCAAAAGCCGCGAGCGCTGCGGCGGGTACGCTGGACCTCCTGCTCAAGGGTCGGGAAGAGGTGCCCCCGATTGAAGAGGCCGGTGAGCGCATCGGTCTGTGAAAGCTCGAGCACCCGTGCGCGAACGCGGCGTTCGGAGCTGGCGTAGACGCCGGCGAGGTACGCAAGCAGCCAGAGCGACCCGAGGTTGATGGCGACGCCGAGCAGGAGCGTTGCGTCCGCGGTGAGCGCGCCGTCGAAGAGGAGCTGGCCGATGTACGCAAGCGACGCCGCGGCCGTGACCAGCAGGGCGAGCCGGCTTCCCATCGTGAGCGCAGCGGCGACCACCAGCAGGTGGTAGGTGAAGACGAACGGTGAGTGTGCGCCGCCGGTCAGCACGACCAGGCCGGTTGCCAGAGCGAGGGCGGCAGCGACCTCGATGCCGACCGACAGCCTGCCCCGCCAACGGTGCGGCAGGACCTCGTGCATCAGCACCACGGTCACGACCGCGGCGCCGCCGAGAGCGTAGATCGCGGACCGATTGTCGCCGTAGGCGCCCGAGACGCCGATCCCCACCAGGACACCCGCGATCGCCACCCACCACACGACGCGAACGACCGCCTCGTGTGAGGGCGCCGCCACCGGCGAGGCCATGTCGGGAGGATCGGGAACGGCCGAAGCCGGGGATGCCGGAACGCCCGACCGATCGCCCCACCCTCGGATGACCGCCGCGAGCGCTCCCAAGGCGACGAGCGCCGCAAGCCCTCCGGTGACAAGGATGAAGATCAGCTCGGTTGACACATTCCTCACTCAGGCGCTCGACTCGGACACGAAATGCGCCTGCACAATTGCCGCGGCCAGCCCGTGGCTAGTCTAGGGTCTGGCCCGAGGTACGCGCAAAGGTACTAACCCCACCGGAACGACCTTCCGTGGCGCGAGCGCACCACGTGGTCAGAAGGTACCGGGCTCGTGCGTGGTGGCTGCGCTCATCGCACCGCAAGGAGGCCGAGCGCGGCGCAGGCGGCTGAGATGGCCCACAGCACCAGCATGGCGCTCCGCTGCGAAAGGCCCATCGTGAGCAGGCGGTGGTGGACGTGCTTCTTGTCGGGCGCGAAGATCGGCGCGCGGGCCACGACGCGTCGAAAGACCGCCCAGGCGGTGTCGACCAGCGGCAGACCAAGCACGATCACGGGGACCCATGGCGGCGCGCCCGGCGATCCGGATTGGGTCACGCTCACGCCCGCGGCGGCGAGCAGGAACCCGAGGAGGATCGACCCGGTGTCACCCATGATGATGCTCGCCGGATAGAGGTTGAACGGCAGGAAACCGATTACGGCACCGGCCCCCGCGCCGAGGAACGCGGCCAGCGACAACGGCACGTTGGCGGTCGACGCAATCACGAGGAACGCACCCATGGCGGCCAGCGCGACCCCGGACGCCAGACCGTCAAGGCCGTCGATCAGGTTGAACGCGTTCATCACCACCACGAACCAGGCGACCGTCAGCGGGATGGACCAGAATCCAGTGCTGATCTCGCCCCACGGCCCGTAGAGCCGATCGATCGACATTCCGAGCAGCGCCACCACGAGGGCGGTGGCGATCTGGGCCGACAGCTTGACGCGAGCCCGCATGCCGAAGAGGTCGTCGACGACGCCGATGCAGACGATCAGCGCCGCCCCCAGCAGAACCGCCACGACCTGATCGGGGTCGCCGAGGAGGGCGCCGCCGCTGGATCCCGCGAGCAGCGCAGCCGCCAGGCCCAGGTAGAACGCGGCGGCGATGGCGATCCCGCCGAGCCGGGGGATCGCGACGTCGTGGACCTTGCGCTCGTCGGGCTCGTCGAGCAGGCCCTGCTTCCTG
>DATCOX010000026.1:0-12040 GCA_036564495.1 Candidatus Limnocylindria bacterium
GTATCCGGCCGAGTCGTGACCCGCGAGACGGCCTACTACGCCGCACCGATCCGGAGCGCCGCCTGGCGCACCCCCCACGTCGTCCCCATCCCCGAGGCCGAGCTGCTCGGCGGCGCGGGCGGGCACCAGGCGGTCGACCGGTCGTCGGTGGATCGCTACTTCGCGGCGCTGGGCGCCAACGACTTCGACGCACTGGGGCGGATGCGCCATCCGGACTTCGTCAGCGACATGCCGCAGGCCGGGGAGCGGTATCCGTCGCACGACGCCCAGGCCACCGCCGAGCAGGGCTATCCCGGCGGCCTGCCCGCGGCCTCGGGTGAGCGGCTGCGCGGCGCCGAGGACGCGTGGACGGTCGGCCCCAGCTTCGGGGTGCTGCGCGTCTCAGGCCGGGGTGCCCACTGGGCCGGTGAGGCGCTCCTGACATACCCGTCGGGCGAGCGCAGCCACGCGATCACCATGCTCGACTTCCGCGACGGCCTCGTTATCCGCGAGCGGCAGTACTACTGCGCCCCGTTCGAGCCGGCCGGCTGGAGGGCGCCCTGGGTGGAACGCCCCTGATATAGTTGCTAGGTCAACAATGAGCGCGCAGAACCCGATCCCCTCGCCCCGCGACCCGCGCCTCGAGACGTGGCGCTCGTTCCTGGTGGCACACGCCCAGATCCGCCGCCAGCTCGAGCGTGAGCTCCAGGCGGAGCAGTCGCTCGGCCTTGGCGAGTACGAGGTGCTCCTCCTGCTCGCCCGCGCCGAGGACCGGCAACTGCGCATGAGCGAGCTGGCGGACCGGCTCGTCCTCTCACGCAGCGGCGTCACCCGGCTCGTCGATCGCCTGAACGCGGAAGGGCTGGTCGAGCGCACGTCGTGCGACACCGACCGCCGCGGCGCGTGGGCCACGTTGACCGCTGCCGGCTATGAGCGCCTGCGGCGAGCCGCCCCGACCCACCTGCGCGGCGTGGGTGAGCACTTCCTGGACCGCATCCCGCCGGCGGAGCTGGAGACCCTGCAGCGGACCCTGGACCGGGTCCTCGACGAGGCCTAGCCTCCGGGGCTCGAGCTCGCCCCGGGCAACGCGCCGGCCGCCTCCGCTCGCAGGCTGCTGACCATGGAGGCGCGCCCATCGTCGGGCGCCAGCGCCAGGAACCGATCGAACTCCTCAACCGCCGACGCGTTGTCGCCCTGCCGGAACGCGATCAGGCCGCGATAGAAGGGGATGTCCGGCTCGCTCAGTCCCGCGATGCCGGCGTACGAATCGGTCGTTGCCCCGGCGTCGGCGTAGTCGCCGGCGACGATGTAGGCGTTGATCAAGCGCCGATAGGCCGAGTGGTTCTCCGGCTGCAGCGCGATGAGGACCTGCAGGGCCACCGCGGCCCGCTGCAGATCGTCGGCGGTGCCGCCGGCAAGGTAGGCATCGGCGAGGTCGGAGACGACCTGCGGATCGCTGGGGTTCGCCGCGAAGAGGCCGAGCAGCCGCTGGATGTCGGCCTCGTTGGCCGATGCCTGCGCCAGCTGGTCCGCCAGCGCCTGGTCCACCACCGTGCGCTGGCCAAGGCCGATCGATCCGGGGACCGCGAACCCCACCACCAGCGCCAGGACGACGACCGTGGCCAGGGCGATGACCAACCGACGACCCGCCCGCACGGCCGTCACGCCGGCAGGGGGCGGGTTGGCCGGTTTGCCCTCCTCGAGCGTCTCGGCGGCGCGGGCCTCCGCCTCGGACCGTTCGCGCTCGTACGACGCGTCGTCGAGCGAGCCGGCACGCCGATCCGCCTCGACGTCGAGCAGCGCCTCGAGCGCCACGCGGTGACGCAGCGCCCGCGCCTCCGCCTCCGCGCGCGCATCAGGGCTGCCAGGGCCCGCTGCCCGCTTAGTCAACAGCGGCCACGCGACGACGGCTGCCACGGCGATGCCGATCGCCACCAGGAGCGCCCACTGGCCGATGTCAGGCATCGAGCTGCTCGACCTCCTCGCCGATCTGCGCCCGGATATCTCGGGCCGGGGCCTGCACCGACGGACCCGATTCGCCCCGCCCGCGGCGCAGCCACCACGCCAACAGGCCGACGCCCGCCACGAGCGCCAGCGCCGGCAGCCACCAGACCAGCGGCGTGGAAGGCGCGAGCAGGATCCAGTCGCCATAGCGCGCCACGAAGTAGGCGCGAACCTGGTCGATCGTCCGTCCCGCGGCCAGCTGCCCGACGATCTCGCGGCGAATGGCAGCCGCGGAGGCGGTCTGCGACTCCGCCACCGAGAGCGCCTGGCAGTCGGGGCAGCGGAGTTCACCGGCGATCCCTCGAGCCTCCTCGGCCTGGGTCACCGGCGCGGCGGGACGCAGCAGCTCGAGCGCCACCAGGCCGCCCAGCGCCAGCACGGCGGCGACAGCAACGGGCAGTGCCAGCCGTCTCACGGGGCGATCCCGATCGCGGCCAGCTCGTCGTCGAGCACGGCCTGGGTAAGCGGGCCCACGTGCCGGGCCACGACGAACCCGCGCGCGTCGACGAAGAAAGTCTCCGGCGGGCCGGTCACGCCGTAGTCGATCGAGATGCCACTGTCGGCGTTGAGCACGGTCGGCCAGCTGACCTGGCCGTATCGGTCCAGGAAGCCACGCGCACCGTCCAGGGTGTCGTTGACGAGCACGCCGACCATCCCGAGCTCGCTGCCATGGCGTGCCGCGAGGTCGAGCAGGAACGGGTGCTCATCGACGCAGGACGGGATGCAGTAGCTGGCCCAGAAGTTGACGATCGCCGGCTTGCCGAGGAGCGCGGCCGAGGAGAACGTCCCGCCGTCGAGCGTCATCCCCGCGATCGCGGGCATCGGCTTGCCGACCAGGGGAGAGGGGAGGACGCGTGGATCGGTCCCGAGCCCGGTGAAGAGGAGCCAGGCGAGCGGCACCAGCACCACCGGGAGCGCCAGCCAGCGCAGCAGGCGCATGCGCGGAACCCCGGGGGCCATCGGTCAGGCCGCCGCCAGCGCGGCTTCGACGGCCGTTCGCCGCCGGTCGGGCCAGATGGCGAAGAGCGCGCCGAGCGCCACGATCGCGCCGCCGGTCCAGATCCACATCACCAGCGGGTTGACGAAGACCCGGATCGTGGCGGTCTTCGCGCGGGGGTTGTAGGCGAGCAGCGTTACGTACAGGTCCTCGCCCAAAGCGGTGCGCACCACCGGCGTCGCGATGGCGGTCGCCGAGTTGGGATAGTCACGCAGGGCGGTGGCGATCGCCCCGGACTGCGGGCCGGCCAGGGTCAGCTCGGCGCGGGTCTCGATCACCCGCGGATCGGAGGCGAGGCGCTCGGTGACAAGGTCGCGGTAGGTGAGCCTGTACGCGCCCAGCGTCATCGACTCGCCGGGGTGCAGGGTCGCGGTCCGATCGATCCCGAGCGTGGCCGACACCGCAATCGCCACGGCCATGACGCAGATGCCCACGTGCGCGAGGTAGCCACCGTATCGGCGCCGATTGCGCGTCGCCAGTCGAAGGACCGCCAGCGGCGCCGCCTCGCCCCGCGAGCGGGCACGGGAGCGCGCCCCGCGCACCACCTCATCGCCCATCACGAACAGCACGAAGGTCGCCAGGCCGAGCGTCGCTGGGGCCGCGGCGCCGTCCACTCCCAGCGCCAGGGCAGCGACCACGGCCGCGACCCCAGCCAGGATGGGAATCGCGAACCGCTCCCGCACCGTCGCCCACGAAGCGCCGCCCCATGGCAGCGCCGGCCCGACCCCGGTCAGGAAGAGGAGCGCCACGAAGATCGGCGCGTTGACCCGGTTGAACCACGGCGCCCCGACGCTGGCTCGCGCCCCGGAGGTCGCCTCGACCAGGATCGGGTAGAGGGTGCCGAACAGGACCGCGAAGGTGACCCCCAGGAAGAGCACGTTGTTGAAGAGGAAGGCGGACTCGCGGCTCACCACTGCCCCCGGCGGGCGCCGGTCGCCCAGATCCGGCAATCGCCAGATCAACAGCCCAAGCGCGGCGCCCAGGGTCACGAGGATCGCCGCCGCGAACCACGCCCCGATCCCGGAGGTGGTGAAGGCGTGGACGCTGTTCACCACGCCCGAGCGGGTGAGGAAGGTCCCGACCAGGGTCAGCACGAAGGTGGCGATCACCAGGGCGTGCGTCCAGGTGCGCAGTGTCCCGCGCCGCTCCGCGACCATCGACGAGTGGATGAAGGCGGTCGCCGTCAGCCACGGCAGGAGGGCCGCGTTCTCGACCGGATCCCACGCCCAGTAGCCGCCCCAGCCCAGGACGGCGTAGCTCCACCAGGCGCCCGCCACGATCCCCATCGTCAGGAAGATCCACGGCACGAGCGTCCAGCGGCGAACCACCGCCAGCCATTCCTCGTCGGTACGCCGCGTGATGAGCGCCGCCATGCCGAACGCGAAGGGAACCGCCATGCCGGTGTAGCCCAGGTACAGGAGTGGCGGATGCAGCCCCATGAACGGGTGGTTCTGCAGCAGGGCGTTGGGCCCGTTCCCCTCCGTCCCGACCGGCGTGACCCGCACGAACGGGTCGCCCGCCCAGGCCATGACTGCGAAGAAGAAGGCCGACCCCAGTGCCAGCGTCGCCCCGACCCACGGCATCAGCGCCGGCAGGCGCGACCGGTACCGATACAGGACGAGGCTGGCCCAGCCGGTCGCCAGCAGGGTCCAGAACAGGATCGAGCCCTCGAGCGCGGCCCACAGCGAGATGACCGAGTAGAAGGGCGGCGTCGTGGTCGCGTTGTTGTTCGCGACGTACACGACGCTGAAGTCGTGCGTCAGCAGCGAGACGATCATGGCCAGGCAGGCCGCCGCGACGAGCCCGAAGGCGGCGTACATCGCCCGCCGCCCGCTGGCCTGCACAGCCGCGTCCCCGCTGCGCCCACCGAGCACGAACGCGCCCGCGGCATAGACGGTCGCCGCGAGGCCGATGATGACGGCCAGGTGTCCGAGGGTCGGGATCACGTCCCGGGGTCGAAGGCCTGCGTCGGCAGCGCCCCCTCGGAGGGAGCGACGTAGTTCTCGTCGTGCTTGACGATCACTTGGGAAGCCTCGAAGACGCCATCGGCGCCGAGCTGACCCTCAACCACGGCCCCGATCCCCTCGCGGAACGATCGCGTCGGTGCCGTGGCCGCATGGACGGAGATCTCAGTCGTCCCATCGGTGAGCACGAAGGTGAGATCCGGGGCTTCGCCCGAGATGCTGCCGGCCTTGACGAGGCCGCCGAGGCGTTCCGTCTTGCCCACCTCAGCCGGGCCGCGCGCCAGCAGCTCAGTCGGGGTCAGGTAGTAGACGAGCGCGTTGCCCACGCTGCTCAACGCCAGGTACCCGATCACCGCGACCACCACCAGGATTCCAAGCAGCACGGCCCAGCGCCGGCCACGCGGCGGCAGGGGTGCCAGGACCGGCCGGGTGAGGGTCATCCCGCCTCATCGACGTCGGCGTCGCGGCGGCGCACAGACTCCCTGGCGATGCGCAGGCGACGCGCGAGCCAGGCCGCGTACAGCGCAATCCCGCCCAGGATCACGCCGTAGGCCGCGATCACGAAGCCAGCGTCAGTCATCCCGCGGGCTCCTCTGCGCCCGTCGCGCCAACGATCACATGCCGCGCCGCCTCGACCCGTCCGCGGCGCACGTCGTCCTCGCGCTGCCAGTCGAGCCGGGCGAGCTGGTAGCGGCGGATCAGCAGGTAGACCCAGACCAGGGTGAAGGCGCCCAGCATGGCGAGCAGGGCCATCACGAAGAGGAGCGGTGCGCTGGGGTGCAGGATCTTCGACGGATCGCCGATCGTCGGGCCCTGGTGCAGGCCACGCCACCAGATCACGCTGAAGTGGACGATCGGGATGTCGACCGCCGCGATCAGTCCCACAACCGCCGCGCGCGCCGCGCGTCGGGCGGGATCATCGGTCAGGCGTCGCAGCAGGAGGTAGCCCACGTACAGCGCCAGGAGGAGCGCGGTGGTTGTGAGCCGCGGGTCCTCCCACTGCCAGTAGACGCCCCACACCGGGCGGCCCCACATCATCCCGCCCCAGATCGCGAATGCGGTGAACATGACCCCGACCTCGGCGCCCGCCAGCGCCAGGGCATCGAGCCGCAGGTCGCGCCAGATGAGATAGCCGAGGCCGGCGAGGGCCGTGACTCCGAACGAGGCATAGGCGATCCAGGCGGAGGCGACGTGCACGTACATGATCCGCTGGGCATCGCCCTGGTTGAGGTCGGCGGGCACGAGGAAGAGCCCGTTGATGGCTGCGCCGATGACGGCGGCAAGCGCCACGAACCCCAGGATGCGGGTCTTCATCAGTCCTCCAGCAGGAAGGCGTAGGTGCCGGCGCCGACGACCAGCATGATGACGTCGAACGCCGCCAGCAGCTGGAGCCACGATCCCAGCTCCCCGAGCGGGTCGCCGCTCAGCGCGGCGGAGGTGGCCTGGACGGCCGCCAGCAGCAGCGGCGCCACGACCGGCAGCATCAGGAGTGGCAGCATCACCTCGCGAGCACGCATCCGCACCGTCAGGCCCGCGTAGGCGGTGCCGACCGCGGCGAAGCCGATCGCGCCGAGCACCACCGCGACGAGCAGTGGCAGCCACGCCGCGCCGATCGGGATCGCATACAGGATCGCCACCACCGGCACCAGCAACGCACCCAGCACGAGCATGGCCGCCGCGCCGGCCAGCGCCTTCCCGGCGTAGATCGCGCGGCGGTCGATGGGGTAGAGGGCGAGCTGCTCGAAGGCCCCGTCATCGGCCTCCAGCTGGTGAAGGCGGGCCACGGTGAGGAGCCCACCGAAGACGATCGCCAGCCACAGCAGGCCAGGCGCCGCATCGGCGAGGCGTTGCGCGTCGGGTCCCAGCGCGAACCCGAAGAGGAGGAGCACGAGGGCGGCGAAAAAGAGGGTCGAGCCGGCCGCCTGGCGGCCGCGCAGCTCCGAGATCGCATCCTTGCGCGCGATCGCGAGCGCCACTGCCAAGCCGCGCCGCAGGTCGTTCATCGGTCCATGCCAGCGACCGCCATCCGGGGTCGCTGCGAGGCGCCCACCGGGCCGGCGCTGACGCCCGCCCCGCTCACCTCGGCCAGTAGGCCGCCCTCGAGACGCACGGTCGCATCCGCGAGGCTGGTCACCCGCTCCGCCTGGTGGGACGCGACCATGACCGTCACGCCCGCCTCCTTCCAGAGCCCAAGGAGGCGATCGACGAGCGCCATCCCCTCGCCGTCAAGCGCCGCGTGCGGCTCGTCGAGGAGCAGGAGCGAGGGGCGTGCAATGAGCACCCGGGCGAGCGCCAGGCGCTTCCGCATCCCGGCCGAGAAGGTGCCCACCCGACCTCCGGAGGCCTCGGACAGGCCAACCGTCTCGAGCGCTTCGCGGCAGACCTCGGCACTCTCCCCTTGACCCCAGCCGAACATGGTGGCCGCGAAGCGCAGGTTCTCGTCCGCCGTCAGATCGTCGTAGTGCCCGGTCGCGTGTGGCAGGTAGACGGCCCGTCCGCGCACCAGCTCCGGCTCGCGCAGCGCATCGATGCCGTCGATCGAGAGAGAGCCGTAGGACGGGCGGATGGCCGTGGCCAGGATCCGCAGCAGCGTCGTCTTGCCCGCGCCGTTCGGGCCGAGCAGCGCCACGGTCCTGCCCATCTCCACGGTGAGCGAGATGCCGGCCAGCGCCGCGCTGCGACCGAAGAGTCGCGCCAGCTCGACGGTGGCGACCGCCGGAGGGATCGTCCCGAGCGTCCCGGCAAGCCGGGGCGCGACGTAGATGGTGGTCTGCGGCATGCTCGACGGGGCGGCTGATGATGGATGGAGGCTGAGTGTGCGGTCCGTGCATGAGCGCGTCAAATCCGATACGGTGAAACCTCGAACGTATGAATGAGCGACACCAAACCGATAGGAGCCGAATGATGCGCAACACCGTCTCGACTCACCCCATCCTTCGTCCGACCGTCCTCGGAGCCGGCCTGGCCGGGCTCGTCCTCGCGCTCGCAGCCTGCAGCAGTGCCAGCCCTTCGCCGAGCGCGGCGGGCGCGCAGAGCCAGGCCGGTGCCGCAAGCCAGGGCGCTGCGAGCCAGGGCGCTGGAGCCAGCCAGGCCGCGGCACGCTGTTCGGTGACCCCGGACGCAACTCCGAGTGCCACGGTCACGATCTCCGGCACTAACTTCGGCGACCCGGTCACGATCCAGGCCGGTCAGGCAGTCGCCTTCACCAACAACGACAGCTTCGGCCACACAATCACGGAGGGAACCGGCGGCACGGCCGCGGCTGACGCGTGCGTCGACGCACCGATCGGCGCCGGTGGCACCGTCGTCGTCACCTTCACCGTGGCGGGCGACTACCAGATCACCTGCAAGATCCACTCGACCATGCAGACCGTGATCCACGTCCAGTAGCCCCGCCTCCGCAAGTCACGAGGGCCGGCGCACAAGCGCCGGCCCTTCTGGTTGAGGTGACCCCCGCCACCTCCCATGTTCCTGGATTACATCGCTACTGCAACCGGTTGCAGTAAGGCGCCACCGCCTCCTAGAATCGAGGCGGAGGAACCGATGGTCGACAGCGCGCTCCGTCTCCTGCGAACCGCCGGCCCGGTGCGGACTCGGATCGTCCGCATGTACACGTTCCTGATTGCCTTCAACGTCGTGGCCTGGGGCCTGGCGCTGGCCGCATCGGTCTCCTACCCGATCCTCCTTCCGACCGCCTTCCTGGCCTACACCTTCGGGCTGCGCCACGCGGTCGACGCCGACCACATCGCGGCGATCGACAACACCACCCGGAAGCTGATGCAGGATGGCGAGCGACCGGTCGCGGTGGGCCTCTTCTTCTCGCTCGGCCACTCGACGGTCGTCGTCGCGCTGTCGGTTGCGATCGCGCTCTTCGCCTCGGTGGTCACCGACATTCCCGCCCTGCAGGAGATCGGCAGCCTGATCGGGACGAGCGTGTCGGCTGCGTTCCTGCTCCTGATCGGCGTCATCAACCTGGTCGTCCTGATCGACATCTACCGCATGTTCCGCAGCGTCGCCCGCGGCGGCGCCTACAACGAGGCCTCGCTCGAGGAGTTCCTCAACGAGCGAGGCCTGCTGGCGCGGATCTTCCGGCCGATGCTGCGCGCGATCCGTAAGAGCTGGCACATGTACCCGCTCGGCCTCCTCTTCGGGCTCGGCTTCGACACCGCCTCGGAAGTGGCGCTGCTCGGCCTGGCTGCCACGTCGGGCGCCAACCACGTGCCGATCGCCTTCATCCTCGTCCTGCCGGCCCTCTTCGCCGCAGGCATGTCGCTCGTCGACGCGACCGACGGGGTGCTGATGCTGGGTGCCTACGGCTGGGCGTACGTGAAGCCGATCCGGAAGCTCTACTACAACCTGAACATCACCTTCGTGTCGGTGCTGATCGCCTTCGCGATCGGCGGGATCGAGGTCTTGTCGATCATCGCGGAGCGGTTCGGCCTGCACGGCGGAGCCTGGAACGTGGTGCGTAACCTCGATTTCGGGATCATCGGCTTCGGGATCATCGGCATTTTCGTGGTCAGCTGGACCGCGTCCACGCTCATCTACCGCTGGAAGCGGTACGACTCCCTCCCAATCCGGAGCGTGCCCAGAACCGACACGTAGGCATCCGTCGACGGGGGCGTGCCTATGATGGATTCCGATGGTCGAATACGGAACGCCGACGAGCTCGGATGCCGGCCCACTGCCCGAAGATCGTTCGGCTGCATCGATCTTCGAGCGACACGTCATGGCGTGGTTGCTGGGGCTGGGCAGGAACGTTTGGCTCTTCCCCCTCGACGTCATGTTCCGCGTCGTCGGGGTCAGGTACGGCTGGCTGAAAGGCCTGTTCGATTCGGTGCCGGCCCGCGTCATCGCGGTGACCGGCCGCCTTCGGGCCGAGCGCGCCGTGTGGCGCGCCATCAGGCGGGTCCCCGCCTACCGCTCGTTCCTCAAATCGGTGTCCATCGACCCCGACCGCCTTCCGCCCGCCGGCATCCTCGACGCGCTGCCAGAGACAGACAAGCACAGCTACATCGACCCCTATCCGCTCGAGGCGCGGTGCCTCGATGGTCAGATCCGCTTTAGGGGCGTGACGATCGATGAATCGAGCGGCTCGTCAGGCGTGCCCTACAACTGGATCCGCGGCCAGCACGAGCGCACCGTGGCGCACCGCAACATCGCATTCTTCGCGCGGTACGCCTTCGGCGCGGGCGACCTCGTCACCCTCAACGCGTTCTCGATGGGTGCCTGGGCGACCGGCTTCAACATGTCGCTGGGGCTCACGCGCTTCGGCCTCGTGAAGTCAATCGGTCCCGACATCGGCAAGATCCTCTCGACGCTCCAGTTCCTTGGACCCCGCTTTCGGTACCTCATCTGCGGCTACCCGCCCTTCGTGAAGCACCTCCTCGATGAGGGCGAGCGCCAGGGCTTCGCGTGGGACGAATATCGGCTCAGTGCGCTGGTCGGCGGAGAAGGGATGGCCGAGGAGCTCCGGGACCGACTGCTCGAGCGGTTCGAGGTCGTGTACTCCGGCTATGGGGCCACGGACCTCGAGATCGGGATGGCGGGCGAGACACCGGTCAGCGTCGCTCTTCGGCGCCTGGCGCGGGCTCGGCCCGATATTCGAAAATCCCTGTTCGGCACCGACCCGCGGCTGCCGATGGTCTTTCAGTACAACCCCCTGATCCACTACCTAGAGGAGAACCGAAACGGGGAGGTGCTCTGCACGGTCAGCCGGCTCGACCTGCTGTCGCCTCGTATCCGCTACAACGTGCACGACGCCGGGGGGTTGCTCGAGTTTGCGGCGGCGGGCCGCGTCCTCTCCGCAGCGGGGCTCGACATCCACAAGCTCGGTGCTGCGCCCGAGGTAGCGGGACCGCGCGGTCCGCTTCCGTGGTCGGATGCGCTGCCGCTGCCCTTCGTGTATGTCTATGGCAGGCGTGACGCGACGATCAGCGTCATGGGCGCGAACATCTACCCCGAGGACCTCGAAACGATCATCTACGGCGATCCGAACCTCGCCGGCCGACTTCAGTCATTCCTGCTCATGCTGCTCAACGACGACACGGGCACCCCGCGCCCGGGCATCGCGCTGGAGCTGATCGGCACAGCCGCTCTCGATGAGCCCTGGCAGGCGGACATCAGCACGCGTCTGCGCGAAGGCCTGCGCAACCTGAACCTCGACTACCGCGAGGCGTTCCTGGAATATCCCACCGCGATGGAGCCGATCGTCAGCGTCCACCCGCTGGGCACCGGGCCGTTTGCCGAGGACGCGTCGCGCATCAAGCCACGACGCATCGTGTCTGCCGCTCCGCCAGCGGGGGCTTAGGCAGCACCGGGCCTCGATTGACCCTCCCCGAGGGCGGTGCTATCGTCCGCCGCCTGATGATGGACCCCGCCCCACACGCCGCGCCGTCGAACGGGTTGCCACGGGCGCCACACCGATCCCGCGCCGAGCGCCGCGCCGCCGCCCTGCGCAGCGAGGGCGCCGCCACCGCCGCCCTCAACGTCCTGGGCCAGAAGTGGGTGATGCGCATCGTGCGGGCGCTCGGCGAGCGAACGCAGCGCTTCTGCGAGTTGCAGGACGCCCTGGGCGGAGCCAACTCGGCGACTCTCTCGCAGCGCCTGAAGCTGCTCGAGGACGAGGGCCTGGTCGACCGCACCATGGTCTCAGAGGTGCCGCCCTGGGTCGAGTACTCGCTTACTACCAAGGGATCCGACCTGCGGCGCGCCATCGTCGGGATCGACCGCTGGGCCGATCGGTGGGCCCCCAACCAGTGAGCCACGCGGTTGCCGAGGAGCGCCCGGTCGAGCATGGCGACGCGCTCAATCTGATCCGCACCGCGATCGCCGAGGCTCCCGGCGCGGAAGCCGCCGCGCAGCGCGCGGTGGAGCTGCTGCACGATCGCTTCGCGCACTACGACTGGGTGGGCATCTACTGGCTCGACCCCTCGGGGACCGAGCTCGTGCTCGGCCCGTGGATCGGCCCGGAGGCGACGGAGCACACGCGGATCCCGATCGGTGAGGGGATCTGCGGGGCCGCCGCTTCATCGGGTCAGACCGTGATCGTCGACGACGTTGACGCGGACCCGCGCTACCTCGCCTGCTTCAGCAC
>DATCOX010000029.1:0-5051 GCA_036564495.1 Candidatus Limnocylindria bacterium
GTCGGGTGGCGAGCGGCAGCGCGCCGGTGTCGCGCGCGCTCTCGCGGCCGAGCCGCCGGTCATGCTGATGGACGAGCCGTTCGGCGCGGTCGACCCGATCCTCCGCGATCGGCTCCAGAACGAGTTCCTGCGCCTGCAGGAGCAGGTGCGCAAGACGATCGTGTTCGTGACGCACGACGTGGACGAGGCGATCAAGATGGCCGACCGAATCGCGATCCTGCAGCGTGGCGGGGTCCTGGCCCAGTGCGACACGCCGGAGGCGATCCTGACGGCGCCGGCCTCTGACTTCGTGGCGCACTTCGTCGGCGCCGATCGCGGGCTGAAGCGCCTCTCCCTGGCACGGGTGCGCGACCTGCCGCTGGAGGCGCCACTCACCGCTCGCCTGGGTGAACCACGGGCCGAGCTCCTGCGGCGCATGGGCGAGGCCGCCGCCGACTACGCGCTCCTGCTCGATGCCGACGAGCGGCCGATCGGCTGGATGAGCCGCGGCGACCTGGCCGCGGAGGGGGCGGTCGTGGCGGGCGACGCGACGCCCGGATCCCCCACCCTCCAGCCGGAGAGCACGCTGCGGGATGCGCTCTCGACCCTGCTCGGCTCATCGGTGCAGCTGGGAGTGGTCGTGGACCGGTCGGAGCGGGTGGTGGGCGTGATCAGCGTGGACGCCATCTCCGACGTCCTGCGCGCTGCCGCGCCTGCGGCACCCGCGGCGCCTCAGCCATGACCGAGGGGGAGCCGCTCTTCCGGCTCGACTGGGTGCTCGGGCACCTCGACGTCCTCGCGCAGCGGATCGGGGAGCACATGCTCGTTACCGTGATCGCGGTGGTGGCCGGCTTCGTCATCTCGTTCGGCCTGGCGCTGGCCGCACGCCGCTATCCCCGCATCTATGGGCCGATCCTCGCCATCAGCGGGATCCTGTACGCGATTCCGAGCATCGCCCTCTTCGTCCTGTTCATCCCCATCACCGGCCTTTCGCTGCTCACCGCCGAGATCGCGCTGGTCAGCTACACGCTGGTGATCCTGGTCCGCAACATCGTGACCGGCCTGCGCGGCGTGCCGCCCGAGGTGATCGAGGCGGCGCGCGGGATGGGCTACACCGACCGGCAGCGCCTGTGGCGCGTGGAGCTGCCGATCGCGCTGCCGATCATCGTGGCCGGGCTGCGGATCGCGACCGTCACCACCATCGGCCTTGTCACCATCGCCACGCTGATCGGGATGGGCGGCCTGGGCTATCTGATCGTGAACATCGGGGTCGAGCGCCGCTTCCCGACCGCGACGATCACCGGCGTCATGATCGTGGTCATCCTCTCGACGCTGGTCGACCTCGGGCTGCAGCTCGTCCAGCGCCGGCTGACGCCGTGGGCCAGGGCGCGGGCAGGCTGAGCCGATGGACTTCCTGGCCCAGGTCCTGGGCTGGTACACCGATCCGGCCAACTGGACCGGCAACAACGGGATCCCGCTGCGCCTCTGGCAGCACCTCTCGCTGTCGGTCGTGTCGCTGGCCGTGGGGCTGGCGATCGCGCTCCCGATCGGCCTGTACATCGGCCACACCGGGCGGGGCGCCCGATTTGCGGTGGCCGTCAGCAACATCGGGCGCGCCGTTCCCTCGCTCGGCTGGCTCGGGATTGCCTATCCGATCAGCACCGGGCTCTTCCACCGCGCCGGGATCGGCTTCCTGCCGGCCTTCATCGGCCTCGTGGCGCTGGCCATCCCGCCGATCGTCACGAACACGTACGTCGGGCTGAGCGGCGTCGACCCGGAGCTCCGCGAGGCGGCGCGCGGGATGGGGATGCGGGAGCTCCAGCTCCTGGCGCGGGTCGAGGTGCCGGTTGCGCTGACCGTCATCCTGGCCGGGATTCGCGTGTCGGCCGTGGCGGTCGTGGCGACCACCCCGCTTGCCGCCCTTGTCGGTGGCGGAACGCTGGGTGCGTACATCCTCCAGGGCCTGGCGCTCAGTGACGAGGTCCGCGTCTTCGCCGCGGCCGTGCTCGTCGCCCTACTGGCGCTCCTCACCGAGCTCGCCTTCGCCTGGCTCCAGCGGCGCGTCGTCTCACCCGGCCTGATCGTGCCGGACGGCGGCGCCGAACCGTCGCAGCTCCGCCCCGTCGCCGTCTCGTGAGCTGATGCGCAACACCACCAACAGCGTATTGGTGGTGTTCCGGGTTCGCTGCTAGACTCCGAAACGGCCGCGCAGGGAGCGCGGCGGGAGTCCCATTCAACAAGGAGGACCCAATGCGGAGATACCGCACGCTCGCTCTCGGGGCGGCGGCGCTTGTGCTCGTTCTGAGCGCCTGCGCGCCGGGTGGGAGCGGGACATCGCCGAGCGCAAGCGCGGCTGCCAACAAGCCCACCGTCAAGGTGGGATCCGCCGGCTTCTGGGAGGCGGCCGTCGTCGCGGAGATGTATGCACAGGCCCTCGAGGCCAAGGGCTACACCGTCGAGCGCCACCTTGAGATCGGCGAGCGACCGGCCGTCGACGCCGCACTGGCCGCGGGCGACGTGAACCTGATCCCGGAGTACCTCGGCGGGCTGGCCGGCCAAGGGCTCGGCATCAAGGACCTCTCATCCGACCCGACCAAGGCGCTGGCGAACATGCAGTCGGCACTGGCCGCCAAGGGCTGGGTCTCGTTCGACTTCTCGCCCGGCACCGATGCCGACGGCTTCGCGGTCCGAAAGGAGACGGCCGACCAGTACAGCCTGAAGACCATGACCGACCTCGCGGCGGTCGCCGACAAGCTGGTCTGGGGCGTGGCCGAGGGCTGCCCGGACAACCCGGTCTGCGGCCCTGGCTTGAAGACGACCTACGGGATCGACCTGACCAAGCTGCAGGTGGAGACCCTGCCGGCGTGCAGCGCCGACATCGCCACCTCGCTCAACGACAGCGCCATCGACGTCGCCCAGGTCTGCACCACGCAGCCCGAGATCTCGTCGATGAACCTCGTCCTGCTCGAGGACGACAAGCATCTGCAGCCGGCCCAGAACCTCGTGCCGATCGCGAGCAAGGAGCTGGCCGACGCGGGCGGCTCGGCGCTGGCCGACACGCTGAACGCGATCACGGCAAAGCTCACCACCGAGGCGCTCACCCAGCTGGGTGCGTCGATCAACATCGACCACAACGAGATCCCCGACGTGGCCAAGAAATTCCTGAAGGACAACGGCCTGATCTAGGACTCTCCCGTGTAGACCGATGCGGGCGGCGCAGCCTCCGGGCGGCGCCGCCCGTACACTTCCCGGACCGATGTCCGAGCACCTCGACCTGGCCGACTGGCGCCGGCGCGTGGCCGCGGCCTACGAAACCCTGCGCAACGACCCGCGCGCGGAGCCGGCGCGCCTCCTCGGCTTCCGCGCGGCGAAGGATCGGCTCTTCGCGGCACACCCCTCATCGCCCGTTCCAGAGGCCGAGCGGCATGACTTCCGCGGCCTGGCCTACTGGCGGCACGACCCCGCGCTCGCGTTCCGCCTGCGCCTCGAGCCCGATCCCGATGCGCGGCCGCTCGACCTCCCACGCTCGAGCGCCGGCCCGTCGATGCCCTACGCCCGCATTGGCTGGGTCAGCTTCGCGGTCGGTGGCGAAGAGGTGCGGCTGGCCGTCTACTGGCTGAACGAGTACGCCGGTGGGATCTTCATCCCGTTCCGCGACGGCACGAGCGGCACCGAGACGTACGGCGGCGGGCGTTACCTGTGGGACTCCGGCAAAGGGGCCGACCTCGGGTCCGATGGCGACGAGCTGGCGGTCGACTTCAACTACGCCTATCACCCGTCATGCGTGTATGACGCGATCTGGAGCTGTCCCCTGGCGCCGCCGGAGAACTGGCTGACGGTCCCGATCCGCGCCGGCGAGCGGTTGGTGCCGGCGCCATGACCCAGGCCGATCCCCGCCCGCTGCGCAACTGCTACAAATGCGGTCGCCAGATCGGTCCCGACGAGACGATCTGCGAGGTCTGCAACCGGGCCGGCATGGCGACCCCGTCGGCGACCCAGTATCACGGCACGATCGTGGTCGCCATCGTGGCCGGGGTCATCCTGATGGCCCTGGCCGCGAGCTGGTCCCTGCGCGGGATCGGCCCGTTCCACGGCACTGCACTGGGCTGGAGCGCCGACCCGCCCGACGCGGTGGTCGTGCAGCTGGAGGTTACCAACCAGGGAACGCGGCAGGGCCGTGCCAAATGCGAGCTCACCGCGATCGACGCCAGCGGCCTGGTGCTGCGGATCCGATCCACCGTCTCGCCTCTCGTGCAGGGCGGCGCGACGATCCGCTTCAGCGAGCGCATCGCCGGCCTGGGGGGAGAGCCCGCCAGCGTCACCGTGAGCTGCACCTAGCCTATCCTGCGCTCGTGGGAGCTCTCCGCGTCATTCGCGCGGTAGTCAGCACGGCCTTCGGCCTCTTCTGGGTGCTGATCATCGCCTTCGCCGTCCTCGGCTTCCCCGGGGTGCCGTCCAACGCGCAGCACTTCCCGGAACCGGTCCCCGGCAAGGCCGTCTACGACCCGGCGGGCGCGATCGACCCGGACGTGGAGCGGGCGCTGGAGGCGCAGGTCGACGCCATCGAGGCGCGCAGCGGGGCCGAGCTTGCGATCTACGTGCAGGTCGACGACGCGGCCACCGCCGACTCGAACCTGGCCGCGGCCCGTGCGCTGCTCGACCAGTGGGGGGTCGGGCGCGCCGGCTACGACGATGGGCTGGTCATCCTCATCAGCTTCGAATCGAACCTGCGGCACGGTCAGGCCCACTATTACGCCGGAGCCGGGTTCCTGCGCGGCTACCTGTCGCAGAGCGACCTGCAGTCGATCTTCGACGAGGTGATCCTGCCCTCGGCAGGGCAAGGGCAGATCGGCGGCGGGCTGATCGAGGCGGTGAACCTGATCGACACCGCCGTCACGCCGGAGGCAACCGCCCGGCTGAACTTCCTGCGGCAGGTCAACGGGGTCGTCGGCATCGTCGGCGCGCCGGTCAGCTTCCTGCTGATCGTGGGGATCGCGTTCTTCGCCTGGCGTCGGGAAGGGGACGACCCCGAGGTCCTCGACTCACCATCGATCCTCATGGCGGGCCCGCCC
>DATCOX010000050.1:0-15318 GCA_036564495.1 Candidatus Limnocylindria bacterium
GCTGTGCGACGTGTACGGGATGGACTACGGCGAGGTGGCCGACGCAACCGAATCCGCGCTCGGCACGGTCAAGTCCCGGATCCATCGGGGCCGTCTGCGCCTGCGGGAGCTGATGGCCGAGCACCGGGAACTGTTCCTGAATGAGGCGCGTCTGGACCGATGACCATGCAGAGCACCCCGCATCCCGACGACGAGCTGCTCGCGGCCTACGCCGGCGGCGATCGTGACGCGCTCGCGGATGCCTCGCTGATAGCCCATCTAGCCTCGTGCGATCGCTGCGGGCCCGTTGTTGACGAGCTCTCCATCCTTCGCGGCGCGCTCGCCGAGCTTCCGGATCTCGCCCCATCGCGTCCGTTGCGCCTCATCCCGCCCATTGCGAAGCCTGCCATGCCGGCCGCACGAGGCTCGTGGCTGCGCCGCCTGACAGCGCCCGCTATGGCCGCCGGCACGGCGCTCATCGTGGTCGGGGCGGTCGGCATCGGCGCGTCGGGGGGGGCTATTGGCCTCTTCGGCAAGGCCGCCAGCCTCGATTCCGCCCACGCGGCGAGCGCATCCGAGGAGGGGACATTCCCCGTCGCCGGCGCGGGGTCACCATCGCTCACGCCGAGGGATAACGCGGGCGGCAGCCCCGCAGCATTCGGTTCCAACGTGCCGCAGAGCCCCTTATCGGCTGCGCCTCAGCCCACCACGCCGCGGCCGAGCGCAACCGACTCCACCGGCCGCAACGCATATGAGGGGTCCGGCTCTCCGGGCGGACCGGAGCAGCCCTGGCTCACACTGCTGATCGCCGGCGCAGCCCTCTTCGTGATCTCCACGGCGCTGCGCTTCTCGCTCTCCCCCCGGGCCGGCTAGGCGAGCTTTCCCGCCACGACCGCGATGGCCAGCAGAGCCAGGAAGACCGCCGCCACGATCAACGCCGCCCAGCCTGAGTCGCGGAACGTGCGCGGCCCGCTCTCCAGTGGTGGCGGCCGCCGGGTGGGGGGAAGCTGGACCTCGCCGGGCTGACGCACCGTCCTCGGTGCGGCCCGGGTCTCGGCATCGGTCGCCCGCCAGGTCGCCCAGGTCCGCGTGGTCGTCGGCGGTGAGGGACGGATCGGACGTCTTGAGGCCGCCCAGTGGCCGCTGCTCGGTGTCCCCGCGGTAGGGTGTCCGGAGTCGTACTCCGCCCGGCGAGCGGTCGAGGAGAGGATGCGCCACGCCTCGTTGACCTGGCGCATGTGCGCCGCGGTCTCCTCATCCGGATGGAGGTCGGGGTGGAAGCGCTTGGCAAGGCGCCGGTGCGCACCGGCAACCTGCTGCTGCGTGGCATCGCGACCAATCCCCAGCACCGCGTAGGGATCGTGTAGAGCGTCGTTTGGCACTGCCGCGGATTCTAGGCTCGGCGACCCGGTCTAGACTCCGATGATGGCCGAGCAGCGTCCGATCCTCATGCTCATCGATGGCCCGAGCATCGTGTATCGGGCCTATTTCGCGATGATGCAGACGCCGCTCACCACCTCCGACGGCATGCTCGTGACCGGCATCTTCGGCTTCCTCAACATCGTCCTGCGCGGCATGCAGGACCTGAAGCCGGACTACGCGATCGTGAGCTTCGACCTGGGCAAGCCGCAGTTCCGCTTCGACGCCTATCCCGAGTACAAGGCCGGCCGGCCCTCGATGCCCGATGACCTCCGCGCCCAGTTCCCGATCGTCCGCGAGATCGTGACCATGATGGGGATGCCGATCCGCGAGCTGGAGGGCTACGAGGCCGATGACGTGATCGGCACCCTGGCGTTGCAGGCCGCGGCCGAGGGGGTGGACACCTACATCGTGTCCGGTGACCTGGACGGGCTGCAGCTGGTCAACGACCGCATCCGGCTCTTCACGACGCGGATGGGGGTCGCCAACACGGTGGTGTACGACGAGGCCAGGGTCGCCGAGCGCTACGGGCTGCGGCCCGACCAGATGCTCGACTACAAGGCGCTCAAGGGCGACACCTCGGACAACATCCCCGGCGTGCCAGGGGTGGGGGAGAAGACCGCCGTCAGCCTGCTCCAGCAGTTCGGCTCGCTCGACGCCCTGTACGAGCACCTCGACGAGGTCAAGGGCAAGCTCAGCGAGCGCCTGGCGGAGCACCGCGAGTCGGCCTTCCTGTCGCGCCGGGTCGGCCGCATCGTGACCGACCTGCCGGTCGAGCTCGACCTCGAGTCGGCTCGCACCGGTCGCTACGACCGTCGAGCGGTCGCGCAGCGGCTGCGGGAGCTCGAGTTCCGCTCACTGATCGACCGGCTGCCGTCCTCGAGCATCGCGCCGACCGGGCACGACGCCCCGGAGCGCGACACGAAGGGCGGCCTCCAGCTCTCGCTCGACCTGCTCGGAGGAGGGGCGGCCGCGCCGTCGGCCGACGGCGGAGAGCCGGGAGCGGCACCCGCGCAACCGGCGCCCGATCCGCTCACGAATCCGGGCGGTGCCATCGAGCATGTCGCCCCGAGGATTCCGCGTAGCGAGGCGGATCGGATCGAGCTCGAGGCCTGGCTGGCGGCGCATGGCGAGGCGATCGGCCTGGGCTGGGCGGCCGCTCCGGGGCGGATTCACGAGCGGCCGCTGCTCGGCGTCGCCATGGCCGGAGCCGATGGATCGGCCTGGTACCTGCCGTGGGAGCCGGACGCGGATGGGTCGCCCTGGATGCCGCGATGGTTCGCCCGCGACAACCGGCCGCTCATCGGGCACGACCTGAAGCAGCTCTCCGTGCTGCTGGCGAAGTCCAGCGTCACGTTGGGAGGCCCGGCTTTCGACACGCTGATCGCGTCGTACATGCTCAATCCGGCGCTCCGCGCCCAGACCCTCGATGACCTGGCGGCAAATCGGTACGCAGGGGAGCTGCCTCCGCGGGCGAAGGGAGCGGAAGCGGGGGTCGAGGCGGTGCTGGCCAAGCGCGCAGCCGCGGAGGCGCTGACCTCGCTGCTCGTCAAGCCGGCGCTCGAGGCCGAGCTGGTGGAGACCGGTCTGGCGGCCCTCTTCACCGAGGTCGAGATGCCGCTCATGCCGGTGCTCGCCGACATGGAGCTTGCCGGTGTCGCGATCGACCGCGAGACGCTGGCGGCGATGGCGACGGAGTTCGGGGCGCAGCTCGCCTCGCTCGAAGCGCGGATCTACGAGCTCGTCGGCCACCCGTTCAACATCGGCTCACCCAAGCAGCTCGAGCAGATCCTGTTCCACGAGCTCGAGCTGACGTCCACGAAGCGGACCAAGACGGGTTACTCGACGGACGCATCGGTCCTGGAGGAGCTGCGCGACAAGCACGAGGTGATCGACCTCATCCTGGAGCACCGGCAGGTCTCGAAGCTCAAGTCAACGTACGTCGACTCGCTGCCGCTGCTGGCCGACGCCGAGGGGCGGGTGCACACCACCTACTCGCAGGCCGTGGCGGCCACCGGCCGCCTGTCGAGCACCGACCCGAACCTCCAGAACATCCCGATCCGGACCGCGCTCGGCCGCCGCATCCGCGGCGCCTTCGTGGCGCCCTCGGGAAAGCTGCTGCTCGGAGCGGACTACTCGCAGCAGGAGCTGCGCATCCTGGCCCACGTCTCGGGCGACCCCGGCCTGAAGGCGGACTTCGCAGCGCACAACGACGTCCACCTGGCCGCCGCCGCACGGGTGCTGGGGCTGACGCCGGAGCAGGTCGGGCCGCGGGAGCGCAGCGTGGCCAAGATGATCAACTACGGAATCGCCTACGGGCTGTCCGGCTTTGGTCTGTCGCAGCGCCTCCGGATCCCGATCGAGGAGGCGGACCGCTACATCGCCGACTATTACGCCGCCTACCCGGGGATCCGCCGCTACACGGTCGAGATGCGGATCCTGGCCCGCGACCAGGGCTTCGTCAGCACGCTGCTGGGACGTCGTCGTTACCTGCCGGAGCTCACCGCCCGCAACAGTGCACTGCGCTCGGCGGGTGAGCGCATGGCGATCAACATGCCGATCCAGGGAACGGCCGCAGACGGGATCAAGATCGCGATGGTCCGCCTGCACGCCGCCATGCGAGAGCGCGGCCTGCGCTCGCGGATGCTGCTGCAGGTCCACGACGAGCTCGTCTTCGAGACCGATGCGGAGGAGCTGCCGGTCCTGGCCGAATTGGCGCGCGAGGTGATGGAGGGGGCCCTTCCCATCGATCCGCCGCTCGAGGTCGACTTCAAGGTCGGAACGAGCTGGGGCGAGATGGACCGATACCTCCGTGAGGACGGGGCCTGGCGGCGAGTCCCCAAGACGTCGACCGAGGTGGCGCGCGAGGAGGCCGAAGAGGCGATCGCCGAGCCGATCGGTGCGTGACGTCTGATGCCGGAGCTGCCCGAGGTCGAGACGGTGGCCCGCGACCTCCAGCGCTGGGTCGCCGGCGCCACGATCGCCGACGCCGAGGTGCGCTGGGAACGGACGATCCGCCACCCGTTGCCGGGTGACCGCTTCGTGGCCGAGCTGCGCGGAGCCACGATCCAGCGCGTCGGGCGGCGTGCCAAGAGCGTCCTGCTGCACCTCGCCGACGGGCGGGTGATGACCGTCGCGCTGCGCATGACCGGCGCGCTCATCGTGGCCCCGCCCGGGTCTCCCGACGACCGATACGCACGGGTCGTCTTTCGACTCGCCGACGGCCGCGAGCTCCGCTACCGGGACGTGCGCAAGTTCGGGCGGATCGGGCTCTGGGAGCGTGGCGGCATTCCGCGCGGCCCGCGCACCGGCCGCGGCAAGCGCGTCGCGGAGGCCGCGGCACCCTACCGCGTCGGCGACGTCTTCGCCCGGCATGGGCCCGAGCCGCTCGCCGCATCCTTCAGCGCCGCTCGCCTGGCGGCGCGGCTCAAGGGTCGCTCCGCCCGCCTGAAGACGCTGCTTCTCGACCAGACCTTCATCGCCGGGGTTGGCAACATCTACGCCGATGAGGCGCTGTGGCGGGCGCGACTCCACCCCCTGCGGGCTGCCGACACGCTCACCCCCGAGGAGGTGCGGCGTCTCCACCGCGCGATCCGATCGGTCCTGCGACAGGGGATCGCGAACCGCGGCGCAAGCTTCGCCGATTACGTGGGGGCGGACGGCGAGCCGGGCGAGAACGCGGAGCGCCTGGCCGTCTATCGGCGCACCGGCGAGCCCTGCCTGCGCTGCGGCCGGCCGATCTCACGCATCGTGGTGGGCCAGCGCAGCACGCACTTCTGCCCGCACTGCCAGGTGCTGCCCGTCGGGGGAGAGCGGGGATGAAGGTGATCGGCCTGACCGGCAACATCGGCTGCGGCAAGAGCACGGTGGCCGGGATGCTGCGCGACCTGGGTGTGGCGACGATCGACGCCGATGCCCTCGCCCGCCAGGTGCGCACCAACGACGGCGTCGCGCGGCGCCGGATCGAGGAGCGGTTCGGGACGTCGGATGCCGCCGACCTGGCCGATGTCGTCTTCAGCGACCCGGCCGCGCTGGCGGATCTCGAGGCGATCGTGCATCCACCGGTGCGCGACGCGGTGCGCGCGCGGCTGGCCGAGCTGATGGACGCAGGGGCGCAGGCGGCCTGCGTCGAGGCGATCAAGCTGCTCGAGTCGCCGCTCCTCGATCGCTGCGACGAGACGTGGGTCGTGCGCTGCGACGAGGCGGACGCGCTGGCGCGGATGGCGGAGCGGGGGCTCGACGAGGCGGCTGCCCGCGCCCGGCTCGCCAACCAGACGGCGCAGGAGGAGAAGGTCGCCGCGGCCGATCGGGTGATCGATGGCTCGGCGTCCCTGCCCGAGACACGGCGCCAGGTGGAGGCGGCCTATCGGGCCCTCATGGCGGTTCGCTAGAATTCACTCCCGCCCCTCCGTCTCCTGCCACGAGGCCCCTCCTTCATGCCCGATCTCAAGGTCAGCGCGCCGTTCGAGGCGACCGGCGACCAGCCGGCCGCCATCGCCGCGCTGGTCGATGGCGTGGGGTCAGGGCTGAAGCACCAGGTCCTGCTGGGCGCGACCGGGACCGGCAAGACCTTCACGGCGGCCAAGGTGATCGAGGCGGTCGGCAAGCCGACGCTGGTGATGGCGCACAACAAGACGCTGGCGGCGCAGCTCTACCAGGAGTTCCGCGAGTTCTTCCCGGACAACGCGGTCGAGTACTTCGTCAGCTACTACGACTACTTCCAGCCCGAGGCGTACCTGCCGCGCTCCGACACCTATATCGAGAAGGACTCGTCGCGCAACGACGAGATCGATCGGCTGCGGCACAACGCCACGCGCGCCCTCTTCGAGCGGCGGGACGTGATCATCGTCGCGTCGGTTTCGTGCATCTACGGCCTCGGCGCGCCGGTCGACTACGGCGCGACGGTGATCAACCTGAAGGTGGGAGGCCACTACCGCCGCGACGGGATCCTGCGCCACCTAGTCGACCTCCAGTACCAGCGCAACGACGCGGCGATGGCCCGCTCGCGATTCCGGGTGCGCGGGGACGTGCTCGAGGTCCAGCCGCCGCACGGCGAGTACCTCGTCCGAATCGACTTCTTCGGCGATGAGGTGGAGAAGATCGTGGAGGTCGATTCGCTCACCGGCGAGGTCCTGGCCGAGCGCAACGAGGTCAACTTCTACCCCGCCACCCACTACGTCACGCCGCGCGACAAGCTGCTCCTGGCGATCACCAAGATCGAGGCCGAGATGGAGGAGCGCGTCGCCTGGCTGGCGAGCCAGGGTCGCGACCTGGAGGCCGCGCGCCTCAAGCAGCGGACCGACTTCGACCTCGAGATGATGCGCGAGGTCGGCTACTGCTCGGGGATCGAGAACTACAGCCGCCACCTCGCCGGCCGGGAAGAGGGGAGCCGCCCCTGGACCCTGATCGACTACTTCCCGACCGACTTCCTGCTCATCGTGGACGAGAGCCACATCTCGGTGCCGCAGGTGCACGGCATGTACAAGAACGATCGGACTCGCAAGGAGATCCTGGTCGACTTCGGCTTCCGCCTGCCTTCCGCGCTCGACAACCGGCCGCTCACCTTCGAGGAGTGGGAGGACCACGTCAACCAGGTGATCTATATGAGCGCCACGCCCGGCCCGTACGAGACCGAGCGCGCCCAGCGGGTCGCGGAGCAGTTCATCCGGCCCACCGGCGTGATCGATCCCCAGATCACCGTGCGGCCGACCGCCGGCCAGATCGACGACCTGCTGGCCGAGATCCGCGACACGGTCGCGCGCGGCGAGCGGGCGCTCGTCACCACCCTCACCAAGAAGATGGCCGAGGACCTGGCCGACTACCTCGCCGAGCTGGGGATCAAGGTCCAGTGGCTGCACAGCGAGGTCGACACCCTCGAGCGGGTCGAGATCCTGCGCGACCTGCGGCTCGGGGTCTATGACGTGCTGGTCGGCATCAACCTGCTCCGCGAGGGGCTCGACCTGCCGGAGGTGACCATGGTCGCGATCCTCGACGCCGACAAGGAGGGCTTCCTGCGGTCCGGCGGCTCGCTGATCCAGGTGATCGGCCGCGCTGCCCGCAACATCGGAGGCCACGTGATCATGTACGCCGATCGCGAGACCGACTCGATGCGCGCGGCGATCGAGGAGACGAGCCGCCGACGGGAGAAGCAGGTCGCCTACAACCAGGAGCACGGGATCACCCCCGAGACGATCATCAAGGAGATCCGCGATATCAACTCGGGGCTGCGGCGGGTGGCGGAGGAGCGCGCCGAGCTCGACGTGGCCGGCAAGGAGCCGGAGGAGCTGGCGTCGATGATGACCCGCCTCGAGGCGCAGATGAAGGAGGCCGCCCGAAACCTGGAGTTCGAGCGTGCCGCCGCTCTGCGCGATGAGATCCTCCAGCTGCGCCGGCTCCGCGAGGAGCTGGCCGCCGCGCCGGGGAGCATCCCCGCCGACGTGTACGCCGCAGCCGCGGAGGCGGGGGAGTTCGGCAACGATCCCACGCGGCGGGCGCCGCGCGAGGTCTTCAGCACGGCGGCGCGGCCGAACATCATCGCCGCCGGATCACGCCGACGGCCGCCCCGCCGCCGCCGGCCGTAGGGAGCGAGCTGTGGCCGGCACGATGCCGCACGCCATCTTCGTCGAGACCGGGATCGACGACGGCGCCACGGTGGCTGCCTATGCCGCGGAGCTTCCCGGCTGCGCCGTCTTCGCCGCGTCCGATACCGAGGCCACGAACGAGATGCCGCGCCGCGTGGCGCGTTTCGTCGATTGGCTGCGGGCCGGCGGCGAGGAGGCCCCCACCTTCGTCGGCGACAACTGGTACGAGGTCGAGCGGGCCGCGTCTGCGGATGGGGGGCGTGCGGCATTCAGCCTCGACGACCTGCCGCCGGGCGATGACGAGTTCCGTCGGTATCTGCACTGGCTGGAGTTGGCCCGCGAAGTGCTGGCCGACCGCCTTGACGCGGCGCACGAGGCGGTGCCGGCCGAGGCGCTGGAACGGATCGCGCGGCAGGACGTCTCCCTTGCCGCGCAGCTGGGTGGTGCCCCGGACGAGCTGAGCGGCGAACCGATTGACCGCCTGTACCACGCGCGCGACCAGTTGACCACGGCGCTCGAGGCGGCCGGCGCGATGGGCGGCGGCGTGCGGCGGGCCCTTCGCATCGCGATCGCGGACGACCTGCACCTCGCCGACCAGCTGCAGGGAGCGGCGGGCTGATCCCGACCGCCACGCCGAAGCGTCTCCGGCACGCCGGCGCATGGCCGATCCCCGAGCCCCGCCGGGCCCCGGCGGGAACCCCGCTGCGTGCGCTCCAGGATTCGATGCCGCGCTGCGAGGCCGGGTCGGCGCCGGTCCTCTCCGGCGACGGGAGCGAGTCGGCGATGCTGATCGGGCAGGCCCCAGGCTGGCGCGAGATCGAGACCGGCCTCCCGTTCGCCCACGACGCGGGACGCCGCCTGGCCGGCTGGCTGGCCCTCGCCGGGATCAGCGTCGATGACTTCCGGTCGCGCTGGTACGTGACCTCGGTCGGCAAGTGCTACCCCGGACGCCGTCCGGGAGCCTCGGTCGACTCTCCGCCGTCGCGCGCCGAGGTCCTGCGCTGGTCGCCCTACCTGGAGCGAGAGGTGGAGCTGCTGGCTCCGCGCCTCATCGTCCTGGTCGGCGGCCTGGCCCACCGCCACGCATTCGGCGCCGATGCCCGACTCGACGACCTGGTCGGACGGGACCTGTCCTGGGACGGCGCACCGGGCGCATCGGTCATTGCCCTGCCGCATCCGTCAGGTGCCTCGACCTGGCTGAACGACCCCGCCCGGGTCGAGCTCTGGCAGCGAGCGATCACGCTGCTGGCGGACCGATGGCGGAGCCTGGAGGCCGTTTCGTGAACCGCGAGACGAGGATCGGCGTCGCGCTCGTGGCCGCACTGGGGGCCTTCGTCTTCTTCATGCTCGTCGTGGGCTCGCTCGGTGGCGTTCGACCGGACCTGACCGAGTACCCGGTCGGCGAGATCCTTGCGCTGGCCGATCCGGCCGCGCGGCACGGCGAGGCCGAGCTGCGGATCGTCGGCTGGTACGCCGAGCTCAAGGGGGACTGCGTCGGCGATGACGGTGGGGTGGACGCCAGCGTCGCCTGGCTGCAGCGGGACTGTCCGCTGCGTGTGCTGCTGCCGGAGCAGCCGGGCGAGGACGTCACCCAGGCCGAGCTGGAGCGCGACGGGCTGCGCCTGGCTGCTCCGAACGGGCAGCCGTTCCCCCCGCGTGCCATCCCCGGCGGCGCGAACCTCCAGGGCCAGCAGCTGATCTTCACTGGCCACTTCACCGACCCTGCGGCCGACCGGTGCGTGCCGGATCGGCTCGAGCGCTGCCGTGAGACGTTCGTCGTGAGCACCTACGACGGGCAGCTGCATTAGGGAGAACCGAACAGGCGTTCGTATCGGTCTGATATCATCAACCCGATGCCCTCGGACCGGATCGTCGTGCGCGGCGCGCGCGAGCACAACCTCAAGAACCTCGACGTGGAGATGCCGCGCGACCGCCTGATCGTGATCACCGGGCTGTCCGGGAGCGGCAAGAGCAGCCTCGCCTTCGACACCATCTATGCCGAGGGACAGCGCCGCTATGTCGAGTCGCTCAGCGCCTACGCCCGGCAGTTCCTGGGCCAGATGGAGAAGCCCGACGTCGACCAGATCGACGGGCTGAGCCCGGCGATCAGCATCGACCAGAAGGGCTCGAGCAAGAACCCGCGCTCGACGGTCGGGACGGTGACCGAGGTCTACGACTACCTCCGCCTCCTCTTCGCCCGGATCGGCCGGATGCACTGTCCGATCTGCAGTCGCGAGATCGCGCGCCAGACGGTCGAGCAGATCATCGACCAGCTGTACGAGCTGCCGGACGGGACCCGGCTGATGCTGCTCGCGCCGCTCGTGCGCGACCGGAAGGGCGAGCACGAGAAGCTCCTCGCCGGCGCGAAGCAGGGCGGCTTCGTTCGGGTGCGGGTCGACGGCGAGCTGCGCGACCTCGACGAGAAGATCGAACTCGACAAGAAGTTCAAGCACTCGATCGAGGTCGTGGTCGACCGCCTGGTCGTGCGCCGAACCGATGACGACGGCAACCCCCGACCCGATGCCAGCCGGATGGCCGACTCGATCGAGACCGCCCTGCGACTCTCGGACGGGACGCTGCTGGTCCACCTCCCGGACGAGGGGCCGAAGGGCGCCGATCGCCTCTACAGCGAGCGCTACGCCTGCCCGGAGCACGGCGGCAGCTTCGAGGAGCCGGCGCCACGCAACTTCAGCTTCAACTCGCCGCATGGCGCCTGCCCGGCGTGCACCGGGCTCGGCAGCCGCCTCGAGATCGACCCGGACCTGGTCCTGCCCAACGCGTCGCTCTCCCTGGCCGAGGGAGCGGTCCTGCCCTGGCGGCGCATGGTCGCGACGGCGTCGTGGTTCAACACGATCCTGGAGGCCGTCGCCGAGCGCTACGGCTTCAGCACCGATACCCCCGTCGGCGAGCTCTCGGAGCGCGCCCGCGAGATCCTGCTGCGTGGCAACGGCGGCGAGCGGGTGACCGTCCGCTATCGGTCGCGGCAGGGGCAGGAGCACACCTACTCGACGACCTTCGAGGGGATCCTGCCGAACCTCGAGCGCCGCTACCGTGAGACGAGCTCGGAGGCCACCAAGACCGAGATCGAGCGCTACATGACGACCCGGCCCTGTCCGACCTGCGGCGGCATGCGGCTCAAGCCCGAGTCGCTGTCGGTGACGGTCGGGGATCGGAACATCATCGAGACGACCCGGCTGGCGGTGACCGATGCCCTGGCCTGGTACGCGGGCCTGGCCGACCTGCTCACCGATCGCGAGAACCAGATCGCGCGCCAGGTGCTGAAGGAGATCCGCGCCCGCCTCGGCTTCCTGGTCGATGTCGGTCTCGACTACTTGACCCTCGACCGCGCCAGCGGATCGCTGTCGGGCGGGGAGGCGCAGCGGATCCGGCTGGCGACCCAGAGCGGCTCGAGCCTGATGGGCGTCCTGTACATCCTCGACGAGCCGTCGATCGGCCTCCATCAGCGAGACAACGATCGACTGATCGCGACCCTCATGCGACTCCGGGACCTGGGCAACACCCTGATCGTGGTGGAGCATGACGAGGAGACGATCCGCGCCGCGGACTGGGTGATCGACATCGGCCCGGGCGCGGGCGAGCACGGTGGGGAGCTGATCCACTCTGGATCGCTGCCGGAGCTGCTGCACAGCCCGCGCTCGATCACCGCCGCCTACCTGCGCGGCGACAAGGCGGTCCCGGTGCCGAGCCGCCGCCGGCGTGGGAGCGGGGAGTGGCTCACCGTGCGCGGCGCCCGCGAGAACAATCTCCGTAACGTGGATATCGCCTTCCCGCTCGGCCGCTTCGTGGCCATCACGGGCGTCAGCGGCTCGGGCAAGTCGAGCCTCGTGACCCAGATCCTGTATCCCGCGCTCGCGGCCCGGATCTGGGGCGCGCGCGATCGCCCCGGCGCACACGACCGGATCGACGGGATCGACCAGATCGACAAGGTGATCGAGATCGACCAGAGCCCGATCGGGCGCACGCCGCGCTCGAACCCGGCCACCTACACCGGCCTGTGGGCGCCGCTCCGCGAGCTCCTTGCCGCCGTCCCGGAGGCGCGGCTGCGGGGGTACCGGCCGGGGAGGTTCAGCTTCAACGTCAAGGGCGGGCGCTGCGAGGCGTGCGAGGGGGCGGGGATCGTCCAGATCGAGATGCACTTCCTGCCTGACGTCTACGTCCAGTGCGAGGTGTGCAAGGGGAAGCGCTACAACCGCGAGACGCTCGAGATCCACTATAAGGGGCACAACGTCGCCGAGATTCTGGAGATGACCGTCGACGAGGCGCTCGCCTTCTTCAGCGCCGTCCCGTCGATCCGCAACAAGTTGCAGACGCTGCACGACGTCGGGATGGGCTATATCCACCTCGGCCAGCCGGCGACGACCCTCTCTGGCGGGGAGGCGCAGCGCGTGAAGCTGGCGACCGAGCTCTCGAAGCGGGCCACCGGTCAGACTCTCTACATCCTGGATGAGCCGACGACGGGGCTGCACTTCGATGACGTGGCCCGGTTGCTGCAGGTGCTCGGCCGGCTGGTGGAGGCGGGCAACACGGTGGTGGTGATCGAGCACAACCTCGACGTGATCAAGAGCGCCGACTGGGTGATCGATCTCGGGCCGGAGGGCGGCGCCGCGGGCGGCGACCTGGTCGCGGCCGGCACGCCCGAGGAGATCGCCCGGACGCCTGCGTCGCACACCGGGCGCTACCTGCGCCACGCGCTGGGGATGGGCCGGGAGGTCCCCGCCCGCCGCCCGAGACGCCGCGAGCCCGCGGCCGTGGCCGGCTAGGTGCTCGTCATGCCGACCCGTGCCGAGGCGCTCGCGCTCCTGAACGAATGGAACGAGAACCCGTCGCTCCGCAAGCATGGGCTGCTGGTCGAGGCAGGCGTGGTCGGGTACGCGGTCGACGAGGGGCTCGATAACGCGAAGGTCGAGGAGTGGGGGATCGCCGGCCTGCTCCACGACCTTGACTACGAGCGGTTCCCCGATCCGGCGACGCACGGCGCGATCGGGGCCGATGAGCTAGTCCGGCTCGGGTACCCCGACGAGGTGGTCCACGCCGTGCGCTCCCACAACGACGCCCTGGGCGTCCCGCGCACGACGCGCCTCGATCACCTCGTCTACGCCTGCGACGAGCTCGCCGGTTTCCTCGTGGCTGTCGCGCTCATGCGCCCATCGCGCAAGCTGGAGGACGTGGAGCCGGAGAACGTCCGGAAACGGATGAAGGACAAGGCGTTCGCCCGTGCCGTGCCGCGCGAGATGCTGCTCGCCGGCGCCGAGGAGCTCGGCCTGGACTTCGACGAGCATGTGTCCCGCATGGTCCGCTACCTCTCGGCGGTGGCGCCGGACGTGGGGCTGTAGCCCATCTCCTCGAGGAATCGCGACGGGCGGGTTGGGTCGAAGGCAAGGATCAGGCGGCGCGTCGCCCGGGTGAGCGCGACGTACGCGAGCCGTCGCTCCTCCTCGACGGCGCGCACCGGGTCGACAGCGCCGATCAGTGCGCGGCGGTTCGGGAAGCGGTCCTCCTCGAAGCCGACCACCACCACCGTCGGCCACTCCCGGCCCTTGGCTCCATGGACCGTGACCAGCTCGATTGGGGCGCTCGGGTCGCGCAGCCGGGCGAGGCGCGACGTGACCTCGCTGCCGGCGGCGAGGAAGCGGTCAAGACGCGCGAAGGCGGCGGCCCAGCCGAGGAGCGCGTCGATCGCAGCGTGATCGTCGTCGCCGAGGGCGTCGTCGCCATCGGAACGACGCCAACGGCGGATTCCGCGCAGGCGGAGGAGCGCCGCGAACGGTGCCTCGGCCGGCGGCAGCCGCCGCGCATCGTCGAGGAGCGCACGCACCGGGTCGGCCTCCAGCGGCGTCGGCACGCTGGTGGCGTGCGGCTGCTCGGCCCGCAGCAGCGCCAGGGCGACGGGCGTCAGCTCAGCGCGGGTGCGCGCCAGGATGCAGCAGCCTCCGGCGCTCGCGGCCTGCGCGGTCGCAAGGGCGACCAATCGATCGGGCCAGTCGTGGCCGGTGGATGCCATCATCGAGATCGCCGTCGCCTCGCTACGCCGGCCGGGCGTGGCCTCGATCCGCTTCTCGAACCTCTCGGCGTTGGCCGCGATCAGCCGCCGCGAAGCGGCGACGACCATCGGCGGGCATCGGTAGTTCGTCGCCAGCTGCACGCGTCGCGCCGCGGGATACAGCTCGGCGAAGCCGAGGATGCGCCGCACGTTGGCGAGCCGCCAAGCGTAGATCGTCTGGTCGTCGTCGCCCACCACGAACAGGTTCTGCTCCGGCTCGGCCAGGACGCGGACGAGGCGCAGCTGGGCGGCATCGACATCCTGGAACTCATCGACGGCGATGTGGCTGAAGCGCGCCTGCCATCGGCCGCGGAGGCTGGCATCGCGCTCGAGGAGCTCGACGGCCCGCACCACGAGATCGTCGAAGTCGACGGCACCCCGCACGGCGACGAGGTCCTTGAAGATCGCGAGCACCGCCCGGGCCCCCTCGGGCGGAAGCCGGCCCTCGACCTTCCACGCCGACAGGTGTGTGTCGAGGGCGGCAACGTCGGGGACCGGCGGCGCGTCGGGGCCGAGGGCGGCAACTACCCGCCGGCGCGCGGTGCGCAGCAGCGGCAGCCGATCGGCGAGCAGGCGGACCGGCAAACCGGCGTCGAGGAGCACCTGGCGGGCGAGGGCGTGCAGCGTCCGGACCTCCACCCGTTCGGCGCCGGGGAGCGTCGGAGCGAGGCGCGTCGCGATGCGGGCGCTCAGCTCCTCGGCAGCTTCCCGGTTGAAGGTCACCACAGCGATCCGCTCAGCTGGCACGCCACGGTTCAGGAGCACCCCGAGCCGGGCGATGAGCGTCGTGGTCTTGCCGCTCCCGGCCGGGGCGATGATCTGCGCCGGCCCATCCGGCAGGGTGGCGGCCGCTCGCTGCTCTGGATCGAGCGCGTCGAGCAGCGGCGTCGCGGAATGCGGGACGGCATGGGCCAGCGCCATGCACGCAGAATCGGCCGCCAGGCTTACCGGCGCATGATCGGCGGCTTATCGGGATATCCTGTCGTCCGCTCGCTTTCGCATGGGGACCCCGCACCGAACCGATGACCTGCCGATGAACCGGCGCGACCGCCGGCCCAGCCACGCCACCGAGAGTCCGCGCGCGCGCCGGATCCGGGAGGCGACCGAACGCGAGCAGAAGCTCCGCGCCCGCGGCGTCGATCAGCTGGCCCCGCCGCGCCGTTCCCGCACGGCAACGCGACGCCCGGGACGCTGGAAGCGGAACGTGGTCCTCTTCCTCCTGGTCGTCCTTCTGAGCGGCTGCACCGGCGGCTGGCTCCTCTGGCAGCGCGTCGCCGC
>DATCOX010000062.1:0-5079 GCA_036564495.1 Candidatus Limnocylindria bacterium
CTCGGGGCGTCGCCATCGTCGTGCCTCCCTGACAAACAAGAGACCCGCTCGTCGAAGGACGAACGGGTCGTGGTACCACCTTCATTCGATGCATCGGTCCAGGCCGATGTCATCCTCGTCACCGCGCTATCGGGCGGAACCCGGCCGGCTCGCGTGCGACCTTCGCCCTCTCGTGCCGAGGCGGGCTTGCAGCCTGTGGCCCGCCATCTCTCTCGGTCGTGGGAGGGGTACTCCTCACGGTCAGCGCCGTGCGGCGGAGTCTACCACGAGGCGTTTCTAGGCCTTGGAGCCCACCGTGACGCGCAGCTGGCCGTTGGCGGCGGCGAACTGGGCCGCCTCCTCGAAGCTTCGAATCGCGCCGGAGAGGTCGAAGCCCGGGCTGTGGACCGCGGTGAAGATGAACTCCCCCGAGGTGCCGAGCCCGAGCGAGACCCGATGGATCCCGCTCACGCGCTCCAGCGACTGCTTGAACGAGGTGATCGCGCCGAAGCTGGTCAGCCCGGTCACCAGCACCTGGGTCGTGGCCTCCTCGCCGCTCTCTTCGGCAGGTGCCTCGGTAGCGGCGGACTCGGCCGCAGCCAGCTCGGCGGCAGGTTCGGCTGGCGTGGGCTCGGCCGGCGCGGGCTCGGCCTGCGCGGGCTCGGCCTGCGCGGGCTCCGCGGCGGACTCCTCCGCGGGCGCCGGTGCGGCCTCGGCTGAGGCTGCCTCCGGAACTTCGGCGGGCATCGCCTCGGGCTCGGGCGCTGCGGCGGTTGCGGGCACGGCCTCTGGCTCCATTGCGGCGCTCGGCGACGGGGCCGTGTCGCCCGCGGGTGCGGGGGTGGCATCGGTCAGCGAAGGCGCCTGAGGGATGCGCTTCAGTGCCGAGGCCAGAGCGGCCGGGTCGTGGATCTCGTTGAGCTGCGCGAAGAACGAGGTCATCTCCGCCTCGAAGGCGTCGACCCTTGCCTGGACGGCGGTCACCGCACCTTCTCCGGCGGCCACGTTGGCCGCGATCTGCGCGTCGAGCGTGGCGTTGCGCGCCGAGACCTTGGACGCCGCCTCGTCGCGAATGCGCTTGATCTCGTCCTGCTCCCAGCTGGTGACGGTCTTGAGGTCGCCATCCGCGAGCTCATGCAGCTCTGCGGCGCGCTTCTCGGTGTCGGTGTGGATCCCCGCCGCCCGCTCGGCGACGGCGGCACCCAGCTGAGCCAACGCGTCGTCGCGCGTCTGCTCGGCGATCTTGCGCATCGCGTCCACCAGGCTCTGGAGGAACGGCACCGCGGGCTCTCGGGCAGAGTCATTCATCGCTGGGGTTGAGTCTGCCACGACCGACGCGGCTTCACCATCCCCGGCAATCGGCTCGAGGCCGTTGGCGTGCTCGCGCTCGGAGCTCATCTCGGCGCTCATCTCGGAACGCTCGGCCACGCCGGCGGACACGGTCCCTTCGCTGCCGGGCATGTCGCTCACTGGCCCGCCGCCTTTTCGGCCGCATTGGATGGCGAGGTGAGCGCCGACCACCACGAGCGCCGGCGCGCCGGCGCCTGCTGGGCCTGCGGACGGGTCAGCAGGCGGGCAACGTTGTGCAGGTCGGTGGACATCTGCTCCTTCGGGAACTTGAGGATGATCGGGGTCCCCTCGTTGGCGGCGGCGATCGCCTTGGGGCCGTTCGACACGATCGTGGCGCTGACCGGCGTACCGAGCGTCTTGGCGATGTCCGACACGGCGATGCCATGGTTCGAGCGGTTGACGATCACCTTGACCATGTCGCCCAGACCGACCTCGCGAGCGAGGCCGAGGAACTGCGACGCGTTGCGCAGCGGACCGACCTCAGGGGTGACCACGAGGAAGATCTCGCGCGACGCCGCCAGCATGGCCATGGTCCGGTCGTCGTAGCTCGGGTGGCAGTCGATGATCACCCAGCTGTGGTGGGTGCGCGCCCAGCGCACGGCGGCGACGAGCAGGTCAGTGCTGATTCGCTCGGACTCGCTCGGCTCGGTGCCCCAGGTCAGGACCCGCACGCCGGACGCCTCATGCGTGGTCACGGTCTGCTCGAATGCGTCGTTCGTCCACTCCTGCGGCGGCGAGTCGGCGAGGTGCGCCAGGCCGCCGTGGTAGGGAGCGTTGAAAACCGCGGTCACGTTGCCGACGCCGACATCGGCGTCCATCAGGCACACGCTGTCGCCGGTCTGCTGCCGGATCGCGACCGCCAGGTTGACGGCGATCATTGTCTTGCCGACTCCGCCCTTGGGGGCGAAGAGGCTCACCACCGTGCCCTCACCAATGGTCTCGATCTCCGCGCCGTCCTCGGTCATGGTGGGGATCCCGCCGGGGACCTCGCGGCCACCGTGGATGAGCATCGCCTGGAGCCGATACACCAGCGCCTCAGGCGGGAGCGGCTTGCGCGCATATTCGTCGCGGCTCGCGCCGGGGTTGGAATCGACGGCCCACTCGGGGATGTCGTCGGAGAAGAGCACGATGGACGGGACGCGCTGCGTGGAGTGCAGGAACGCGAACAGCTCCTCGTCACCCTGCTGGCCACGGTCGCAGTCGATGACCGCCAGATCGATCTGATTCTCGCCGGCGAGCCAGCCGAGAGCCTCCTCGCGGTCGACCGCGATGGCCTCGAATCCGGCGTCGGTGATGGCGTCCTCGTAGGCGGAGCTCCACCCGTCCAGGGCGAGCAGGACGCTGGGTCGGTTCATGTGCACTGCCTCAGGGTGTGGTGCGGTGACGAGTGGCACCACGATCCGGCGAAGTGACCTTCCGGGGCAATGGGACCTCGGCACCATCGGGGGGCGCCGAAGGTACGGGGAGGGCCCTACGCGGACTCTTCGGTGCGCTCCGCGGGCCTGGGTCGCGGGCTCCGGCGGCGTGACTCGCCGTCCTCGGTCTCGGTCACGAGCATCGGCGGCTGGCCGTGCTCGATCGTCTCGGCGGTGATGATCACCTTCTTGACGTCGGTCCGCTCCGGAATGTCGTACATGACCTCGAGGAGCGCCTCCTCGACGATCGTGCGCAGGGCGCGGGCGCCGGTCTTGCGGTCGATGGCGAGGCGCGCCGTCGCCTCGAGCGCATCGGCGGTGAAGACCAGTTCCACCCGGTCGAGAGAGAGGAACTTGGCGAACTGGCGCGTGACCGCGTTCTTCGGTTCGGTCAGGACCTTGACGAGATCCTCCTTGGCGAGGGCGGTCAGACCCACCACCACCGGGAGACGGCCCACGAACTCGGGGATGAGCCCGTACTTGAGCAGGTCCTCGGGCATCAGCTGATCCATCAGCCGGCGCCGCTCCTCGCGTGAGCGCTGCGCCTGCGAGCCGAAGCCGATCCCGCGCTTGCCGACCCGCTCCTCGACGATCTTCTCGAGCCCCTCGAAGGCACCGCCGCAGATGAACAGGACGTTGGTGGTATCGATCTGGATGAAGTCCTGGTGCGGATGCTTCCGGCCGCCCTGCGGCGGCACGTTGGCGACCGTGCCCTCCAGGATCTTGAGCAGAGCCTGCTGGACACCCTCGCCGGACACGTCGCGGGTGATCGAGGGGTTATCGGTCTTGCGCGCGATCTTGTCGATCTCGTCGATGTAGATGATCCCGCGCTGTGCCCGCTGCACGTCGAAGTCCGCGGCCTGGATGAGGCGCAGCAGGATGTTCTCGACGTCCTCGCCCACGTAGCCGGCCTCGGTCAGGCTGGTGGCATCGGCGATGCAGAACGGCACGTCGAGCACCTTGGCGAGGGCGGTCAGGCCCACCACCACCGGGAGACGGCCCACGAACTCGGGGATGAGCCCATACTTGAGCAGGTCCTCGGGCATCAGGTGGTCCATCAGGCGGCGGCGTTCCTCGCGCGATCGCTGCGCCTGCGAGCCGAAGCCGATCCCCCGCTTGCCGACCCGCTCCTCGACGATCTTCTCGAGGCCCTCGAAGGCGCCGCCGCAGATGAACAGGACGTTGGTGGTGTCGATCTGGATGAAGTCCTGGTGCGGGTGCTTGCGGCCGCCCTGCGGTGGCACGTTGGCGACCGTCCCCTCCAGGATCTTGAGGAGCGCCTGCTGGACCCCTTCTCCGGAAACGTCGCGGGTGATCGAGGGGTTATCGGTCTTGCGGGCGATCTTGTCGATCTCGTCGATGTAGATGATCCCGCGCTGTGCGCGCTGCACGTCGAAATCGGCCGCCTGGATGAGGCGCAGCAGGATGTTCTCGACGTCCTCGCCGACGTATCCGGCCTCGGTCAGGCTGGTGGCATCGGCGATGCAGAACGGCACGTCCAGGACCTTTGCCAGGGTCTGGGCCAGGAGGGTCTTGCCGCTCCCGGTGGGGCCGACCAGCAGGACGTTGCTCTTGCCGAGCTCCACCTCGTCGACCGCGGAGCCGGCGTTGACCCGCTTGTAGTGGTTGTAGACCGCCACGGAGAGGACCTTCTTGGCCTGCTCCTGGCTGATGACGTAGCTGTCGAGCTTCTCCTTGATCCGGCGCGGCGACGGGAGCGCGGCGGGACTGGTCTTGGCGCGGGGCGCCTCGAGCATCTCCTCTTCGATGATCTCCTGGCAGAGGTTGATGCACTCATCGCAGATGTAGACCCCCTGGCCCGCGATGAGCTTGCGCACCTGCTCCTGGCTCTTGCCGCAGAAGGAGCAGCGGTATGGCACCTTGGTCTTGCCGGTCATTGCTTCGAGCATAGCACGCGCTTCCGAGCGCGCCGCCTATAGACCGATGGTCCCCGCTAGCATCCCTCGGTGGCCCCGCATCCCCTGGCGCACGCGCCCCTCGACTCGCCGATCGGCCGGCTCTGGGTCGGCGTCTCCGAGGCAGGGCTGGTGTCGGTGACGCGCGGTGACGATCCGGACCCTGGCTCGTTCGTCGCGCCGGCCCTCGATCCGGAGCTCGCTGCCCCCGCCGTCAACGAGCTGAGCGCCTATTTCGCGGGTGAGCTCCGCGCCCTTTCTTTGCGGCTCGACCTCCGCGGCGCCACTCCCTTCGACGCCGCGGTCTGGATGGCGGCGCGCGAGATCCCGTACGGCGAGACCGCCTCGTATGGGGAACTTGCGGCGATGGCCGGGCGCCCCGGCGCCGCGCGGGCCGTCGGGAACGCGATGGCGCGCTG
>DATCOX010000104.1:0-5688 GCA_036564495.1 Candidatus Limnocylindria bacterium
CTCGGCCGCAATGAAGCCGAAGCCGCGGTCGGAGACGACCTTCTTGATGGTACCTGTGGTCATGTTGACCTCGTTCTCTTCTCGAAGTGAGCCGACGACGCACGGCCGGCTCGAGAAGGAACCTGACGACCACGCGGGAGACTCCCAAGGGGGGAGAGTGCCTTTCAGTCTAGCCGGGATGGTCCGGCGACGCGAATCGGGGCGCCCGCGCGATCGCGTAGCATGGCTGACCCCATGACAGACGCGCTCGGCGTGACCGCGGCCACCTTCGGCCTCCTGACGATCCTGGTGGCACGCCATTTCCGCTCGCGGGAGCCGATGTAGCATCCGGCGGTGGATGCCGCGCCCCATCTCCCCTCCGCGCCGCCGTTCACCCTCCGCGCCCGACTCCTCACCACGCTGCGGGCCGGCGGCCTTCGCTACGAGCCCGATGCCCGGGTCGAGGTGGACGAGGGCGGCCGCCTGATCTCCGTCGAAGCGTGGGACGACGCCGTCGCCGGCGCGGCGCTCGACCTGCGCCCATGGGTCATCATGCCGGGCCTCATCGACCTCCACGCGCATCTCCCGCAACTGCCCAACGCCGGCGTGGGGGCGGGGCTCGACCTCCTGACCTGGCTGGAGCGCTACATCTTTCCGCTCGAGCGTGACTTCGACGTTCCGACCGCCGAGCTGATCGCGCCGGCGGCCTTCCGTGCGTTCGCGCGGGCGGGCACCACCACGGTCGTCGCCTACGGGGCGCTGTGGGCAGAGAGCCTGGACGCCTGCTTCCGCGCGGCCGAGGCGCACGGCATCCGCGCGGTGATCGGCAAGGTGATGATGGATCGGCTCAGCTATGACACGAGTCGCGACCCGGGCGAGGTGCTCGAGCTGTCGCTGCGCCAGTCCGCGGAGCTCTGCCAGACCTGGCACGGACGCGACGACGGCCGGCTCATGTACGCGTTCACGCCGCGCTTCGCAGTCAGCTGCTCCGCGAAGATGCTGGGCCGCAGCGCGATGGCCGCCGCTGAGGCGGGTGCCTACTGGCAGACGCACCTCTCCGAAGATCGTGGCGAGATCGAGGAGGTGAAGCGGCTGTTTCCCGAGGCGATCGACTACACCGATGTCTACGACCGCGCCGGCGGCCTCACACGAAGGGCGATCCTCGCGCACGCGATCCACCTCTCGGATCGCGAGGTCGGCCGTCTGGCGGAGCGCGGCGCCGTGATCGCGCATTGTCCGAGCTCGAACCTCTTCCTGGCGAGCGGCGCGATGCCCCTCGCGCGATACCTCGCAGCCGGCCTGCGGGTGGGCCTCGGCTCCGACGTCGCTGCGGGCCCCGATGCGCCGCTCTTCAGCGTGATGCGCGCGGGGGCCTATACCCAGAACGCCCTCCGCGCTGCCGGGCTCAGCGATGCGCCACCCCTCAGCCCGGCCGACTGGCTCCGCCTCGGAACGCTCGGCGGGGCGGAGGCGCTGGGGCTCGAGGATCGCATCGGCTCGGTCGAGGTGGGGAAGGAGGCGGACCTGATCGCGGTCGATCCTTCGGTGACACTGCCGCTGGAGGGGGTCGGCGCCCACGAGGACGGGCCGTCGGACGAGATGCTCTCTCGGCTCATCTTCCGCGCTCATCCGGCGATGGTCCGGGGGGCATGGGTCCGCGGACGGCTGCTGCCCGCCTGACGCGCCGCGCTTGGGCTAGGCTAGCGAGCATGGACCGAGTGATCCAGATCCTCATCAACGCCGGGGCGCTGTATGCCGCCGTCTTCGTCGTGGGCGGGATCGAGTTCGTCGGCGAGTGGTGGAAGCTCCTGTTGGTGGCGCTCGCCTTCAGCCTGCTGAATACCTACGTCCGGCCGATCCTCCGCATCCTGACCCTGCCGATCAGCGTCATCACGCTCGGCATCTTCCTGCTCGTCATCAACGCGGCGATGCTGCTCCTGACGAGCGCCATCAGCGACCAGCTGACCCTCGGCTTCCACGTCGCCGACTTCGGGGCTGCCTTCCTGGGAGCGATCGTGGTCGCGATCGTGGGTTGGATCCTGTCGATGGTGATCGGGGTCACCCGAATGCCGACCAGGGCCCTCTGACGAAGCGCGCGCCTGGGGGGATCGGCGTCGCGTTCGCGTTCGCGGCTGGGCTGGCGATCGTCCTGACCGGCCCGCTGCTCCTCTTCAACCCGTGGCTGGTGAGCGCCGAACAGGCGCGCCACGGTGTGGCCGCGTCGCTCGGGACCGACCAGGCGAACGTCGACCGCATCACTGTCGTGATGCTGCGCAACCTGTTCGTTGATGGAGACTTCGTCGCGAGCCTCGACGACCAGCCCTCGGTGCTTGACGCCTCGGAGCGCAGCCACATGTCAGACGTGGGCGGGTTGGTCCGCGTGCTGGCGGGGCTCGAGGTCGCTTCGATCGTGCTCCTGGCGATCACCGCCTGGTTGCTTCGGGTCGAGCGGCAGCGGCGCGGTCGCCTGCTGCGGAAAGCGGCGATCGGCGTGGGTGCTGCGGCTCTGGTGCTGGGCGTCTTCTTCGCCGTCGCATTCGACACGGCCTTCGCCGCCTTCCATGCCCTCTTCTTCAAGGCGGGAACCTGGCAGTTCGGTCCCGACTCGAACCTGATCCGTCTCTTCCCCGAGGCCTTCTGGTTCGAGACGTCGCTCCTCGCGGGCGTTTCGATCCTGCTCACTGCCGTCCTCGCGGTGTGGCTGGCGCGACGCGACCTGAGGACCGCTACGGCCGAGCGCTGAGGCTCGGCTACACTCGCCTCCATGGGTCCATCTATCCGCCTCGGTCGCATCTTCGGCGTCCAGATCGGCATCCACCCCTCATGGTTCGTGATCTTCGTGGTGCTCGCCTATGCCATGGCCGCGGGATCCCTGCCTCACGTCGATCCGGGCTGGGACGAGCCGCTGTACTGGGTCACCGGTGCGGCGATCTCGATCTTCTTCTTCGTCTCCGTCCTCGCGCACGAGCTGAGCCACGCGGTGGTGGCCCGGCGGCTGGGCCTCAAGGTCAAGGACATCACCCTCTTCGTCTTCGGTGGCGCGGCGACGCTCGAGGGGGACCCGAAACGGCCGCGTGACGAGGCGCTGATCGCGGCTGCCGGCCCGCTGGCGAGCCTGGCGGTGGGAGCCGCGCTGCTCGGGATCGACGTGCTCCTCAATCAGCCGCAGCTGCTCGCGGCGGTCGGGATGCTCGCCTTCCTGAACCTGACGCTCGGGCTCTTCAACCTCATCCCCGGCTTCCCCATGGACGGGGGGCGGATCCTGCATTCGATCCTCTGGAAGCTGCGGGGCGACCGGAACGTAGCGACGCGCAACGCGGCCGGCGTTGGGCGCCTCTTCGGATATCTCCTCATCGCGGGCGGGATCTTCCTGATCTTTCAAGGGGCGAACCTGTTCAACGGCGTGTGGCTTGCGCTGATCGGCTGGTTCCTGTCGAACGCCGCCGAGGCCACCGTGGCGCAGATGACCCTCGAGCGCGCGCTCCACGGGATGAAGGTCCATGACGTCATGGAGAGCGATCCGCCCGCGGTCTCACCCAACGAGTCGGTGTCGGACCTCGTCAACGACCGCCTGATCCGCGGGGAGCACCGCTCGTTCCTGGTGCGGCACGACGATGGGGGGCTCGCCGGGATCGTGACGCTCTCGGATGTGCGCCGCACCCCACGCGAGAGCTGGGAGTCGGCACGCGTGACGGACATCATGACGCGCTATGCCGACCTGGCCACGATCGGGCCGGATGCCGGGCTGGAGGCGGCCCTCAAGCTTCTCCAGGAGCGCGAGGTGAACCAGCTGCCGGTCGTCGCCGATGAGGGTCGCACGGCGGTCGGCCTGCTCACCAGGGCCGGCATCCTCCGCCTGATCGACGCGCGGCTGCGCCTGGGCGTCTAGGCCGATGCTCTCCGTGGAGGAGGCGCGCGAGCGGATCCTGTCGCGGGCACGGCTGACCGATTCCGAGGCGGTACCTCTCGAGGACGCCGCCGGGCGGGTCCCGGCCGTGCCGAGCCTGACCGCGGGCGTCGATGTGCCGCCGTTCGCCAACTCATCGATGGACGGCTTCGCCGTGCGCCTCGCGGATCTGCCGGGAGAGCTGTCGATCGTCCGCGAGGTGGCCGCGGGGGCAGACATTCCCCTGAGCCTGGAGCCCGGCACCACCGTCCGGATCATGACCGGCGCACCGCTCCCGCCCGGCGCGGACGCCGTCATCCCGATCGAGGAGGCCGAGACGCTCGGCGACGATCGGGTCCGCCTGGCGGTCACCGTGGCTGGCGCCAACGTGCGGCCGATCGGGCAGGACACACGCCGCGGCGATCGCGTCGAGATCCCGGTCGAGCCCCTGGCCCCCGCCACCATCGCCCTCCTCGCCTCGCTGGGGATCGGAGAGGTCGAGGTGCGACGGCTGCCCCGGGTGGCGATCGTCTCCACCGGCGACGAGCTGGCGGTCCCCGGCGCGCCGCTCGGGGGCGGCCAGATCCACGACGCCAACACCGTCGCGCTGGTCGCCGCGGTGCGCGAGGCGGGCGGTGAGCCGCTGGTCCTGCCACGCGTGCCGGACGACCCGGGCCTGATCGAGGCGGCCCTGCGCGAGGGGTCGCGAGCTGCGGATCTCCTTGTGGCCAGCGGCGGCGTTAGCGTCGGCGAGCATGACCACGTCCGCACGGCGATCCAGCGGCTGGGTGAGCTGACCTTCTGGCGCATCGCCGTCCAGCCCGGCAAACCGCTCGCCTTCGGCTCGATCGACGGGCGCCCGGTCGTCGGCCTGCCCGGCAACCCGGTCAGCGCGCTCGTCACGTTCGAGCTCTTCGTGCGGATCCTGCTGCGCGGCATGCTCGGGTTGGCGGGCGACGGACGGCTGCACGTCACCGCTCGGCTCGACGAGACGGTGCCCAAGGACCCTGACCGGAGGGCTTACCTGCGCGTCGTGGTTCGATCGGGTTCCGATGGATGGGTCGCCAGCCCGAGCGGCGGTCAGGGGTCCGCGCAGCTCCGTGCGCTTGCCGCCGCGAACGCCCTGCTGGTCGTCCCGGAGGGTGATGCGGCGGGCGAGGCGGGCGGTCGGTACGATGCGATCCTGCTTCGAGGAGTCCCATGAAGGTATCGCACCTCGGCCCCGATGGATCGCCACGGATGGTTGACGTCGGCTCCAAGCCGGTCAGCGCGCGGCGGGCCGTGGCCGCTGCCCTCGTCCGGATGCGACCGGAGGTGCTGGGCGATCTCATCGATGGCGGTGGCCCGAAGGGAGACGCCTTCATCGTCGCCCGTCTCGCCGGCATCGCGGCTGCCAAACGCACGGCCGAGCTGATCCCGCTGTGCCACCCCATCTCGATCGATCGCATCGAGGTCGAGCTGACGCCAGACCGCGCAACGGGCAAGGTGGAGATCCGGACCGAGGTCGCCGCCACGGCTCGAACCGGTGTCGAGATGGAGGCGCTCACCGCCGCCAGCGTGGCCGCCTTGACGCTGTACGACATGGCGAAGGCGCTGCAGCGCGACATCGTGATCGAACGGGTTGAGCTGCTCGCCAAGGAGGGCGGTCGCAGCGGGGCCTGGTCGAAGGAGGCCATCGGGCCAGGCGACGCAGCAACAGGCACCGTCGTCCACGAGGCGGTCGTCGTCGTCTGCTCCATGCGGGCGGCCGCCGGAGAGCGGGCGGACGAATCCGGCCCACCACTGGTCGCCACGTTGCGCGAGGCGGGGTTCGACGTGGCGCC
>DATCOX010000112.1:0-2545 GCA_036564495.1 Candidatus Limnocylindria bacterium
GTACTCGAACAGCTTCTCGTACTCGAGGTCGACGTTGTCCTGCCCGCCCCGGTTCTTCTCGACCGTCGCAACCACCCAGTCCCGATAGCGCTGCGCCTGGTACGGGTTGAACTCGATGTTGACCTTGGCGACGATGTGGTACTTGTCGTTCAGGATCAGGATGATGTCGCTCTCGTAGTTGATGGCGCTGCTGCCGCGCAGGTGATGGTTGCGCAGGCGCTTGGCCTTGAGCCCCTCGCGGTCCGCCGCCACGATCGCGACGACCGGGATCTCCTGCGACAGCGCGATGTCCTTCAGCCCACCCACGATGCGGGTCACCTTCTCCGCCTCCTCGGCGGGCTCGGGGATGACAGGCACCTTCTGAAGGTAGTCGACGAAGAGGGCCAGGCGGCGTCCCTCGGGACCGCGATGCTCGGCCACGAGCGATCGCAGGTTGTCGATCGTGGAGCCGGTGGCGGTCCCGCGCATGAGGAACAGGTTGCTGCCGTAGCGCGCGATCCGCTCGAGCGAGGGACGCAGCCGCGGGTTCGTGCCGAGCTTGGCGCGCTGTCCTGCCTCGACCGCGGCCGAGTAGCTCTGCATGACCTCTTTCTTGACGTCCTGGATCTTCACCGCGCCGGTCTTGGCCGGCAGGTGGTTCAGCGCCGACTCCATGGCGATCAGCCGCTGGATGAGGTACTCCTCCTCGTGCTCGAAGCAGACGTAGAGCGCGGTCGCCTGCCCCGATGCCGCCATGTTGCGGGCCATCTGGAGGGCCATCGTGGTCTTGCCCTGGCCCTGGGCGCCCCCGATCAGCATCAGCTCGCCGGGGCGCAGCCCGCCGCCGATCGTCTTGTCGAGCGGGACGAAGCCGGTGGCGATCGGCTGGAACTCATCGACCTTGCCGGCAGCGACTCGTTCGTTCAGGTTGGTGAGGACGTCCAGGGCGGATCGCGGCGCCTGCGAGCCGACCTCGCCCTCCACCCGCCATTGATCGGCGGCAGGCTGGACGTCGGCCAGCGGATCGGCCTGGGTGTCGGTCGTCGGGTCGTCAATCATCGGTGCCGCGGCTCCTCACACGAGCGGTGCCACGCATGGTGCTCATGCGCAACGCAGCCGAGTATACGACCACCCATCCGGGCTCGAAATGGCCCGAATGGGCTACCGATGAGGCCTAGGCCGGCTGCGGCGCGGGCTTTCGGCGGCGCTTCGGCGGCACTGGCGTGGGGAGCTGCTCCCCGGCCTCGACCTCACCGACGCGGCGAGGTGTCGGGCCGGCGCTGCCGCGCGGCGGCAGGACCCCGGCGAAGAGCGATTCGAACTCCTCACCCTCGATCGTCTCCTTCTCGATGAGGAGCGCGGCCAGGCGGTCGAGCACCTCGCGGTGGGAGACGAGGGTCTCCTTGGCGCGCTGGTAAGCACGATCGATGATCGCCCGCACCTCGGCATCGATCTTGGCGGCGATCTCGTCGGAGTAGTTGCGCTGCTCGCTGATCTCGCGGCCCAGGAAGATCATCTCGTCCTTCTTGCCGAAGGTCAGCGGGCCGAGCTCCTCGCTCATCCCGTACTGGGTCACCATGGCCCGGGCCAGGCCGGTCGCCTTCTCGATGTCGTTGCTCGCACCGGTGGTCGTGTCGCCGAAGACGATCTCCTCGGACACGTGACCGCCCAGCATGCCGGCGAGCTTGTCCTCGAACTCGGACTTGGAGTGGAGGTATCGGTCCTCGGACGGCAGGCTCATCGTGTAGCCCAGCGCCATGCCGCGGCTCACGATCGTCACCTTGCTGACGGGATCGCACTTGGGGAGCACCCGCTGCACGACGGCGTGACCACCCTCGTGGTAGGCGATGATCGTCTTCTCCTCGGGGGTGATCAGGCGGCTGCGCCGCTCTGGTCCCGCCACGACCCGGTCGATCGCCTCATTGAAGTCGCCCGGCGCCACCGACTTCTGGTTGTGACGCGCTGCCAGGATGGCCGCCTCGTTGACGAGGTTGGCGAGGTCTGCCCCGGAGAAGCCGGGCGTGCGGCGCGCCAGCTCGTCGAGGTCGACCGTCTTGTCGAGCGGCTTGCCCTTGATGTGGACGTTGAGGATCTCCCGCCGTCCCTTGATGTCAGGCCGATCGAGCACGACCTGGCGGTCGAAGCGGCCCGGGCGCAGGAGCGCCGGGTCGAGGACATCGGGCCGGTTGGTGGCGGCCACCACGATGACGTTGGTGTTCGTGTCGAAGCCGTCCATCTCGACCAGGATCTGGTTCAGGGTCTGCTCGCGCTCGTCGTGCGAGCCGCCCAGGCCAGCGCCGCGCTGCCGCCCGACCGCGTCGATCTCGTCGACGAAGACGATGCACGGCGAGTTGCGCTTGGCCTGCTCGAAGAGGTCACGGACGCGCGATGCGCCCACGCCCACGAACATCTCCACGAACTCCGAGCCGGAGATCGAGAAGAATGGGACGCCGGCCTCCCCGGCGACTGCGCGGGCGAGGAGGGTCTTGCCGGTTCCCGGCGGGCCGACCAGCAGCACGCCGCGGGGAATGCGCGCGCCGAGCGAGTTGAACTTCTCGGGGTACTT
>DATCOX010000011.1:0-14835 GCA_036564495.1 Candidatus Limnocylindria bacterium
CGGATGATGGCCGAGGTGATTCGGCGCCGCTTCTCGCGAGCGTCGCGGCTGCGTGCCGAGACGGGGGCGCTCTCACTGGCTGCCGTGGGGGCGGACCCTGCCTTCGAGGGGCTCGGCGAGGAGGCCGATGACCTCGAGGCGAGCGAGCCCAGCGCGCCCGTCTCGCCGACGCGCGACGCCGGCTGGGCACTCCCGGACCTCGTCATCGTCGACGGCGGCAAGGGACAGCTCTCGGCGGCGGTCGGCGTCCTGCGCGAGCTCAACCTCGGCGACGTGCCGGTCGCCGGGCTGGCGAAGCGCTTCGAGGAGCTGTACCTGCCCGGTCGATCCGACCCGATCCTCCTACCGCCGAAGAGCCAGGGGCTCTACCTCGTGCAGCGCATCCGCGACGAGGCGCACCGGTTCGCGATCACCTATCACCGCCAGGTGCGGAGCCGGAGGGCGCTGGCATCGGTCTTCGACGAGGTGGAGGGGATCGGGCCGGTGCGCAAGAAAGCGCTCCTCAAGCGGTTCGGCAGCGTGCGTCGGATCCGTGAGGCGTCGGTCGACGAACTGGCCGAGACACCGGGCATTCCACGCGACCTGGCCGAGCGTCTGAAGCGTCATCTGGCTCGAGAGGGGATGCTCGCGTGAGTTTGCGAGGGTATCTGGCCGTGCCTATACTGGCGCGGCCCGCCGCAAGTGTGCGGCGCGTTTGGTGTCTGCGGCAGCCGCGACGACCGGAGCGAGAGGTCCACCTGGCCGAGATATGACCTGGCGCCGCATCGCCCCGTGGGTGATCCTGGTCACCCTCCTGCTGGCGATCTTCATCGACCTTCCCCGAACCACCCTCGGCCTGACGTGGCTGCCCTCGAACATCCTCGGCCGCGAGATGAAGACGCTGCTCGGCCTCGACCTGAAGGGCGGAATCCGGGTCACGCTCGGGGTCGACACGACGACCGGCAAGCCGGTCACCGACGACCAGGTCGAGACGGCGCGAAACATCATCGAGCGCCGTGTCGGCGGGCTCGGCGTGTCGGAGCCGACGGTCCGCACCGAGGTCAGCGGTAACGAGCGCCGGATCGTGGTCGAGGTGCCGGGGATCTCGAACGAGGACCAGGTGCGAAGCCTGGTCGGATCGACCGGGCAGCTGCAGTTCATCGATCCGAAGGGCCAGACGCTCACCGTCGACCAGGACATCCGCCCGCTCATCGCCGATGGGACGATCGCTGTGATCTTCGACGGCGGCCAGATCGATCCGACCAGCGTCCAGCCCGGCACCCAGTCCGGCTCCATCGGCGTCGACTTCACACTCAAGAGCGCTGGGTCGGACAAGTGGTGCCAGTTCACGACCGCCAACGTGAACAAGCCGGGGCCGATCGCTCTGGACGGCCGCGTGATCACCACGCCCACGATCAACGGCGCCATCTGCGGGGGCCAGACGATCATCACCGTCGGGCCGCAGAACCAGGCCAACGAGACCGAGCGGACGAACCTGTACAACACGCTGCGCTTCGGCGCGCTGCCGGTCGCGCTCACCGAGCAGGGAGTCGAGACCGTCGCCCCCACCCTCGGCGCCGACTTCCTCGCCCAGGCGCTCATTGCCGGCGGGATCGGCCTGACGCTCGTGCTCCTGTTCATGATCGCGTACTACCGCCTGCCGGGGGTGCTGGCGGCAGGGGCGCTGATCTTCTACTCGCTCGTCACGTACGCGGTCTTCCGGCTCATCGGCGTGACGCTCACGCTCGCGGGGGTCGCCGCCTTCATCCTGTCGATCGGCATGGCGGTGGACGCCAACATCCTCATCTTCGAACGGATGAAGGAGGAGATCCGCGCTGGCAAGACGCTCGGCCCGGCGATCGAGGCGGGGTTCAACCGGGCCTGGTCGAGCATCCTCGACTCGAACGTCAGCTCGCTCCTGATCGCCTCCTGGCTCTTCTGGCAGGGGACGACCGTGGTCAGGGGCTTCGCCCTGGTGCTGATCATCGGTGTCCTGATCTCGATGTTCAGCGCCGTCACGGTGACCCGCACGATCCTGCGCATGGTGGTCCGCACCAACTGGGGCCGCCGGCTCGAGCTCTATCACGTGGAGCGCTGACGAGATGTACGACATCGTCGGCAAGCGCAACTGGTACTTCGCCTTCAGCCTGCTGATCACGATCCCCGGCCTGATCTTCATCATCCTGGGTGGGTTGAAGCCGTCGATCGACTACACCGGCGGGACGGTCTGGCAGGTGCGTTACGCGAGTGCGCCGACCGCCGCCCAGGTGCAGGCCGCGCTCGTCGAGCTCGGCCACCCCGAGGCGATCGTGCGCAACGCCGGTGGCGGCTTCCTGGAGATCCGGACCAACCCGATCGGCCTGCTCCCGCCCTCCACGCCCCTCCCGAGCGTGTCGCAGGCGCCGACCCCGACGCCGCTTCCGTCCGGCGTGACCCCGTCGCCGTCGCCCAGCCCGACCCCCAGCCCGTCGCCCACGCCGGAGCCGAGCGGCTCGACCAGCGCGTCACCAACCCCCAGCGCCTCGCCGAGCCCGACGCCGGCGCCGCTCATCCCCGGCACTAAATTCGACACGCTCGAGAAGCAGCTGATCGCGCGCTTCGGCGCGGGCGAGCCACGCAAGGTCACCACCGTCGGTCCGACCGTCGGATCGGAGCTGATTCGCAGCTCGATCATCCTGATCGTGATCGGCGAGCTCTTCATCCTCGCCTACCTGTGGGTCCGCTTCGGCTTCCGATATGGCACGGCCGCGATCGTGGCGCTCCTCCATGACGTCGTCGTGGTGGTCGGCATCTTCGCCATGCTCGGCTTCTTCTTCGGACTCGAGTTCGACGCCCTGTTCGTCACCGCGCTGCTGACGATCATCGGCTTCTCGGTCCACGACACGATCGTGGTCTTCGACCGGATCCGCGAGAACCGCGTGCGCCACGCCGGGGAGCCGTTCGGCGCGATCGTCAACCACTCGATCCTCCAGACGCTGGGCCGCTCGATCAACACGAGCCTGACCGTGGTGGTGACGCTGACCGCCCTGCTGCTGCTGGGGCCGGCCACGATCCGCACGTTCACCCTGGCGCTGCTGATCGGCGTCATCAGCGGGACGTACTCGTCGATCTTCAACGCCAGCCAGCTCCTCGCCGCCTGGTACCAGTGGGACGCCGAGCGCAAGTCGCGCGCCCTGGCCGCGGCGCGCAAGGTACGGCCCGCCGCTCGCTGACTCCCGCCGGTAACGGGCCGATACGCCGCCGATAAGCGGCTCGCGCGTACCATGGGCGGGTGATCGTCCCGCGCCTCGAATGGCTGCTGCCGGAGCCGTTTCCCGAGCCTCCGCCGTTCGCCGGGTTCGGTCGTCCGGTGGCCACCCTGCTGGCCCGCCGCGGCTTCGAGGATGACGCACAGCTGAGCCGATTCCTGCACGCGGGCGAGACGTCGCTGCACGACGTCTCCCTCATGGCCGATGCCGACGTCGCGCTGGAGCGCATCGAACGCGCGATCGAGGCGGGGGAGCGGATCGCGATCTGGGGCGACTACGACGCTGATGGCATGACGGCGGTCGTCGTCTGGGTCCTGGCGCTGCGCGCGCTTGGGATCGAGGCGATGCGCCACGTGCCGTCGCGGCTGGCCGAGGGCTACGGCCTCTCGCGGGGCGGCCTCGAGCGGCTGGCGGCCGCTGGCGTGCGTCTGCTCATCACCTGCGACTGCGGCGTGACGAACGCCGCCGAGGTCGAGGTGGCCCGCGGCCTGGGGATCGAGGTGATCGTCACCGATCACCACCTGCCCTCGGGCGCGCTGCCCCGTGCCGTTGCGGTCGTCGATCCGCATCGGCCGGATTGTGCCTATCCCGATCCCGACCTCACCGGCGCCGGGCTCGCGTTCAAGCTCGCCTCCGCCCTCCTCGCCCGGCGTGGGGCAGCGGCGGCCGACCTGGCCGGGGTGGCGGCGATCGGCACCATCGCGGACATGGCGCCGATGACCGGAGAGAGCCGCGCCATCGTGCGACTGGGGCTGGACGAGCTGGCCGTGACGTCGCGACCCGGTCTGCGGGCCCTCCTCGCCCGCGCCGCGGAGGTGCCCGAGCAGCCGACGGCGCGCGATCTCGCCTTCGGGATCGCGCCTCGAATCAACGCCGCCGGCCGCATCGCCGACGCCGAGCTCGCCATGTCGCTGCTCCTGGAAGAGGATCCCGTGGCTGCCGAGCGGATCGCCGAGGCTCTCGAGGCCGTGCACCTCGAGCGGCGCGCTCTCACGACCGCGACCATCGAGGCCGCGGTCGCCATGGCCAGCGCCGAGCCAGGGGACGGGCCCCTTGCGCTGCGGGGTGAGGGCTGGGCGCCCGGGGTGCTGGGGCTGGTCGCGAACCGGCTCGTCGAGTCGCTGGGAAGGCCGGTTGCGGTCGCCGCTGCGGTCGAGGACGAGCTGCGCGGCTCGGTGCGCGCACCCGCCGACTTCCACGTGGCGCAGGCGCTCGAGGCCTGCGCGTCGCTGCTGCTCAAGCGCGGCGGCCACCCCGCTGCCGGTGGCTTCAGCCTCAGGACCGATGACTGGGACGCCTTCAAGACCGCCTTCGCCGCCCTCCCGCGCCCGTTCCCGCCCGACCCGGAGCGCGCCGCTGAGCGCGCGACGGCGCTGACGATCGACCTGGTGCTCCCCGCCGCCCACCTCGGCTGGCCGCTCGCCGAGGAGATCGCGCGGCTGGCCCCGTTCGGTCCCGGCCACGTCGAGCCGCTCCTGGCGGTGACAGGCCTGCAGGTCGTCGAGGCGCGTCGGGTGGGCGCGAAGGGGGACCACCTCGCGCTCCGCATGCGGCGCGGGCCGGAGGTGTTCGGCGCGATCGCCTTTGGCACCCCGACTGATCGGCCGCTGCCGGAGCCGGGGATCGCCCTCGACCTGGTCGGGACGCTCGAGCGGGACCTCTTCCAGGGGCTGCCGCGCCTGCGCATCCGAGTCGTCGACTACGCCGATGCGGCGGCAAGCCCGCTGGCCGCGCGGCGCCTGGCGGGCACCACGCCGATCCCGGTTGGGGACGCAACGGCGCTCGAGGCCTCGCCCGCATGACCGCGGACCGGCCGGACCCACTTGACCGCCTGAGGGCTCGGATCGATCGCCTCGGGGCGCCGCTCTGCCTTGGGATCGACCCGCATCCCGACGCGCTCCCCGACGAGCTGCCGCGGGATGTGTCGGGGATCGAGCGCTTCGCGCGCGGGCTGGTCGAGGCCGCGGCCGAGCACGCGGCGGCGGTCAAGATCAACGTCGCGTTCTTCGAGGCCTTCGGCTCAGCTGGCTGGGCCGCGCTCGAGCGCCTGGTGGCGGACGTGCCATCGGACCACTTCCTCGTCCTCGACGCGAAGCGCGGCGACATCGGCTCGACCGCCGAGCGGTACGCGACGGCGCTCTTCGGCCTGCTCGGCGCGGATGCCGTGACGCTCTCGCCGTACCTCGGCGAGGATGCGATCGAGCCGTTCCTGGCATACCCGGGCCGCGTCGTCTACCTCGTCACCCGGACGAGCAATCCGAGCGCGGCGACCCTCCAGGACCTTCCGGTCGGCGGCGCTCCGCTCCACGAGCGGGTGGCGAGCTGGGCGGCCTCGACCTGGGGCGACGGTCGCGTCGGCCTGGTCGTCGGTGCGACCGCGCCTGAGGAGCTGGCTCGCCTCCGACGCGTGGTCCCGGCGCTCGGTTTCCTGGTGCCGGGCATCGGCGCCCAGGACGGCGACCTCGCGGCCGCGGTCGAGTTCTGCCACGGCACCGCTGCCCCGGGCCTGGTCAGCATCTCGCGCGGCATCGCCTCCGCGTCACGAGGCGATGGATGGCGCGTCGCGGCGGCCGCATCGGCCCAATCGTGGCTCGGTCGCATGCAGGAGGCCGGTGCTACACTGCCGGCCTAGCACCGTGCCATCAGGCGCACCGCCAGCGAGGAACCGCCAAGCACATGGGACCCATCGGTTGGCCTGAGCTCATCATCCTGCTCGTGGTCGTGCTGATCGTCTTCGGACCGGGCAAGCTGCCTGACATCGGCAACGCCATCGGTAAAGGCGTGCGCGAGTTCCGCAAGGCTTCGAACGACATCGAGAGCTCGATCCGCGGCGAGCCGAGCAAGCCCGCTCCGCCCCCCGAGCCCGCTGCCACGGACGACAAGCCCCAGGCCTGACCACCTACCCCGGGTCCGCGCGTTGGGGGGAGGCGATGACCTGCGAATGAGGGATCCGTGATCGACGTAGGCCCGACGATGAGCCTCATCGAGCATCTTGAGGAGCTGCGCCGGCGCATCATCATCATCGTCATCGCCATCGTCGCCGGGGCGGTAATCGGCTTCATCTTCTCCGGCCAGGTGCTCGACCTGCTGCGCGCCCCCCTGCCGAGCGCCTACGACACGATCTATTTCACCGGCCCGGCCGATGCGTTCGGCGTCTACGTCAAGATCGCCGGCTTCATCGGGATCGCGCTGGCCATGCCGGTGATCCTCTTCCAGGTGTGGCGCTTCGTGACGCCTGGGCTCACCTCGCGGGAGCGGCGCTTCATCTGGCCGGTGATGGTGGCCGCGATCCTGCTCTTCACGCTCGGGATCATCGTCGGCTACGCGATCATCCCGTACGCGCTGAACTTCCTGCTCGGCTTTGCCCGGCCGGGACTGCAGCCGCTGCTGACCATCGACGGCTACATCGGCTTCGTGACGACCATGCTGCTCGCCTTCGGGATCGTGCTCGAGTTCCCGATCGTCCTGGTGGGGCTGGCCCGGGTCGGCATCCTGAGCTACCGGCGGCTGGCCGCCCAGCGCCGCCTGATCATCGTCGGGATCACGGTCTTCGCGATCGTGGTGACGCCGGGCGGTGACCCGATCTCGCCGACCATCCTCGGCAGCGTGATGTACCTGCTCTTCGAAGGATCGCTGCTCGTTATCCGCCTGATCCGGCGCTAGGCCGATGACCGGCGGCGGCCGCGTCCTCCTCCTGAGCGACCCGGCCATGGCGGAACACCGTCCGCCCGATCACCCGGAACGGCCCGAACGCCTGGTCGCCGTCGCAGCTGGGGTCGCAGATGGCGCTGTGGCAGCGGGCGCGGATCTCGAGCGGCCGGCGGCCGAGCCGGCCGATGCCGAGGCTCTGGAGCGCGTGCATCCGGCGCGGTACCTCGCGGCACTGGACGAGGCGGCGAGCCAGGGAGGCGGCTGGATCGATGCCGACACCTACCTGGGATCCAGATCCATGGTCGCGGCGCGCCTCGCGGCGGGGGCCACGATCCAGGCAGCGGCAGCCGCGGCACGGGGAGAAGCGCAGGTGGCCTTCGCCGTGGTGCGACCTCCCGGGCACCATGCCCGCCGGGAACGCCCGGCCGGCTTCTGCCTCCTGAACAACGTGGCCCTCGCGGCCATGGCGCTGCGCGCGGCCGGGCTTGCGGAGCGGATCGCGATCGTCGACTGGGACGTGCACCACGGCGATGGCACGCAGGCGATCTTCGATGACGACCCGGACCTGTGCTACGCGTCGACCCACCAGATGCCGCTCTATCCGGGGAGCGGCGCATCCGACGAGCGGGGGAGCGGCCTCGGCTTGGGGACCAAGCACAACGTGGCGCTGCCGCCGGGGAGCGGCGACGTGGCCTTCGTGGACGCGTGGCTGACGGAGCTGCTCCCCGAAATCGGGGCCTTCGCGCCGGAGGCGATCCTCGTTTCCGCCGGGTACGACGCCCACCGGCTCGATCCACTCGCCGAGCTGGAGGTGACGGCCGACGGCTACCGGGTCGTGGCCGAGGCGGTCGGGCAGTTGGCCCGGAACGCGGGCCTGTCCGGGGTCGCGCTCACCCTGGAGGGCGGCTATGACCTGGGCGCGCTGCGCGAGAGCGCGGCCGCCACCGTGGCTGGGCTCCTGAGTGGCCTCTCCGGTTTGGCCGCTGCCTGAGGCTATACTCGGCCTCGATCCCGGCGACGAGGAGGGCGCATGGCACGAGCAGCAGGTCCCGCCGCCCCGGCGTCAGTCCAGCGGACCCGCGCCGAGGGGACCGGCCGCGCCACCCGGGCGGGCGGCGACGGGCAGGTCGTGGTTATCAGTGGCCTCTCCGGGGCCGGCAAGAGCCAGGCCAGCAAGCTGTTCGAGGACCTCGGCTACTACTGCGTCGACAACCTGCCGCCGGACCTGCTGGATCGGTTCCTTGCCCTGCGCGACGAGGATCCGACGCGCTACCGCAACGTCGCCCTCGTGCTCGACATCCGGGCCGGCGACCCGGCTCCGGCGATCGAGGCGGCGCGGGGTGCGTTGGCGGACCGCGGCGTTCCGATGCAGGTCCTCTACCTCGAGGCCAGCGATGCGGTCCTCGTCAGCCGCTTCAGCGAGACGCGCCACCGCCATCCGCTCCAGACCCGCAGCGGGGTGCAGGCCGGCATCCTCCTCGAGCGTGAGCGTCTCGCGCACGCACGCGAGCTCGCCGACGAGGTGATCGACACCAGCGGCCTGTCGATCGGGCAGCTCAAGGAGCAGCTCTTCCGCCACGTCCCGCGCGACAGCGCCGCGGACGAGCTGCTGATCGACATCCTTACGTTCGGCTTCAAGTTCGGAATCCCGATCGAGGCGGACCTCGTCTTCGACGTCCGCTTCCTCACCAACCCGTATTACGTGCCCGACCTGAAGCCGCTCTCCGGCCTGCAGACACCGGTCCGGGAATACGTGCTGGGCCAGCCCGCGGCGGGCCGCTTCATCGATCTCGTGGTCGAGCTGCTGGAGCTGACCGTGCCGGCGTATCGGTCCGAGGGGAAGACCCGGCTGACGGTCGCGCTCGGCTGCACCGGCGGCTATCACCGCTCGATCGCGCTGGCCGAGGAGCTGGCCAGGCGGCTCGAGGCGATCGGCGATGTGTCGGTCGCCGTCTTCCACCGGGAGCTCGAGCGATGAAGGGGCCGCGCATCCCTCGCTGGCTCTACCCGGGGATGCACCTGAAGCGTTGGCTGCTGCTGCTGTTCCTGGGGATCACAGTGCTGGGCCTGGGCGCCGGGATCCTGCTGGTCGACTGGTACCGCCGCCTCCCCAATGACTCGTTCGTGTTCGTCCTCACCGGCGCGGGCCTCGATCGGCCGATCCGTGCCGTGCTGGTGGGCCTGGCTGGGATCGTCCTGACGTCGGTCGGGGTCTGGGGGCTGATGCGGAGCATCGTCTCGCCATTCGTGACGCGCGGCGATTCGGTGCTCGAGGTCCTGTACACCAAGCGCTACCTGGCCCGCGGACCGCGGATCGTGGCGATCGGCGGGGGGACCGGGCTGTCGACCCTGCTGCGCGGCCTGAAGGGATACTCGGCCAACATCACCGCCATCGTCACCATGGCCGATGACGGCGGGAGCAGCGGCCGGCTGCGACAGCAGCTCGGCATCGCGCCGCCGGGCGACATCCGCAACTGCATCGCGGCCCTCGCCGACGCCGAGCCGCTCATGACGCAGCTGATGCAGTACCGCTTCCCACCCGGCTCCGGGCTGGACGACCACGCCTTCGGGAACCTGTTCATCGCCGCCATGACCGCGGTCACCGGCGACTTCGACGAGGCGGTCCGCGAGTCGAACCGGGTCCTCGCGGTGCGCGGCCAGGTGCTCCCCGCCACGAGCGTCCCGCTCAACCTGGCCGCGACCCTCAAGTCCGGCCGGCGCCTGCAGGGACAGGCCTCGATCAGCGTCGCCGACGAGCCGATCGACAACGTCACGATCGAGCCCGCCGACGTGCGCGCCAACCCCGAGGCGATCGAGCGCATCCTCGAGGCCGACCTGGTGGTGGTCGGCCCGGGCAGCCTCTACTCGAGCGTCCTGCCGAACCTGCTGATCAGCGACATCCGGGACGCGATCGAGGCCGCGAACGGGATCCGCGCCTACGTCTGCAACGTGGCCACGCAGCCGGGCGAGACCGGCTTCTACTCGGCCTCCCAGCACCTCGAGGCGCTGATCGACCACGTCGGCGACGGACTCTTCGACTATGTCCTGCTCAACGACAACCACGACGCGCGGCGTCCCGAGGGCTGGCTCGGCCAGCCGGTGCAGGTCGACGTGCGCCGCCTCGAGAGCTTCGACGTGACGATCGTCGAGGAGGACCTGGTCGACGTCGCCAACGCCCATCGGCACGATCCGGCGAAGCTGGCCGCGGCGCTGATGCGGATTCAGCAGCAGGACCGCGCCGAGCGGCCACGCCAGCGGCGCGTCTCCCAGCCGACCGCCTCCGCCGGCTGACCGGCAACCGATGCTGGTCGCCAGCGAGCTGCGCGGAGAGCTGGCTCGCATCCGTCCCGCTCGGGCCTGCTGCCGGCGGGCCGAGCTGGTCGGCCTGCTCCAGTCGGCCGCGACCGACGGCAGCGTCCGCACCCTCGACCACGCAACGGCGCGCATCGCCGTCCAGCTGGCCGCCTCGGTGGGGATCGCCGCCACCGCACCCCGAGCCGCATCGGGCGGCGGCCATCTCCCGGGACGGCACCACCTGCGCGTGGCGCTCGAGGGCGTGCCGGTCTCGGCCTGGGAGCCGGTCACCGCGAAGGCCTGTGACCGGCGCGCGTTCCTGCGCGGTCTGCTGCTGAGCGCCGGGTCGGTCAGTGGCGGGCCGGGTGGCCCGCACGTCGAGTTCGTGCTCCGCGACCGGGGCAGCGCCCGGGCGCTCGAGCGGCTGCTGGCGGCGAGCGACGTCCGCGGCTCGCGGATGGAGCGTCGGGGGCGCCAGGTCGTCTACCTCAAGGGGCAGGAGCAGATCGCCGGGCTGCTGCGCCTGATCGGCGCGAATCGCGCGCTGCTCGACTTCGAGGCGAGCCGGGTCAGCCGGGACGTTCGGAATCGGCTCAACCGGCTGCTGAATGCCGAGGAGGCGAATCTGGCCCGAACCGTGCGCGCGGCTGACCGCCAGCTGCAGGCGATCGGTCGCCTGGAGGCCGATGGCGAGCTCGCGCTCCTGGCGGAGGGCCTGCGCGAGGCGGCTGCGCAACGCCGGCGCCAGCCCGATGCCGATCTCGATACCCTTGCCTCGAGCCTGGGGATCAGCCGCTCGGCGATGAACCATCGGCTCCGGCGCCTGGTCGAGCTGGGCGCCGAAGCTGGCGCAGCCCGATCTCGCAGGACGTGACGTGAACGAACCCCGGATGCCGCTTGTTGCGGGCAACTGGAAGATGAACCCGCCGACGGCCTCGGATGCCGGCCAGCTCGCCGTTGCGGTGCGCGACGCCACTGCCGGCCTGCAGACTCGCACCGTCGTCTGCCCACCGACGATCTGGCTAAGCGCTGTGGCGCACGCGGTCGGAGGTGGCTCGCGGATGCCCGGAGAGCTGGGGATCGGTGCCCAGACGATGCACGCCAAGGACGGGGGAGCGTTCACCGGCGAGACGTCGCCCCTCATGCTGGCGGGCCTCGTGCAATACGTGATCCTGGGCCACTCCGAGCGGCGGCAGTACGACAACGAGACCGATGCAGCGGTGGCCGCCAAGGTCGCTTCGGCGGTGGCGCACGGCCTGGTGCCGATCGCCTGCGTCGGTGAGCTCGCCGAGGAGCGTCGCGCCGGCCTCACCGCGGCCGTCGTCGAGCGCCAGGTGCGGGCCGCGATCTCGCTCCTTCCCAGGATCGCCGGCAGCGGCCTGGTGATTGCCTATGAGCCGGTCTGGGCGATCGGGACCGGCGAAGCGGCGAACGGCGAGGACGCCCAGGCCGCGGCGGCGCAGATCCGCTCCATCCTGGCCGAGTCCGATCCCGCCGGCGCCGACGAGGTGCTGATCCTCTATGGGGGGAGCTGCACGCCGGAGAACGCCGCCGAGTTCTTTGCCGAGCCGGACGTGGACGGCGCCCTGGTCGGCGGCGCGTCGCTGAAGGCGGCTGGCTTCGCTCGGATCGTGCAACTCGCGGCCGAGGCCCGCGGGTGAGCGGGGGCCGGCCGAGTCCACTTGTCCTCTGCGTCCTGGACGGCTTCGGGCTGTCGAATGACCCGGCGCGGAACGCCCTGCTGGCGGCGCGCATGCCGGCCTGGGATCGCCTCACGGCGGAATGGCCCACCTGCCGGCTCGAGGCGTCGGGCGAAGCGGTTGGACTGCCGGCCGGCCAGATGGGGAACTCCGAGGTTGGCCACCTGAACCTGGGGGCGGGGTTCCCGGTGCTGCAGGACCTGCCGCGTATCAGCGCCGCGATCGCCGATGGCAGCTTCTTCACAAACCCGGTCCTCGTGGGCGCCGCCCGCCACGCGATCGAGCACGGGATGCGGCTGCACCTGCTCGGACTGATCGGCCCGGGCGGCGTCCATGCCGTCGACGAGCACCTGCTGGCGATGGTCGAGCTGGCGGCCCGCGCCGGCCTGCCGCCGGAGCGCGTCCTGCTCCATGCGTTCACCGACGGTCGCGACACCGCGCCTCGCTCGGCTGCAGCGTTCATGGCGGATCTTGAGGGCCGCATCACCGGACGCGCCACGATCGCCACGGTCAGCGGCCGCTTCTACGCGATGGATCGAGATGGCCGCTGGGACCGGATCGCCGCAGCCTGGGAGGCGATCGTCCACGGCCGCGGCGAGACCGCGGCGACGCCGGGCGAGGCGGTATCGGCCGCCTACGGTCGTGGCGAGGGCGACGAGTTCATCCGCCCCACGGTGGTGGCCGGCTACCCCGGGATGGGGGATGGCGACGTGGTCGTCCACATGAACTTCCGAGCGGACCGAGCGCGCCAGCTCACGCAGGCCCTGGCACTGGACGACTTCGACGCCTTCGATCGTGGCCGGCGCCCGTCCGGGCTCATCGTGGCGACCCTGACCGAGTACCAGCGGCCCGAGGAGCTGCCGGTGGCGGTCGCCTTCCCGCCGGTGGTGATCGACTCGCTCGCGGCCCTGCTGTCGCGGCTCGGGATGCGCCAGCTCCACATCGCCGAGACGGAGAAGTACGCCCACGTGACCTACTTCTTCAACGGCGGGGTGGAGGCCGCGCTCCCTGGCGAAGAGCGGATCCTCGTCCCGTCGCGGCGGGATGTGCCGACCTACGACCTGGCGCCGGAGATGAGCGCCGAGCCGATCACCCAGTCGGTTGTCAACGCCATCGGATCCGGCCGATTCGACTTCATCCTGGTCAACTACGCGAACCCGGACATGGTCGCGCACAGCGGCGTCTGGGATGCTGCCGTGCGGGCCGCCGAGTTCATCGACGGCTGCCTGGCGCGCCTTGCCGAGGCGGCACTCGGGGCCGGTGGCGCGCTCATCGTGACCGCCGACCACGGCAACATCGAGGAGATGCGCGACCCGGCCGGTGCGCCCCAGACGAAGCACACCACCGCCCCGGTCCCGTTCGTGCTGATCGACGCCGATCGCCGGGGTGCACGGCTGCGCGATGGCACCCTGGCCGACGTCGCGCCGACCATCTGCGAGCTGCTCGGCATTGCTCCCCCGGCATCGATGACGGGACGCAATCTGATCGTCTGATAGACTCGGCGGCCATGACTCCAATCGTCGTCGCCCAGGGGATCCTGGCCGTCGCGCTGATCGCCTCGATCCTGCTCCAGCAGCGTGGAACTGGGCTCGGAGGCGCGTTTGGGGGCGAGGTGACCGCCTATCGCAGCCGGCGCGGGATCGAGCGGACCCTCTTCCGGCTGACCATCCTGCTGGCGGTCCTCTTCGTCATCTTCAGCCTGCTGAACCTGCTGCCGCCGGCCGCCTGAGCCGGACCATCGGGCCCCTCCGGAGGGCTCTGGGGCCTGTGCTATCATCGGCCGCCTCGTCGGGCAACCCGCGAGGTCGCGTGCCGAGGTGGCGGAATAGGCAGACGCGCTAGGTTCAGGACCTAGTGACCATTACGGTCGTGTGGGTTCAAGTCCCTCCCTCGGTACCATTCGTCCGATGCCCAGGTGGCGGAATTGGTATACGCGTACGTTTGAGGGGCGTATGAGGCAACTCATCCGGGTTCAAGTCCCGGCCTGGGCACCAATTCCACAGACAAGACCGATGACGCCGCCGAAGGGCGGCGTTTTCGCATGTACCATCCCGTCGGGCGGTTAGCTCAGCTGGTCAGAGCGTCTCGTTTACACCGAGAAGGTCGGGGGTTCGAGCCCCTCACCGCCCACCACTCCCACTGCTACGATGGCCGCACCACCCTCGCATTTTGGAGTGACACCCCGTCATGGACCCCATCTGGATCGTCCTGATCGTCCTGATCGTCGTCATCGGCTTCGTCGTCTTTACCTACAACGGGCTGATCCAGCGCCGCAACGTCGTCGACGAGGCGTGGAACCAGATCAGTGTCCAGCTCAAGCGCCGGCATGAGCTGATCCCGAACCTCGTCAACGCCGTGAAGGGCTACATGGACTTCGAGCAGGAGACGCTCACCAAGGTTGTCGAAGCTCGGGGTGCCGCGGTCAGTGCGGCGCAGGCCGGCCCGGCGGGCGCGGCGCAATCGGCGCAGGCGGAGAACTTCCTGACCGGCGCCCTGCGGCAGCTCTTCGCGCTGGTCGAGAACTACCCGACCCTCAAGGCGAACGAGAACGTCCTTGGGCTGCAGGAGGAGCTGACGACGACTGAGAACCAGATCGGCTTCGCGCGGCAGCACTACAACAGCACCGTGCGGGACTTCAACACCTCGATCCAGACCTTCCCGAGCGTCCTGATCGCCGGCATGTTCGGCTTCCGCGCCCGCGACTACTTCCAGATCGAGGGGGCGGACGCCGAGGTCCCGACCGTCAACCTGCGCACCGAGCCGCCGCAGGCCGCACCACCGGCGACACCACCGGCTGCACCGCCGCAGGTCTAGGCCCGATTCCTCCTTCTCCGGCACAGCGGCGATGACCGCGAACCCGGCGCCGACCACCTTCTTCCGCGAGATCGCTCGGAATCGGCGCGATTCCTGGCTCCTGGTCGTGGTCGTCGCCATCGTCCTTGGCGCGCTGGGCTGGGCGATCG
>DATCOX010000027.1:0-7746 GCA_036564495.1 Candidatus Limnocylindria bacterium
TGATCTCGCTGCGGATGATCGACGTGATCTCGTCGGATCGGATCGTCATGAACTCCCTCGTCGCTGCCTAAACCGTGGTCAGTCGTGCGCGCAGCCGCTCGAGGCGGCTCCGCACGCTTGCGTCATAGAGCTGATCGCCGATCCGCACGGCGATGCCGCCGATGAGGTCCGGATCGACCGTCTCAGCCACCTCGATCTGCGACCCGGTGAGTGTCCGGAGGCGCAATACGATCTCGGCGCGCTGCCTGTCGTCGAGCCGCAGGGCGGTCCGCACCTCGGCGAGCGCAATCCCGCGATGACGGCGCAGCAGCTCGGTGAAGCGCTCGATCATCCGGTCGATCGCCCCGGGACGGCCACGCCGCACCATGAGCAGGACCAGGTTGATCGGTGCCGCTGCCACCCCGCGTCCCATGACGCGGCGGAGCACCCGCTCCTTGTCGGCGAACGGGATGGCGGGATGCTGGAGCAGGCTGCGCAGCTCCGGATGGTGGAGGGTCTCGGCCAGCGTCGCCATGTCCCGCTCCCAGGCGTCCAACGTCCCGTCGGCACGGCCGATCTCGAAGGCCGCCTCCGCATAGCGCCGCGCAGACGTGTCCCGTCGGGCCACCGTCAGCTGCGCTCCCTGTCAGTCGGCGAGACATCGGCCAGGAAGTCCTCGACCAGGCGGCGCTGGGTGGGGGCGTTCATCTCGGACCCGACCAGCTTGGCGGCCGCCTCCAGCGCCAGGTCGGCGACCTGGGACCGCAGCTCAGCAATCGCCCGCTGCTTCTCGGCAGTGATCTCCTCGGTCGCCCTCGCGGCCACTTGCTCCGCCTCTGCGCGGGCAGCGGCCACGATCTCGGCCCGGGAGTCGTCGGCGATCTTGGTGGCGCGCGCGATCATCGTCTGCGCCTCCTTGCGCGCCTCGTCCAGGGCAGCCTCCCGCTCGGCGCGCGCCAGCTCGCGGTCACGGGCCGCCGCCTCGGCGTCCTCGAGCCCCTTGCTGATCCGCTCCTGCCGCTCGTCCAGGAGCGCCAGCACCCGCTTGAACAGGAATCGGTTCAGCAGATACAGGATCAGCAGGAAGTTGATGATCTGGAAGGCGAGCTTAAAGAGGTCGACCCCGAACGCCCCGAAGAAGGCCATCTCGGCTGCGGCCTAGCTGGCGAACAGGATGATGAGCGACACGACCAGGGCGTAGATCCCGATCGCCTCGGTGAGCGCCAGGCCCAGGATGTACGGCACGAAGATCGTCCCGGAGGCCTCCGGGTTGCGCCCGATCGCCTCCATGGCCTTCGAGAAGCCGATCCCCAGCCCGATCCCGGGCCCGATGCCGCCAAGGCCCATGGCCAGTCCGGCTGCGAGTGTATGTAGGTCCACGAGTGGTCTTCCTCCTTTTGGTTTGCTTAGGCCGCGCCGTGCGCCGGAGCGGTGCCTTGTTCGGGCGCCTCGCCCGAATGGTCGTCACCTGAGCCGTGCTGGCGATGCTCAGCGATCGCCAGCGTGATGTAGGTCATGGAGAGGAGCGCGAAGACGAGCGCCTGCACCAGGCCGAACAGGAGCTCCAGACCGAGGAAGATCCCGGGCACCACGAACGCCAGCGGCAGGATGAAGACGGTCGCCGTGGTGAGCGCCAGCATCGTCGCCAGCAGCACTTCCCCGGCGAAGACGTTGCCGAAGAGCCGCATCGAGAGGCTGATGACGCGCGACAGCTCACTGATCAGGTGGATCGGAGTCAGCAGCGGCGTCATGTAGGCGGGCTCAGCGACGAGCAGCTCCTTGAGGTAGCCGCGCAGGCCGTTGGCACGCACGCCGAACGAGATGAAGGCCACGAACGAGATGAGCGCCAGGCCCAGGGTGAAGTTCAGGTCGGCCGCTCCGGCGCGCACGAACGGGACGATCACCTGCTTCCCATCGACCTCCCCGGCCAGGCCGATCGTGCCCACTCCGGGCAGCAGGCTCAGCCAGTTCGCGATCAGGACGTAGAGGAAGATCCCGAAGATGAGCGGCGCGAACTGGCGCCAGCGCCTGCCGCCGGTCCCGCGCACTACGCCGGCCAGGAACTCGATCGGCAGCTCGATGATGCTCTGGCCGCGGCTCGGCACGATCCCCGAGCGGCGCGTGAACCACCACGCGGCGAGCAGTAGGACAAGGGAGGCGAGCAGGACACCCACCATCGAGTTGGTGACGATCAGCGGGCCGATCGCGAACAGCTCCTCCGCCTTGATCTCGACGTGTACCACTGCGGCCCCTATCTCCTCATGCTCTCTCGCGCGACATCCCAGATCGTGTACATGGCGGCACCGATTCCGAGAACCACCCCGACCAGGGTGAAGATCGGCCGGGTATGCAGCCAGCTGTCCACCAGCAGGCCGCCCCCCACGCCCAGGATCACCGAGACCCCCAACCGGATCCCGAGGTCGAAGGCCACGCCCCAGTTGGCGGTCGGCGGATTCGGATCCTCGCCCTGGTCAGGCTTCATTGCTGCTTCCGCCATCGGTGTACCCCCGGCGCGCACCGGCGCGCATCAGGAGCCAGATACCGATGGCCGCAATCAGGCTTCCAACCGCAAGACCGATGAGGACCAGCAGCGGCGAGGTGCCGAAGATCCCGTCCAGGACGAGCCCGGCGACCGAGCCTCCAACCATCGGGATCACCATGATCAGGGTCACCAGGCCAAGGAGCTTTACGAGCCCGGTCGGGGTCAGCTGTGCCATCTTCAGTTCGACTCAGAGCGGTCGGACGGCGCGAGTATAGCGGAGGCCGAGGGCGCCGGCGATCCGACGCCTAGGCGGTGGCGGCACCCGCGACCAGCGTCTCCGGCAGGCCGGGAACCGGGAAGCGATCGACGATCTGCGCCACGCGCTCCCGGATCGCCGCCTGGGCAGCGGCCTCGCCGCGCGCCGCGATCCCATCGACGATCAGCTGCGCTACGAGGTCCATCTCGGGCTCCTTCATGCCGCGACCGGTCACCGCGGGCGTCCCGACGCGGATCCCGCTCGCCACCATCGGCGGGTTGGGGTCGTAGGGGATCGTGTTGCGGTTGACCGTGATGCGCACCTCGCCCAGCGCGAGATCGGCCTCCTTGCCGGTCACGCCAAGGGGCCGGACGTCGACCAGCATGAGGTGGTTATCGGTCCCACCGGTGACGACCGCGGCGCCGGCGGCCATCAGGCCGGCGGCGAGTGCCTTCGCATTCGCCACGGTCTGCTGCGCGTCACGCCGGAACTCGGGGCTCATCGCCTGGCGGAAGGCCACCGCCTTGGCGGCGATGACGTGCTCGAGCGGGCCGCCCTGGAGGGCCGGGAAGACTGCCTTGTCGATCGCCTTGGCCAGGTCCTCGCGGCACAGGATCATTCCGCCGCGTGGCCCGCGCAGCGTCTTGTGCGTGGTCGTCGTCACGACGTGCGCGTGCGGCACCGGGCTGGGGTGCACGTCCGCGGCCACGAGGCCTGCGAAGTGCGCCATGTCGGTCATCAGGTAGGCGCCCACCTCGTCGGCGATCTCCCGGAAGGCGGCGAAGTCCCAGAAGCGCGGGTACGCGGTCGCCCCGGTCACGATCATTTTGGGCCGATGTTCGCGGGCCAGGGTGCGGACCTCATCCATGTCGATCAGGCTCGTCTCACGGTCGACGTGGTACGCGACAAAGTTGTAGTACTGGCCGCTGAAGTTCACCGGCGACCCGTGCGTCAGGTGCCCGCCCTGGTCGAGCGCGAGCCCAAGGACGGTGTCGCCCCGTTCGAGCAGCGCGTGGTAGACGGCCATGTTGGCCTGCGCCCCGGCGTGTGGCTGCACGTTCGCGTGCTCCGCCCCGAAGAGCTGCTTGGCCCGGTCGCGCGCGAGGTTCTCGACCACGTCGACCACTTCGCAGCCTCCGTAGTAGCGGCGCCCCGGATATCCCTCGGCGTACTTGCCGGTGAGGATCGAGCCGGTCGCCTGGAGGACCGCCAGGGAGGGGTAGCTCTCCGACGCGATCAGCTCGAGGTTGGATCGGGTGCGCTCCTCCTCGTCACGGATCGCGCGGTAGATCTCGGGATCTTCGATCTCGAGCGTGGCCCAGGGATCCATCGGTCTGCCTCGTCGCGGCGGTTGCTGGTCGATCGCCAGTCTAGCCCGGCGGCCCGCTGGCCCAGGCGATCCGCTCGTCGATCTGCCGGTGCAGGCGGAAGTCGGTCGGCCGAAACCCGAGCGCCGTCCAGGTCCGGTGTGCCGGCAACGAGGCGGTTCGCCAGTCGGTGAGACAGTACTGCGCACCCGCCGCTCGCGCCTCGGTGAACGCGGCGGCCACCAGGGCACGCATCACACCCCGCCCGCGAGCCGCCGGCGCGGTCTTGGCATCCTCGAGATACCAGGCCCCCTCCGGGACCATGACGCCCGGCTCCTCCACCGCGAAGCCCGCCAGGCCGATCGCCTTGCCATCCTCCTCCGCGAGCCAGTACATGGACGCCGCGTTGGCCAGCTCTTCCGCGTACTCCCCCCGAAGCTCGGCGAACCACTCCGGCAGCGAGATCGCGTAGGCGGGCGATTTCACCAGACCCATCGGGATCAGGCCCAGCAGTGGCTCGATGAAGTCGAGGTCCTCCGGCGCGACCCGGCGGGTCGTGAACGAGGTCCCCGACGGCGCCTCGAGATCCAGGTCTCGCAGCGCCTGGGCCTGCATCTTGCCGAATCCGGTCAGGAACCAGGTGTCGAGCAGGGCCGCGTCGTCGGCCGGCGCGTAGACGTACTGCCGGAAGAAGCCGCGGTCCACGAAGTGCCGGCTCCAAACGGCAAAGATGTCGCGCATGACGTCCGGGCCGATGGACGGGTGATAGGCCTGGCCCTCGATCGGGCTCCAGCAGGCTCGGCCCCAGATCGGCTCGTAGCGCGGGTGACCGAGCAGGTACCCGGCGATCCCATCCCCGGAGCGCGCGACGACGCCATGCGACTCTCCGCGCTCGAGGAGTGCCGACAGCAGGTCCCGGCAGCCGGCTGCCGCCTCATAGGTGGCGGGCAGCTCCGGACGGACGGCGCGCAGGCGGCTCTGGCGCAGAGCGAGCAGCTCGGCTGCCCCTTCCAGGTGCTCGGCAGAGAAGGGCACGACCTCGACAGTGGGCGTCATGGGCGCCGAGGATAACAACTCACAGAAGGGTGACCACGCCACCTTCCTCGACGGCCACCGCTGCGCCGTCCGGGATGGTGGCGAGGTCGTCGAGGGTCAGCTGCAGGACCGGGACGCGGCGCCCGTACAGCTCCTCCGCCACCGCCGCTCCCACTGCCAGGATCAGATCCGCCTCGCCGAGCAGGATTGCAGCGGGCGCGTTCCCAGCGCGGATCGCCTCGGCCAGGACCGATGATGAGGACGACGAGCCGCGTACCGCGGCCATCACCAGGACCCGCCCTGCGACCGATGCCCCGCGTTGCGGGTGCCGGGTGTCGACGATCTCGCCGCTGGCCGGGTCGACGCCGCCCCAGAACGAGAGCGGCTCGTCCAGCACCAGAGCGCGGCCCTCTGCCGCGCCGTCGGCAAGGACCCGGGCCCTCACGCGTCGCTCCAGATGCCCGCATCCCGCCAGACGCGCCCTTCGACCGCCGAGCGGATGCATTCGCGGAGCGAGCCGAAGACGACCTCCACGCCGATGTTGCCCGGGGCGTAGAAGGCCCACTTGCCCGAGTCAGTCATCGCGGGTAGCGGGCTCGGCCGCAGCACCGGCGCGATGTAGCTGCAGGTGTCCACCAGCAGCTCGACCCCCAGCGCGCGAAGGCGCTGGGCCACGCCCTCCTGCTCGGCATCGGCGAGGATCGAGCGGGCGGTGGAGACAAGAAGCTCGACCCCGGGCGCGGGAGTCGCCCCGGCCAGCTCGCGCTCGACGGCTCGCAGCTCCGCGAGCGACGCGTGCGGCGTGCCCAGCGACACCGTGCCGATCGGCGTTCCCGGCGGCGCCCCGCCGCCTACGGTCGTCAGCTCGTCACGCGCCGCGCGCAGCTCGGCGAGGCCAACCACCTCAACCGCGTCGGGCTCGCTCCACTGCAGCGCCTCGGCGAGGGTGGGAGCCTCGGGGGTCGAGCCCACCGCGTGGAACATCGCGACGGCACCCGACGATGCGGCGGCCGCGCCGATCGCCTTCAGCCGCTCCTCGGAGAGGCCCGCAGGCAGCCCGTCGATGGCGGCGACGCGGCTCCCCGCCCGCCGGCCCAGGACGATGCCGAGCACCGGATACAGCGCGTCGTCGTCGAGGAGCGCCGCGGGGACGTCCGAGCCGATCCGCAGGACCAGCCTGGCGCGCCGGGCGGCGTCGCGATGGAGGCCGGCATCCGGGACGCGGCCGGTGATCGCGCAGGCGATATCGGTGAAGTCGCCGTAGCGCTCGGTCCGCGCGCCGAGGACGCTGTTGCAGAAGACGATCGCGTTCGACTCGGCCCAGGCCACCTGCTCGCCGAACGACGGGCGGGCGGCGGCCAGCTGGTACGGGGCACAGGTGAAGGTCGGCTCGCAGCCGAGGGCACGGTAGTGGTGCATCAACAGGCCACCCCGCTCGGCCGCTCTCGCATCCCCGTGCCAGAGCTCCGGATGCAGCAGGTCGAGGGCGCCGACGTTGAGCGTGGTGGGCACCGCGACATGCGCCGCGCCGGATATGAGCCGCTCGACGAAATCGACCGTCGCTTCGCCGTGGTACAGGCACGAGTCGACGTGGGCGCGCGTGATCGGGATCAGTCGCTCGGCCGCGAGGACCTCGGCGGCGCGAACCACGAGGCGCATCGCCAGCGCGGCGCCCTCGCCCGCGGCCCCCGACAGGATCAGCCGATCGCGATCCTCGAGGGCAAGGCTCAGTGCCCGGCCTCCTCTGCCTCGATCCGCGCGAGCTTCTCCAGGCGGGCGATATGCCGGCCGCCGGCGAACTGACTGGCCAGGAACTCGCGGAGGCAGGCCTTCGCGACCTCGGTGCCGATGATCCGTGCGCCGAAGGCGATCACGTTCGCATCGTTGTGCTCGCGCGCCAGGCGCGCGACGACCGGGTTCGTGCATTGCACGCAGCGGATGCCGCGCACCTTGTTGGCGACGATCGCCTCGCCGGTCCCGCTCCCGCCCAGGACGATCCCGAGCTCATAGTCGCCGCGGGACACGGCCCTCGCGACGGGTGCGACAAAGTCCGGATAGTCGACGGTCTCGGGGGAGAAGGTCCCGAAGTCGCGGTACTCGACCCGCAGCTCGTCGAGGAGGCTGCAAAGCTCGCCCTTGAGGGCGAAGCCGGCATGGTCGGAGCCGATGGCGACGCGCATGGCGTCGCTAGTCTATCGGCCCGATCACCCCCTCGATCTCTGTGCGAGACACCGCACCCTCACGCAGCAGGCGTGCGACGGGTCCACTCAGGTCGAGGACCGATGACGCCACGCCGCCGGGCACGCGGCCGCCGTCCAGGATGGCGGAAGGCTCGCCCGCATCCGCGAATGCGATCGCGACGTCATCGGCATCGAGGGTCTCCGGCTCGCCCGAGCGGTTGGCGCTCGAGGCCGCGAGCGGTCCCGCCGCCGCCAGGAGCGACAGCGCCACGTGGTGGGCAGGCACCCGGAATGCCTGGGTGGCCGACCCTGAGACCGACCGCAGCACGAGCGTCAGCGGCCCCGGCCAGAATCGCTCGGCAAGCTTCAGCGCCCGGGCATCGGCCTGAAAGCCCGCTCGCGGCACCTCCTCGGCAGCAGCGATCAGCCACGGAATGGCCTTCTCCGGATCCCGTCGCTTGGCGGCGAAGATGCGCTCCAGCGCAGCGGGATCGCCGACGCGGCAAC
>DATCOX010000051.1:0-6388 GCA_036564495.1 Candidatus Limnocylindria bacterium
GACGTGATCCTGGCGGAGGTGGATGGCCAGCTGGTCGGCTACGCCTGGGTCGACTGGGTCGACACGACCGATGGCCTGCGCGAGTTTCGCGTGGGCGGCTACGTGCATCCCGACTGGCAGGGGCGCGGGATCGGGGGTCGCATCCTCGCCTGGCAGGAGGAGCACGCGCGTGCCCATCCGGCGGCCGCTGCCACGGACCGGCCCCTCGCGCTCGGGACCTGGTCGTCCGAGGCGAACGACCGCAAGATCAGGCTCTTCACGCGCGCCGGCTATGAGCGCGCGCGCTCGTTCTTCGAGATGCTTCGGCCGACCCTCGACGATGTCGACCTCCCGCCGATGCCGCATGGCCTCGAGATTCGGCCGGTCGGTGCCGACCGCGCCAGCCAGAAGCAGTTTTGGGACGCCGACGCCGAGGCGTTCGCCGACCACTGGGGCGGCTTCGACGCGTCGGATGAGGCGTTCGAGGCGTGGCTGGTGGACCCGCACCACGACCCGGCGCTGTGGGTCGCCGCCTGGGACGGCGACGAGATCGCAGGCGCGGTCACGAACGCGATATTCACCGAGGAGAACGATGCATTCGGGCGAAAGCGCGGCTGGATGGACACCGTGTTCGTGCGCCGGCGCTGGCGTCGTCGGGGCCTGGCAGCCGCTCTGGTTGCGCGCTCCTTCATCCGGCTACGGGAGGAGGGCATGACCGAGGCGGGCCTGGGGGTCGACACCGACAACCCCTCGGGAGCGCTGGCCCTGTACGAGAAGGCCGGCTTCGAGATCCATCGCCGGTCGGCTGCCTTCCGCAAGCCGATGGAGCTGCAGCCATGACGATCACGTTGCGCGAGGCCCCTGCCATACCGGGGCTCCGCTTCCGCGCCATCCGGCGCCCCGCCGACGATGCTGCGATCGCCAAGCTCGTGAATGCGGGCATGGCCGCCCACGACGTGCCGCATCGGCTCTCGCAGGCCCAGATCACGAACTGGCTCGACCATCCCTCGAACCTCGACCTGGCGGCGGACCTGCTGTTCGCCGAGGTGGACGGCGAGGTGGTGGCGTACACCGAGGGCGGATGGGAGCAGGACAACGATGGCGGCCGCAACTACCAGGTATGGGGACAGGTGCACCCCGACTGGGAGCGTCGCCGCCTCGGAACGACCCTCCTCCACTGGATCGAGGGCCGGCAGCGGCGCCTCGCGGCGACCCACCCTGCCGGCGAGAAGCGCCTGGACAGCTGGGCCAACGAGCTGGAGGCTGGGCGCATCGCGCTGCTCGAGGGGAATGGCTACGAGATCGTGCGCTACGGCTACGAGATGGAGCGCCCGAACCTCGACGACATCCCGGCGCTGCCGCTGCCGGAGGGGATCGAGCTGCGGCCCGCGCGCGAGGAGGACATGCGGCTTCATTGGCAGACCGAGATCGAGGTCTTCCGCGATCACTGGGGTGCGATCGACGACTCCGAGGCGAGCTTCGAGCAGATGAAGGCCGACCCCCGGCGCGACCTGAGCCTGTGGGTCGTCGCGTGGGAGGGCGACGAGCTCGTTGGCCAGGTCCTGAACCGGATCAGCCGCGAGGCGAACGCCGAGCTGGGGATGCGGCAGGGCTGGGTCAGCTCGGTCGGGGTGCGCCGCGCCTGGCGCCGGCGCGGGATCGCCCGCGCGCTCGTGGCCGAGAGCCTGCGCGTCCTGCGCGACGCCGGCATGACGAGCGCCGGCCTGGGGGTCGACGCGGAGAACGCGCACGGAGCGCTTGGGGTATACGAGGCGAGCGGCTTTCGCGTGGTGCGCACGGACCGCGTCTATCGCAAGCCGCTCTAGCGCGGCCCTCCGGGGGCTGTGGCCGCCTGCTCGCGGACCTCGCGATAGAAGTCGACGATCTGCTCGCTCACCCGGTCCCATGCATATTCGGGCGCCTTGGATCGCCCCTCCTCGCCCATCCGGTGGCGCAGCTCCTCGTCGTTGCTGAGCCGGTAGAGCGCGGCGGCCAGCGCCCGATGGTTCTTCGGTTCGACGAGCAGGCCCTGGATGCCGCGCTGCACCACGTTCTTGTAGCCGTGGATGTCCGAGGCGACGATCGGCACACCGGCGGCCATCGCCTCGAGCAGGACGATCCCGAAGCTCTCCTGGCCGGTGGCGGGCGCGCAGAAGATGTCGGCACTCGCGAAATAGCGCGCCTTGGCGTCGTCGGAGACACGGCCAAGGAACATGACGTCGCGGATCTGGCGCAGCCCTACGAATCGCTGATATTCGCGCTGTTTGGGTCCCGACCCGATGATCAGCAGGCGCGCGTCGACGTGGCGCTTTCGCAGGCGGTGGTATGCCTGGAGCAGGTGCGTCAGGCCCTTGCGCTCCTCGAATCGGCCGACAAAGAGGATGTTGATCGTCCCGTCCCGCAGCTCCTCGAATGGCTCGGCATCGGCGAATCGGTCCAGGTCGACCCCGTTCGGGATGATCCGGTACTCGCCGGGGAAGTAGCGACTGATGAAGTGGCGAGCGGCGCCGCTGACCGCGATGCGACCGTGCAACTTGTCGTTCAGGCGCCCGGCGAACCACTTGCCGACCCAGTAGGACGGGGAGAAGCCGCCGAATGCGTGAAAGGTGGCGATGTTGACGGTCTGGGACTGGTCGAGGACGGTCGGCGAGAGGAACGGCACGAACGGCTCGTGGAAGTGCAGGATGTCGAACCGATGCTCGGCCAGCAGCTCCCGAGCCTGCTGCTTGAAGCGCCAGCCAAGGGTGACGCGCCCCATGCTTCCGTTGGCCGGGAAGGCGTAGCCGGTCCCCAGGCGGATGACCCGCCCCTCGTCCTCGCGTTCCTTGCCGTACTTGCTGGTGATGATCCAGACGTCGTGGCCCATCCGCCGCATCGCCTCGTAGGCGTGGTGGACGTGCTCGTTCACGCCGCCGGGATGCGGGTAGCCGTAGGGGCTGACGATCCCGATCTTGAGGGGTGCGCGCTCGGCGACCATCGGGTCCGCGGGGATCGGCGCGCGCACCGCGACGGGGGGCGCCGGCGGAGCGATCGACTCACTCATCGCCACTCTCCTGTGGGACGAAGAGTATGCCGGACATGCCGCCCCTTGGCGACCAGCTGCCTCCCGTAGACGCTGACGTTGTGCCAGTGGGTCCAGTACTCACCCTCGGCCTCCGTGGTGCGCTCGCGAATGGCCTTGCGGTAGTCCTCGGCGCTGGAGCCGGGGAACCAGGTCCAGCCGGTGCCGATGTGCTCCAGCACGTGCGCGTCCGAGTTGCCGACCGCCGCCAGCTCCATCAGCTCGTTGAGCGCCTGGCGGTGTGGACGCCGCGCGCGTCCGGCGGCGCTGGGGTTGAGCATCTCGATCGCGTCCAGCCGATGGCGCACGTCGGGGTCGTGGTGCAGGCGCAGCAGGCTGCGACGGCCGAGGCTCGGGGTGAGCGGCGCCATGGGGTGCGCGGCGATGGCGATCCCGCCCTGGGCGTGGACCCGCTCGATCGTCTCCTCGAGCGGTCGCAGGGCCGGCACCCGCTCGGTCAGGAAGAGGGCGAGCAGGTGACCGCGCCGGGTGGTGATCTCCTCACCAACGACCAGGCCGAAGTGGTACTCCCCCGCGGCATGCAGCTCGACGGCCCGCAACGCGCCGTCGATCCGCTCGTGATCGGTGACCGCGACCAGGTCGAGGTCGGTGTGGCGCTCGACGTGGTCGAGGAGCGCCTGCACCTCCATCGTCCCGTCCGAGTAGAGGGTGTGCAGGTGCATGTCCGCCCGCCCGCGCTCGCCACCACCGCGCGGCCGTCCCGGTTGTCCCTGAGCCCGATCAGCCACGCGAGCCCACCTCCTCGTCCCAGATCGGCTGGAAGGCGGCGAACCACTGCTCGGGCGCCTCGGCGATCGCCTCCTCCATGCGACGGGCCATCGCCTCCGTAAGAGCGGCCGCGTCCGCGCGCCGGTCGCCGCTCAGCTCCGGCTCGATCAGCCACGCCCGAGCGGTGAAGCGCTCCGGCCCTACGCGCCGGCACGCGGCCACGAGGAGCGGCCGGCCGGAGGTCAGCGCCAGGCTGGCGGGCCCGGTGGGGAGGTGGGTCGTCGCCCCGAAGAAGGTCGTCGGGTGGCCGCGTCCCGCGATGTTGCGGTCGGCGACCAGCACCGCGATCCCGCCGCTGCGCAGCTCCTCCATGAGCGGTCGCCGCGCCTGTGACAGCGGCACGGCGCGGATGCCGCGGCCGGTGGCGCGCCGGGCGAGCAGGAACTCGAAGAGGGCCGTCGGTCGAATCTCCTCGACCGGCGCGACGCCATGCAGGCCGTGGGCGGCCACGAAGGAGCCGTATGGCTCCGGGTTGCCGAAGTGGAGGGTGGCGACCACCGCGCCACCCCGCAGGAGCGGCTCCCAGCGATCCCAATCGTCGACGGTCACCATCTCGGTGCCCCGCTCGATCGAGGTATGCGGGATCCGCAGCATCTCGAGGTAGTAGCGGGCGTGCTCCACGAACGCCTGGCGGACCATCCGCCGCAAGGCCGGGCCGCTCGTCGGCCGGCCGGTTGCGGCACTTACCCGCGCGAGGTTGGCGGCGACCAGCGCGCGACGCCGCGACGCGAGGCGGTACCAGGCTGCGCCGATCACGTCGGCGAGCGCGTAGGCCGTTCGCACCGGCAGGAGGCGCGCGACCAGGTCGGCGGCGCGCAGGCCGACCCCCAGCATCAGGCCTCCCATCACGCCGGGAGCTTCGTCCAGTCCTCGCCCCGCCGCGCCGCCTCGAGGGCTGCGCGCGCCCGCGCTCGGTCGGCATCGGTGGCCGGCCACACCGGGCGGAACATGTACCACTGGCCCGGGTCCTCGGCGATCGCCTGCCCCAGCGCATCGGCCAGTGCCTGGGTGGCGCGGTAGGTCTCAGCCGGAGAGTCGTTGGCGGCGGTGATGAGCGGCAAGCCCCAGGTCCTGAACCGGTCGTTGCCGAGTCGGAGGCAGGCGACCGGCAGCATCGGTGCCCCCGAGCGTGCCGAGAGGGTGGCGGGGCCTGCCGGGAAGGTGGTCGGCTCGCCCAGCAGCTCGACCGGGACGTCGCCGTCGCGGTAGCCGCCGTCGCAGAAGAGGACCAGGTTCGAGCCGGCCTTCAGGGCACGGAACAGACCGCGCAGGCTGCGCCATCCGATCAGGGTCAGGCCGTGGCGGGCTCGGATCTCCTTGAGGTGCTCGTACAGGCGCCCGTAGGTCGTGTCATCGGCCACCACGTGCATCTCGTGCCCATAACGGTGCAGGGCGGGGGCGATCAGGTCCATCCCCCCCACGTGCACCGTGCACAGCAGGACGCCGCGGTCGGCGGTCCGCGCCTCGTCAAGGAGCTCGAGGTTGTCGATGTCGACGATGCTGGCGACCTGCTCGGCAGTGAGCGTCTGGAGGCGCATCACGTCGACGAGGTACTTCGCGTAATTGCGGAACGCCCGTCGCGCAGCCCGCCGGACGCGTGGATGGTCCGGCGGCAGGTGGAGGACGTGCGCCACGTTTTCGCGGACCAGGGCTCGCTTGTCGGCGGTCAGGTCATGTGCGGCGTTGCCGGCGGCGGCGGCCAGGGGGAGGACCAGCCAACGCGGCAGGAAGTTGATGACGCGCTCGCCGAGCCGGTAGGCCCAATAGGTGAGCTGCTCCCGCCGCCGCTCCCCCGATGCGTCGCGGGGGCGCTCGACCTCCGTGGCGCTGGTCGTTGTGGACACGCGCTCAGTCTAGGTGACGGCGGTCCTGGCCTTTGCCGGCGCCAGCTTGCGCTGGGTGCTCTTGGGCGGCGTCTCGGTGCCGACCAGCGTCTCGTTGTCGTCGCCGCGGATGAAGGCTTCGACGCGCTCGTGCGCCACGTCGTCGTGGAGCTGGCGCGGCGGACTCTTCATGAAGTAGGACGACGGCCCCACCAGCGTGCCTACCAGGCCGCGGTCGAGGCCGAGCTTCAGGCACCGGATCGCATCGGTGATGACGCCGGCGCTGTTCGGGGAGTCCCAGACCTCGAGCTTCAGCTCCAGGTTGAGCGGTACGTCGCCGTAGGTGGTCCCCTCCATGCGGATGTGGCACCACTTGCGGTCCTTCAGCCACGGGACGTAGTCGGACGGACCGACGTGCACGTTCTCCTCGTCGATCTCGTAGTCGAGCATCGAGGTCATGGCGTTCGTCTTGCTGATCTTCTTGGACTCGAGCCGCTCGCGCTCAAGCATGTTCAGGAAGTCGGTGTTCCCGCCGAAGTTGAGCTGGTAGGTACGATCGATCCGGACGCCGCGGTCCATGAAGAGGCGGGTCAGGACGCGGTGGGTGATCGTGGCGCCGACCTGGCTCTTGATGTCGTCGCCGATGATCGGCACGCCGCGCTCGGCGAAGCGGCGCTGCCAGTACGGCTCGCGCCCGATGAAGACCGGGATCGCGTTGATGAAGCCGACCCCGGCC
>DATCOX010000054.1:0-12968 GCA_036564495.1 Candidatus Limnocylindria bacterium
ACGCGGTGGGTGATCGTGGCGCCGACCTGGCTCTTGATGTCGTCGCCGATGATCGGCACGCCGCGCTCGGCGAAGCGGCGCTGCCAGTACGGCTCGCGCCCGATGAAGACCGGGATCGCGTTGATGAAGCCGACCCCGGCCTGCAACGCCTGCTCGACGTACCACTTGGTCGCCTCCTCGGAGCCGACCGGCAGGTACGAGACCATCACGTCGACCTTCCGCTCCTTGAGGATGCCCACCACGTCGGCCGTCGGGCCGGGCGCCTTCTCGATGACCTGCGACAGGTACTTGCCGAGGCCGTCGTGGGTCATGCCGCGATCGACGGTCACGCCGGTGTGCGGCACGTCGGAGAACTTGAACGTGTTGTTCTGACCCGCGAAGACTGCCTCTGACAGGTCCTTGCCGACCTTGGTCTTGTCCACGTCGAAGGCCGCCACGAAATCGATGTCGCGAATGTGGTAGCCGCCCAGGTTGACGTGCATGAGGCCGGGAATCAGGTCGCCGTCCTTGGCGTCCTCGTAGTAATAGCGACCCTGGACCAGGCTCGAGGCGCAGTTGCCCACCCCCACGATCGCCACGCGGATCTTGCCGTCAGTGGGGCGATGCCCGTTGCGGGCGCCCTTGCCGTTCGTGCTGGCCACGATTGCTAGCTCTCCTCTGTGCTGTCGCGGCGGGTCGCCGCCGGTGGACGTGTCATCTCGCGCCGGACGTGCCAGATGCGCTGGAAGGTCGTTGCGATCGCCAGGGCGGCGACGATACCGATGGCAGCGATCAGGCCGATCTCCAGGCCGAGGCCGGCGAGTGCAATGCCGGCCACCACCAGGACGAGGCGCTCCGTGCGGGGAGCGAGCCCGACCGACGCCGAGACGCCGATCGCCTCGGCCTTGGCCCGCGTGTAGCTGACCATGAACGAGCCGCAGAGGGCGGCGAGGGCGAGAACCACCGGCGGGATCGGATCCGCGTCGGTGCGCAGGAAGTAGACGACGATGCCGGCGTACAGGATCGCCTCCGCGGCCCGGTCCAGCGTGGAGTCGAGGAAGCCGCCGAACGCGGTGCCGCCCCCGGTGGCACGCGCCAGGGCCCCATCTACGGCGTCGAGCAGCGAGCCCACGACCAGGATGACGGCGCCGGCCAGCAGCTGCCCCGCCGCGACCAGTCCGGCCGCCACGAGGACCACCACAAAGCCGATGACGGTGACCCGGTTGGGCGTGATCCCGAGCCGCTGCGCCAGTCGCACCAGCGGCGCGAGCAGCGCCCGCCCGGCCTCCTTCACTCGATTCGAGAGGATCGAGCCGCCCCGCGGCAGCTCGCCGGCGCTCGGATGGCTAGCCGACATCGGCCACCTCGGAAACGCCACTCGGACGCACCATTCCGATGCCGGAGGTGCCGCCGATGAGTCGCGCCTCGAGCTCATGGAGCTCCTCGAACGCGGCGGTCCGCAACCGGCAGATCACCTCGCGCCCCTGGCGCTGGGTCTCGACCAGGCTGGCCAGCCGCAGGATGCGAAGGTGCCAGCTGATCAACGGCTGTGAGAGGACGACGCGGGCGGACAGCTCGTTCACCGGCATCGGGCCGAACTCGGCCAGGAGGCTGATGACCCGCAGCCTCGTCTCGTCGCCAAGGGCGCGGTAGAGGGTGCGCAGCCGGCGCAGGTCGCGTTCGGCACGGGTCTCCGGGGCAAGGGTCATTGCGTAGTGCTTCTTTATTAAATGCGGATTGATATAAGCGGAGGCTTATGATATGGCCCGATCGCGAGGGCGTCAAGGGCCGGCCGGGGCAGGTGCTAGAGTGCGAGCGGAGGTGCGACCCTGACGAGTTCCACGCCCGACGCGCTCTGGGCCTCGGGATCCGTTCGCACGCTGAAGCCCGCTGCGGTCGTATGCGAGGGCGTTACCCGCAGATCGCGCGGGCAGGATCTCCTCCGTGACCTGACCCTGGTGGTGGGCGTCGGGGCGCGCCTCCTCGTCGTTTCGCAGCCCGAGCAGTCGGCCTCGATGCTGCTGCGCGTCTTCGCTGGGCTCTCCCGTGTGCGCTCTGGAATCGTGCGGCTGGCGGGGGTGGCCCGTCCCGACAGCTCGGCGGCGGGCTGGGCGCGGCGCGTTGGGTACGTCGGCCCGGAGGCGGGGATCTACCCGTGGATGACTCCTCGAGAGGTGCTCGACCTGGCGGGCAGGATCGCCGAATACGACGCACCGGATATCAAACGCCGCATCGATCATGTCGCCGAGGACTACCGCATCGGCGTGAGCCTGGACGAGCCGATTCGCCGCGGTGGGGAGCCGCTCGCGCAGCGCGTCGCCCTCGCCTCGGCGATGCTGACCGAGCCGGAGGTGCTGCTCCTCGACGAGCCGCTGCGGGCGGTGGAGCCGGAGGAGCGGGCGCGTCTGCTGACGATCCCCGGTCGTCGCCGAACCGTGGTGATCGCAAGCCGCTACCCGGCCAGCGAGACCGGGCTGGTGAACCAGGTGGCATTCCTGCGCGAGGGCCGGCTGATGGTGCACGCCCCCGTCAGTGAGCTCGAGCGGCAGGGGCTCGCGCTCTCGCAGCGGGGGATCGACGCGCTCATCGAGCTGGCCGCGGTGGAGGCGGAATGACGGGCGTTCGGACGCTGACGCGCATGGCGCTCCACGAGCTCTGGATCAGCTTTCGTCTCATCCCGCTCGTGGGCCTGCCGGTGGTCGGCGGTCTGCTGATCAGCGCCGTCCCTCCCGAGTACGCGGGCGAGACGGCGGTCGGTGGGGCGGGCTTCTGGTTCGCGGTCGTCGCCGCGGTCGCGATCTGCCTCGCGTCCGGGCTGGCGGCGCTGACCATGGCCCACGAGCGGCACCGCGGGACGGTGGCATGGATGGCGGCACGCGCCGTGCCCCGCGCAGCGGTCCTCTTCTCGTGGTTCCTGGCCTTCGCCCTCCTGCTCATCTTCGCCCTCGCCATCGCCTCCGTGGGCGCCTGGCTGGCCGCCATCGGCCGAGCTGAGACGACCCCCGATGCGATCCCGTTCGCCGCGGCGGCCGGGGCGGCGGCCGCGACGGCACTCGCGGGGGTCGCGGCGGGCCTCCTGATCGGAACCACCCTGCCCGCAGTGCCGGCGACCCTGCTGGCGCTGGCGGTCAGCGTGCCGCTGGTCCTCGTCCCGTTCTTCGCGCCGTTGAGCCGCATCCCGCTCCCGCTCGGGGGCCTGGGGCTGCTGACGAACCTTGACTCGGCAGCGCGGCCGGTGGCCGGCGCTCTGCAATCGGCGGGCGCGGCGCTGGCCTGCGCATCGGTGCTGCTGGTGCTGGCGGCGGCGGGGCTCGAGCGCAGCGACCTGTGAGATTGGCCGCCTGGGGGATCCTGGCCGTCGCCTCCCTTGGCGTCTTCCTCGGCGGCGCGGAGCTGATGGTCGTCGCCATCGCACTCCCCTCGATCGTCGCCGACTTCGGCGGCTGGGCGGACCTCGCTCGCGCCAGCTGGATCGTGAATGCGTACCTGCTGGCCTACATCGTGGCGATGCCGCTCGCCGGCAGGGCCGCCGACCTGTGGGGCGCTCGGCGCCTCTACCTCGTGGCGCTGGGCCTCTTCTGCCTCGGGAGCCTGGGCGCCGGCCTGTCGCGGGTCGCAGGGCCCGAGACGGGGATCGACTGGCTGATCGGGTTCCGAGTGGTGCAGGGCTTGGGCGGCGGCGCTCTCGTGCCGCTCTCAATGGCGATCGCCAGCCACCTCTTCGCCGGCCGGGCCCGCGCGGCCGCCCTGGGGGTCGAGGGCGCCGCGACGTTCGTGGGGATGGCGGTCGGCCCGGCATACGGTGCCTGGGTCCTGCTGAACGTGAAGCTGCCGATCCCCGGCCTCGACGTGGCCGGCTGGCAGTGGATCTTCTTCCTGAACGTGCCGGTCGGCCTGGCGGTGCTGCTGCTCTTGTACGTCGTCGCCGGCGGCGTGGAGACGCCCCGCGCCCCCGGTCGGCTGGACCTGGCCGCGGCCGTGCTCGCGTCGGTGGCGCTGGTGGCCGGCGTGGGGGCGCTCTCACTGGCTGGGCAGCGCGGCTGGGTTGACCCCCTCGTCCTCGGCGGGCTGGCGGTCGCCGCCTTGAGCCTGGCCGCCCTCGTGGTGCGGGAGCTCCGCCAGGCGGCGCCCCTCATCGACCCGCGCCTCTTCGCCGACGTCCGCTTCGCGGCGTCGAACGGGGTCAGCCTGCTGACTGGCTACACGCTCGCGACCGCGATCATCGGCGGGCCGGTCTTCGTCAACCGCGTCCTGAATGCCGGCGCGGACGAAGCCGCGGCGGCGCTCACCGCCCTGACCCTGGCGATCGCCATCGGCGCCGTGGTGGGCGGGGTCGGGTCCGGGCTGGTCGGCCAGCGCCTGACCGCGGTGGTCGGCGTGGGCCTGACGATCATCGGCCTGTGGCTCGCCACAGGCTGGGGGGTCGCCACCGAGCTCGGCCGGCTGCAGCGGGACCTGGTCATCTTCGGGGCCGGCTTCGGCCTGACCGTCTCGCCGCGGGCCACCGCTGCCGTGGAGGCGGCCGGCGCATCGGCCTATGGCGTGGCGAGCGCCATGCTGCAGGTGACCCGCACGATCGGGATGAGCGTTGGCATGGCGCTGCTGACGAGCATCGGCCAGAACCGGATCGACGAGCTGACCGCGCTCATCAACGACCCGTCGCGCCGCGATGGGCTGGTGACCGCGCTGGGGCACCCGGAGTTCGTGGGCGTCGACCCACGCTCGAGCCTGGCGCTCGTCGACCTGCTCGAAGCGTGGTCGCGAGGCGAGGCGGCCGGGGTGCTGCGGCTCGTCTTCGCGATCGCGGTGGCGGTGGCCGCGGTCACGATCCTCCCCGCGCTGCTGGTCGCGGGAGGGCGCCGCGCCTCAGGCTAGAAGAGCGGCTCGGCGATGACGATCAGCTCGCCCCAGTTGCGGTTGTAGCCCTGGCTCGTCTGCAGCGTGAGCCGCTCGTGGTCTGTCGGGTTGGCCCAGCGCGCGCCCGGGCAGCCCGGCTTCGCGTACCGCAGCGCCAGCGGTGGGTTGGGCATCGGGTTGGCGCGCGAGTCGGGGCAGGCCTGGTTGGGGTGGATCTCGGTCACGACGTAGCGCAGCACCACGCCGTCCGACATCAGGACCCTGACCTCCGCTCCCAGCATCACGTTCCAGAGGCGCTTGAACAGGTGCTGGAGCGCGTGGCCGATGATGTACGCGTTCGCCCCACGGCCCGGCTGCGAGCCATGGCAGACGTACGCCCCGTCGTCTGGCGGGAAGCCGCACTGGCCCGGCAGCGCCTCCTTGACGGCGACGTTCAGGTCGACCGAGGAGACCTCGAGCTGGACCGCGACCCAGTCGTCGGGGATGGGAGTGCCGGTCGGCGTCGGCACCGGCGTGAACCCGGAGGACTCGGGGCTCGGGCTGGGAGTGGCGACCGCGACCTCGCTGGCATCGGGGATCCCCGGCAGGCTGGCCCCGGGCTTGTCGACCGGCAGCTGCCCGGCGAGCATGAGCGAGGCACCAGCCACCGCGAGGACGAGCGGGAGCACGATCCCCGGCGCGGTGGAGCCCTTCATCGGGCCGAGTCTACCGTGAGCGCCCGCTCAGAGCAGTCCGGCTGCCGATGCTCGCAGGAAGCTGATGATCGGATCCGGGAAGAGGCCGAGGAGCAGCACACCGGCCACCGAGATGGCGAGCGCGAAGGCGGTGAGCGGTGAGCGGTCGATCGGCGCCGGGTCCGCCTCCGGCTCGCGCATGTACATGTAGACGATCACGCGCAGGTAGTAGAAGGCGGCCAGCGCCGCGTTCAGGGCGATCGCCACCGCCAGCCACGCGACCCCCGCGTCGACGGTGGCGACGAGCACGTAGAGCTTGGCGAAGAAGCCGACCGTCGGCGGGATGCCGGTCAGCGACAGGAGCAGGACCGCCATCGCCGCCGCGAGGGCGGGGGCGCGTCCGGCGAGGCCGGCAAAGGCGGCCAGGCCGCCGAAGCGCCGCGGGTCGCGCTGCAGCATCCCCACCACGCTGAAGGCGGCGATGTTCATCACCCCGTAGCCGAGTACGTAGAAGAGGATCGCGTCGATCCCCTCGGTGCGGATGGCGGGATCGGTGGCGTGGGCGAAGGCGGCCAGCCCCGCCAGGATGTAGCCGGTGTGGGCGATGCTCGAGTAGGCCAGCATCCGCTTCACGTTGGTCTGGGCCAGGGCCACGACGTTGCCGCCGGTCATGGTCAGGACCGCCAGGACCGCGACGACGCCGTACCAATCAGCGCCGCTCGCCCCCAGCCCCTCGGCGAAGAGGCGGACCAGCAGCGCGAAGGCGCCCAGCTTCGGCCCCACCGACAGGAAGCCGGTGATGGGTGTCGGTGCCCCCTGGTACGCGTCGGGGGTCCAGTAGTGGAACGGCACTGCGGCCGCCTTGAAGGTGGCGCCGACGGTGAGCATCGCGATCGCGATGACGCCGGCCGGTCCGCCGCCGCTCAGCAGGCCGCCGATCTCCGAGAGATGGGTCGAATGCGTCAGCCCGTAGGTCCAGCTGATCCCGAAGAGGAGGATCGCGCTGGCGAAGCTGCCGAGCAGGAAGTACTTCAGCCCACCCTCGTTGCTGTAGCGATCCGTCTTGTGGAAGCCGGCAAGCAGGTAGGCCGGCATGACCATCAGCTCCAGGCCGATGAAGAGCGTGATCAGGTCGCTCGCCGAGGCGAGCACGAACATGCCGGTCAGGCTGAAGAGCAGGATCACGTTGAACTCGCCGAGCGGCAGACGGCGCTGGGCCAGATAGGACGGGGCAAAGAGCGCGGACAGCACGCCGATCACCACGGTGGCGACCTTGAAGAAGACCGACAGGTCGTCGACCCGGTAGAAGCCGGCGAAGACGGTCTGGTTGACGCCCCACACCGTCCAGCACGCATACCCCACGAAGCCGAGCCCGATGACGGTGATCGGCGTCAGCAGCCACTTGTCCTCGCGACGCAGGAAGAGGTCGGTGGTGAGCACCACCAGCACCAGGGCGGTGAGCGCGATCTCCGGCAGGATCGTGCGCAGCTCGTCGGGGTTCATGGGAGCGCGGTCACCACGGAAGGGTCAGGCTGGTGAGGCCGTGCGAGCCGTTGACCGCCTCGAGGATGCGCTGCACCGGCGCCGAGATCGCGTCCAGCACGGGGCCGGGCAGCACGCCGAGCGCCACCACGAGCAGGATCAGCGGGGTCAGCGCCAGCCACTCGTTGCGGCTCATGTCGGTGAGCGTCGGCCAGGCGCGGCGCATCCAGTCGGACGGGACGGCGAAGAAGACGCGCTGGAACATCCACAGCATGTAGACGGCGCTGATGATCACGACCAGCATCGTGGCGGCCGCGACCCAGCCGGAGTACTGGAACGAGCCGAGCACCACCAGGAACTCGCCGATGAATCCCGATAGCCCGGGCAGCCCGATGCTGGCGAAGGTGAACAGCCCGAAGATCGCCGCGTAGCGCGGCAGCCGGGCGTTCAGCCCGCCCATGTGCGCGATCTGGCGGTCGTGGGTGCGCTCGTAGATGACCCCGACCAGCAGGAAGAGGGCGCCGGTGGTGACCCCGTGGCTGATCATCTGGAAGACGGCGCCCTGCAGCCCCTGGGTGTTGAACACGAAGACGCCGAGCATGACGAAGCCCATGTGGCTGACCGAGGAGTAGGCGATCAGCTTCTTCAGGTCGGGCTGCACCATGCTGACCATGGCGCCGTACAGGACGGCGACCACCGCCAAGCCGATGACGATCGGGGCGAAGGTCACCGCTGCATCGGGCAGCAGCGGCAGCGAGTAGCGCAGGAACCCGTACCCGCCGAGCTTCAGCAGCACCCCGGCCAGGATGATGCTGCCCGCGGTCGGCGCCTCGACGTGCGCGTCGGGGAGCCAGGTGTGGAACGGCCACATCGGGACCTTGATGGCGAAGGCCAGGAAGAAGGCCACGAAGGCGAGCGCCTGGAGGTTGTCGGCGTAGCCGAAGCCACGCAGCGTCTCGTAGCTGAAGGTGAACGGGTTACCGGCTGAAGCATGCGCGATCGCCACCGCCAGGATCGCGACGAGCATGAGCAGCGACCCGACCAGCGTGTAGACGACGAACTTGACGGTCGCGTAGATTCGCCGCGGACCGCCCCAGATCCCGATCACCAGGTACATCGGGATCAGGCTCAGCTCCCAGAAGACGTAGAAGAGGAAGAGGTCGAGGCTGACGAAGACGCCCAGCATCCCGATCATCAGCAGCAGCATCGTGGCGTAGTACTCCTTGACCCGGGTCTGGATCGGGTCCCAGGAGTAGAAGATGCTCACCACGCTGAGCACGGTGGTGAGCATCACCAGCACGACCGAGAGGCCGTCCACGCCGATCGTGTAGCGCATCCCGAAGGCGGAGATCCAGGAGATGTCCTCGCGGAACTGGAACTCCGCGCCGTCGGGCCTGTAGCCGAGCAGGAACAGGCTGAAGCCCAGGCTGGCGAGCGCCGCCAGGAGCGCGATCCAGCGAATGAGCCGATGGTTGTCCTTTGGCACGAAGAGGATCAGCAGCACGCCGATCAGCGGCGTGAAGACGACCAGGCTCAGGGTCGGCAGGCCGCTCATCCGCGGATCACCAGGTACGCGAGCAGGACGACCACCAGCCCGGCGGCCATCCCCAGGCCGTAGTTCTGGACGTGCCCAGTCTGCGAGCGGCGAAGGAGCCCGCCCAGGCGCTGGGCGATCCAGCCCGCGCCGTTCACGGCCCCGTCGATGACCTTGGCGTCGAACCACCACAGTGCGTTGCCGACGAGCACGCCGCCACGCGCCCAGACGAGCAGGTAGAGGTCATCCACGTAGTACTTGTTCACGCTGGCCGCGTACATCCCCGGCCCGAGGCCGAACGGGATGCGAGCCACAAAACGGGCCGGCGCCTCAGGGTCGAGCACGTACCAGCGGTACGCCAGCCAGATGCCCGCGGCGCCAACGCCCGCTCCGAGCAGGAGGAGCAGCCCGCCGATCCCGAAGAAGCTGAAGCCTGCGTGCGCGCCCGAGGCGATCGAGCCGGGCAGGATGCCGGCACCCGCCTCCTCCGCGCCGCGGAAGACGTCGCCGAGCCAGCCGTGGATCAGGCCGCCCTCCGGCGGCAGGCCGAGCAGGAGGCCGACCAGGATCGTCGGGACGGCCAGGATGACGAGCGGGGCGACCATGGTGGGCGCCGATTCATGCACGTGCTGCCAGGCGTCGGCCGGGCCGCGCCATCGGCCATGGAAGGTCATGTAGACCATCCGGAACGTGTAGAACGCGGTCATGAAGGCCACCACCAGGCCGACCGCCCAGAAGACGTAGTAGCCGCGCCCGAACGCCTCGCCCAGGATCTCGTCCTTGCTGAAGAACCCGGCGAAGATCGGGATCCCGGCGAGCGCCAGTGAGCCGACGACCATCGTGCGGTAGGTCCATGGCATCCGCTCCCGCAGGCCGCCCATGAATCGCATGTCCTGCTCGCCCGCCGCGCCGTGGATCACCGAGCCCGAGCCCATGAAGAGGAGCCCCTTGAAGAAGCCGTGGCTGACGAGATGGAAGATGGCGGCCACCCACGCCCCGATCCCGAGCGCGAAGAACATGTACGCCAGCTGGCTCACCGTCGAGTAGGCGAGCACCTTCTTGATGTCGTTCTGGGTCAGCGCGATCGCGGCGGCGAAGATCGCGGTGAAGACGCCGATGCTGGCCACCACCCACATCGCCGTGGGGCTGTGCGAGAAGATCGGGTTGGCGCGGGCGACCATGTAGACCCCGGCGTTGACCATCGTCGCGGCATGGATCAGCGCGCTGACCGGTGTCGGCCCCTCCATCGCGTCAGGCAGCCAGACGTGGAGTGGGAACTGCGCGCTCTTGCCCACCGCACCGGCGAAGAGGAGGAGCGAGATGACCGTGATCGCCGTCGGGTCGAGGGTGCCGATGCTGCTGAAGACCTGCCCGAAGTCGAGCGTGCCGAGCAGGGTCCAGATCATCATGATCCCGAGCCCGAAGCCGAAGTCGCCGACCCGGTTGACGATGAACGCCTTCTTGGCCGCGCCCGCCGCCGATGGCTTCTTGTACCAGAAGCCGATCAGCGCGTAGCTGCACAGGCCGACCGCCTCCCAGCCGACATAGAGCATCAGGAAGTTGTCGCCCAGGATCAGCAGCAGCATGCTGAACATGAAGAGGTTCAGGTAGGCGAAGAAGCGCCACAGCCCACGGTCGCCGTCCATGTAGCCGATCGAGTAGACGTGAACGAGCAGCCCGACGGTGCTGACCACCAGCAGCAGCATCGCGGTCAGGCCGTCGACCAGGAACGCGATCTGGATGTGGAAGCTCCCCGAGCCGATCCACTGGTAGAGAGACACGTGGTAGGTGTGGCCGCCGAAGATGACGTTGGCGAAGACGATCATGCTGAAGACCCAGCCGATGGCGACCAGCGCCGTCGGCACCCACCACGAGCGGTAGACCGGCCGCGCGCCGCCCTCGACGACGTGCCCGACCTGGCCGAGCCCGTCGTTCAGGTCGGCGGGAATGACGCCATCGGCGCCGTTGCTGTTGGCCAGGTCGTCGGCGTGGCCCGCATGCGGCGAGGAGGCGCGCTGCTCCTCTTCGCTCGGGATCGGCCGGAAGGATGTTTCGTCGACCTCGGCGTGCGGGTCGTGCGACTCGCCGCCATGGCCGGAATGGCTGCCGAGGTCGTCGGCGTGGCCGGAGCCGTGAGCGTCGTGGCCGTGGGACGGGATGCGGTCGATTCGCGCTCCAACCAGGACGGCGAACAGGAAGCCGGCGAGCGGCAGGGCCGGGATGAGCGCGATGAGCGACTCGACCGTCATCGGCTCATTCCTTCAGGTCCGCGTATTCGTCCACCTCGGGGGTCTGGCGGGTGCGGATGATGGCGATCACCAGCGCGAGGCCGACGGTCGCCTCGGCGGCGGCGACCGCCATCACCAACAGCGCGAAGATCGCGCCGGTGTCGTTGGGCGAGTAGTAGTCGTAGGCGTTGAACGCCACCAGCGAGAGGTTCACCGCGTTCAGCATCAGCTCGATGCTGATCAGCATCAGGATCGCATTGCGGCGGGCCAGGAACCCGAACATGCCGATCGCGAAGAGGAGCGCGGAGACGACCAGGTAGCCCTGCAGGCCCATCAGTTGGCCTTCTCGTCGTCTTCGGGCCGGCGAGCCAGGTAGATGGCGCCCACGATCGCGGCCAGCAGCAGGAGGCTCAGGACCTCGAAGGGGAGCGCGTAGTCGGTGAAGAGCGCCTTCGCCATCGCGTTCAGCGCGACGGCGACGACGACGGTGGCATTCCCCCAGTCGGTCGCGGTCACCGCCCAGCCGATGAGGCCGAACACCACCAAGGCCACCAGCGCCGCGACCCACACCTGGCGGTGGAATGGCGACGGCAGGTTCGCGTCACCGGCCTGGGTGAGCATGATCGCGAAGAGGATCAGGACGCTGATCGCGCCGAGGTAGATGAGGACCTGGGCGGCCGCCACGATCGGCGCCCCGAGGAGCGCGTACATCCCCGCCAGGGACCCGAAGCAGACCATCATCGCGACTGCGCTGTGGATGATGTTGCGCAGCGTGACGACGAGCAGTCCGGCGCCGATGACACCGACAGCGAGCAGGACGAAGAGGACGCCGGAGAGGTCCAGGGCAGCGGCTCCTGTCGAGTGTTCGGGCGCTCAAAACGGCCTCGCCGATCTGCAGATCCGAGGCCGCGTCCGATTCTAGCGCAGCCCGCACCGCGATCCGTGCCAAGGTAGCTCCATGCGCCCCCTCGCCAGCTTCCTGCTGGCCCTCTGGCTGATCGGCGGCCTCGTGCTCACCTTGCAGCCGGCGCACCCGCTGCCCGGGCAGGTCGTCGACGACAACCTCGTCCCGTTCCAAACGCTGGCGATCTACCTGCGCAACCTGGGCTCAGAGTTCTGGCTGCGGAACCTGTTCGGCAATCTTGCACTGCTGCTCCCCTTGGGCCTGCTTGGGCCGATCGCCCTCCCCGCCCTGGACCGATGGTGGCGCGTTGCCCTCCTGGCGTTCCTCGTCTCAACTGCGATCGAACTCACCCAGCTCGCCGTCCCCGACCGCTCGGCCGACATCGACGACGTGCTCGTCAACGTGGCTGGAGCATTGATCGGCTACGCCCTGTTTCTTGCGACGCGCGTGGCGGTGTCGCGGAGGAGGCTCTAGCCGCCGGCGAGCTCGTGGCGTGCCGCGGCAACGATGTCGGCGCTGGTGTGCGCATGCCCGTCGATTCCCCAGCCACCTTCCGGCGACTCATGGATCAGCACCCAGGTGCGGTCCGTCAGCGTCGGATCGCCGGCGGCCGCGGCAACGATGTCCGTCAGCTCCCGCACCACGCCAAGCTGCTTGGGGCGATCGAGGACCCCGACCGGTGTGAGGATCTGGACCCGGACGTAGTTGCTGTCCCCGGAGACGTTGGAAAGCGCATCGGACGGCAGCTCATGGACGAACGCGGCGGTGTTGTCCTTGAACAGCGAGATCTCGGGGACGCCCTCCCAGCGCATCACTGCCGAGGCGAGGTCCTTCGCCAGCGCCTTCCGGTCGCTGAACATTCCCTCGGCTGCATAGACGTCGATCATCGGCATGGACCCGCTCCTTCAGTAGTATGACGATCGTCATATCAGTGCGGAGAGCCTACCCTATGCCGGTCGTCATAGTCAAGGAGGATGGATGGCAGGAGACAGCCGAACGAGGATGGTGCGGAGCGCCGCCGCGCTGATCCGCACGCGCGGCGCGAGTGCCACCTCGTTTTCCGAGGTGCTGGCTGACAGCGGCGCCCCGCGAGGGTCGATCTACCACCACTTTCCAGATGGCAAGCAACAGCTCGAGGCCGATGCCATCCGGTGGACCTCCGACCGTGTGCTGGCCCATCAACGGCAATGCCCCGCAACCACGGCATCGGGTGTCCTGGAGTGCTTCATCGACATGTGGCGACAGGTCGTGCTGGCCTCGCACGGCAGCGCCGGTTGCGTGGTTGCCGGGGTCGCCATCGATACCGACGC
>DATCOX010000060.1:0-4905 GCA_036564495.1 Candidatus Limnocylindria bacterium
CAGAGCCAGCCCGCTGCCGCAAGCCAGGCTGCAGCCAGCCAGGCCGCTGCGCGCTGTGCGGTGACGCCGGGTGCCACTGCGAGCGCCACGGACACGATCTCCGGCACCAACTTCGGGGCTGAGATCACGATCTCGGCCGGCCAGGCGGTCGCATTCACGAACAACGACAGCTTCGGCCACACCATCACCGAGGGGACCGATGGAACGGCCGCCTCCGACGCCTGCGTCGACGCACCGATCGGCGCCGGCGGCACCGTGGTCGTCACCTTCACCGTGGCGGGCGACTACGAGATCACCTGCAAGATCCACTCGACCATGCACAACGTGATCCACGTCCAGTAGCCAAGCTTCTGGGAACTACGAAGGGCCGGCGCACAAGCGCCGGCCCTTCTCGTTGATGTGGCGCCGGCCTCCTGCCGTATTGGTGGAGGACGTCGTTACTGCAACCGGTTGCAGTAAGGCGCCACCGCCTCCTAGAATCGCGGCGGAGGAACCGATGGTCGACAGCGCGCTCCGTCTCCTGCGAACCGCCGGCCCGGTGCGGACTCGGATCGTCCGCATGTACGCGTTCCTGATCGCCTTCAACCTCGTGGCCTGGGGCCTGGCGCTGGCCGCATCGGTCTCCTACCCGATCCTCCTCCCGACCGCGTTCCTGGCCTACACCTTCGGCCTGCGCCACGCGGTCGACGCCGATCACATCGCGGCGATCGACAACACCACCCGGAAGCTGATGCAGGACGGCGAGCGACCGGTCGCGGTGGGGCTCTTCTTCTCGCTCGGCCATTCGACGGTCGTGGTGGCGCTGTCGGTCGCGATCGCGCTCTTCGCCTCGGTTGTCACCGACATCCCCGCTCTCCAGGAGATCGGCAGCCTGATCGGGACGAGCGTCTCCGCCGCGTTCCTGCTCCTGATCGGCGTCATCAACATGGTCGTCCTGATCGACATCTACCGCATGTTCCGCAGTGTCGCCCGCGGCGGCGCCTACAACGAGGCCACGCTCGAGGAGTTCCTCAACGAGCGTGGCCTGCTGGCGCGGATCTTCCGGCCGATGCTGCGCGCGATCCGCAAGAGCTGGCACATGTACCCGCTCGGCCTCCTTTTCGGGCTCGGCTTCGACACCGCCTCGGAGGTGGCGCTGCTCGGCCTGGCGGCAACGTCGGGGGCCAACCACGTGCCGATCGCCTTCATCCTCGTGCTGCCGGCCCTCTTCGCCGCCGGCATGTCGCTCGTGGACGCGACCGACGGGGTGCTGATGCTGGGCGCCTACGGGTGGGCCTACGTGAAGCCGATCCGGAAGCTCTACTACAACCTGAACATCACCTTCGTGTCGGTGCTGATCGCGTTCGCGATCGGCGGGATCGAGATCCTATCCATCGTCGCCGAGCGGTTCGGCCTGCACGGCGGGGCCTGGAACCTGGTGCGCAACCTGGACTTCGGGATCATCGGCTTCGGGATCATCGGCATCTTCGTCGTCAGCTGGACCGCCTCGACGCTGATCTACCGCTGGAAGCGCTACGACTCCCTGCCGACCCGCGCTCCGGGGATCGACGCGTAGCGCCAATTGCGCCTGCCGGGGGGCGGTGCTATCGTCCGCCGCCTGATGATGGACCCCGCCCCGCACGCCGCGCCGTCGAACGCGTTGCCGCGGGCGCCACACCGCTCCCGCGCCGAGCGCCGTGCCGCCGCCCTCCGCAGCGAGTGCGCGGCCACCGCCGCCCTCAACGTCCTCGGCCAGAAGTGGGTGATGCGCATCGTGCGGGCGCTCGGCGAGCGAACGCAGCGCTTCTGCGAGCTGCAGGACGCCCTGGGCGGAGCGAACTCGGCGACCCTCTCGCAGCGCCTGAAGCTGCTCGAGGACGAGGGCCTGGTCGACCGCACCATGGTCTCAGAGGTGCCGCCCTGGGTCGAGTACTCGCTCACCACCAAGGGATCGGACCTGCGGCGCGCCATCGTCGGGATCGACCGCTGGGCCGATCGGTGGGCCCCCAACCAGTGAGCCACGCGGTTGCCGAGGAGCGCCCGGTCGAGCATGGCGACGCGCTCAACCTGATCCGCAGCGCGATCGCCGAGGCCCCGGGCGCGGAAGCCGCCGCGCAGCGCGCGGTGGAGCTGCTGCACGATCGCTTCGCGCACTACGACTGGGTGGGCATCTACTGGCTCGACCCGTCGGGCACCGAGCTCGTGCTCGGCCCGTGGATCGGCCCGGAGGCGACCGAGCACACCCGCATCCCGATCGGCGAGGGGATCTGCGGGGCCGCCGCTTCATCGGGCCAGACCGTGATCGTGGACGACGTGGACGCAGATCCCCGCTATCTCGCCTGCTTCAGCACCACGCGCAGCGAGATCGTCGTGCCGATCTTCGCCGAGGGCCAGGTCGCCGGCGAGATCGACATCGACGGATCGGACCTGGCCGCCTACGACCAGACCGATGCGAACTTTCTCGAGGAGATCGCCGCGCTGCTGGCGCCTCTTCGACCGCGGGACGCCTAGGCTCGTAACCCGCGGCGTACGGGTAATGAATGGCCCCGTCTGACCGGTCCAGCGATCCCCGCGCCCGATTCGAGGCGATCTACGACGAGCACGTGACCGCCATCCATCGGTTCGTGTACGCCCGCGTCGGGAACCGGCCCGATGCCGAGGACCTGACCGGACAGGTCTTCATGCGAGCCGTCGAACAGCTCGACGTCGACCGGCCGGCGCCGCAGATCTCCGCCTGGCTGTATCGCGTGGCGCAGAACGCCGTGGCCGACTACTGGCGCGCCTTCTACCGCCTGCCGCAGATCGGAGTCGAGCAGGTGGCCGGTGCCTGGGAGCCGGTCATGCCGCAGGCGGACCCGCACGCCGACGCCGATGCCGATCGCGCCGCCAGCGCGGTGCGCGGCCTGCTGAAGCGCCTCCCAGCCCAGTACGCGCGGGTCCTCGAGCTGCGCTTCCTCCACCGCCTCTCCGTGGCCGAGACCGCCAGCCAGCTGGGGATCACTCACGGCAACGCCAAGGTCCTGCAATACCGCGCCCTGCGCAAGGCCGCGCTGCTGGTGGAGACCGATGGCTGACGAGCGCGACGAAGCTCTCGACCGCTTCATCGACACCCTGCTCGAGGGCGGACGTCCGGCGCCGGATGGGCTGATCGGCGAGGAGGCCCCGCTCGCCCGGCTGTCCGCGGAGCTGGTGGCCGCGAGCGCGCCTGAGCGTGGCACCCCGGATCCGGCGTTCGTCGAGCAGCTGCGCCTGCGGATGCGCGACGCCGATGAGGGGATCGCCTCGGTTCAGGGCTGGACGCTGCCTGCGGGCACGTCGCTGCACCGAGTCCGCCTCACGCGGCGAGACCTGCTGCGGGTGGGCATCGGGGCCGCGGCCGGCCTGGCGGCAGGCGCCGGCGCGATCGCAATCCTGCGGCCCGCCGTCCCGGCCCCACCGTCGCGGGCCGGCAACCTCGTCGAGGATGGCGCATGGGTGGCGGTCGCCACGCTCGCGGACCTGCCGGTCGGTGGCGCCGTCCGATTCAGCACGGTGGCCTTCGACGGGTACGTCGTCAACGACGCCGGAACGATCCGCGCCCTCAGCTCGGTCTGCACGCACATGGGTTGCACGCTCGCCTATCGGCCGGAGTGGCACGACCTGCGCTGTCCGTGCCACGGCGCGAGCTTCAACCTCTCCGGTGAGCTCGCCAACGGGAGCTCCGGCTGGTTGTCAGGCGGGTACGCTGGAGACGAGCGAGCCTATCCGCTCGACCTGCCGCCGCTCGTGCGCCCGAGGGTCAAGGTTTCCGGCGAGACCGTCCTGGTCTGGACCGCGAAGGCCTAGCGGGTCAGCGCCTGGATCAGGTAGCCGATGATGTACGGCACCGCCAACGCCACCACCACCGCGGTCAGCACCAGCCCGACGTAGATCAGGTAGCGAAGGTTCGGCGGCGCCGGGCGCTCCGGCGGGGGCGTGGTGCGTCGGGCGAGGTGGGCGGGACGCCGCGGCCGCTGGTGTTCGTACGTGTGCGTGTGCGATTCGCTCATGTCTCGCCCCAGCCTAGCGCTCCAGCCCGGCCACGATCTCGCGAAGTCGCGCGTGCCGCTCCTCGCGGTCCGCGGCATAGCGCTCGATCCCATCAAGGATGTGCCCAGGCCCCAGGTGCGCCTCGTCCATCACCTCGTCGACGGTCCCGCCGGTGCGCCAGCGGTTGTCCCAGTCCGATGAGAGCGAGTACTCCTTGGCGATCGGCCCCTCGACGAAATCGGTCATCAGCTTGAAGGCGCGGTTGGTGATGGCCATGCCGCTCCACTTGTCGGAATCGGAGCGGATGCTCGCCTGGTAGGCGGCGTCCTGGCGGCGGAAGAGCTGCGGCGAGATGCAGGCCACGATCCGCACGTTGATCCCGCGCTTGTCCAGCTCGGGTAGTGACTTGACGACGTTGGCGGTGGTGACGGTGCCCTGGACGTAGACCGTCCCGGCAGAGGGTTTGCCCGGCGCCGCGTCCCGGATCAGGTACGCGCCGCGCGCGGCCTCGAAATGCGAGGCCATCCCCAGCGCCGCCCGGTCCGGGATGTCGACCGCGGGACGCGTCAGGTGCAGGGCAATGATCGGCACATCGGTCGCAAGCGCCGCGGCCAGGACGACCGGCACCTCGTTGTACTCCCACGGATGCAGGTCGATCACATGCCCTTCGGGGAAAAGCTGGGTCACGCCGGTCTCGTAGATGCCGAAGTGGGTGCGCGAATCCTCGGCCGTCTCCGGCCCGGAGTGCCCCGCCACCCAGATCACCTTGCCGACCTTCAGCTCACAGTCCTGAGCGAGCTGGCTGAAGAGGCGCATCGGTCCGTACTTGAGGTACGAGAACGAGCCGTAAGTCGAGCAGGCGGCCCAGAACCCGTTGAAGGAGGTCATCGGGTCATCCGCCAGGTTGACGGTGGCAAT
>DATCOX010000067.1:0-5518 GCA_036564495.1 Candidatus Limnocylindria bacterium
CGGGCATGGAAATATCCCGAAGGAACTGCGCCCAACGCCGCGGTGCGAGACCGCCACGCCGGTACCGGAACGGTTGATGCAATCTCATGAGCCGGTATCGCTGCCCCTTCGGGACGACCGAAGGATAGCCCGGGCCGCCGCTGGCCAACAACCCCATTTATCCCCGACTTTTCGAGGCCGATTCGTCCTTTTCCACAGGCCTTCCCCAGATCAGGCCGGGTCGCTAGCGATCATCACCGATCGGCCGCTCAGCACGCCGTCGATCCACTCCTCGACCTGGGCCGGCATGCCGGGGAGCTGCTCTGCGAACCAGAAGCGAAGCTCTGCCTCGGGTCCGCGAACCGCGTACAGCCAGCAATCGAACGCTCCGAAGGGCAACGTCAGGCTGACCTCTGCCACGGTCGTCGCGTCGGCGGGCTGCGACGCGTGATGCTGCAGGTCGAGCCAGGTCGCGCGGCGGAGCGTTGGCTCGCCGATCGGTCGTCCCTCGGGGTCGGTGCTCTGGAACTCCTGCATAGCACCCTCACCATCCGCCTCGACGAAGCGGATACGGCGGAAGGCCGGGGGCTGGCCGGGAGCCTCTTCCCGGATCCGGATGGTGCGGCTCGCCGGGTAGCCGTCGCGAATCTGCTCCGCACTGAACGGCGTGGGGAGATGGTCAGGTTGCAGGCGGTGGGCCTCGGGCGGCATCGACATGCGGGGAAGCCTAGCGTGGTCCGCCGGCGGCATCGTCTGCGAGGAACTCGGCGATCAGCTCTGCCACCAACTCCGGCTCCTCAGCCGCGACCGAGTGGCCGGCGGCGGGGATCGGCGCGTACCGGGCACCGGGGATGCGGGCGGCGACCGAACGCGTGATCTCCGGCAGGACCACCCGATCCTCGAGCGGGCCGATCACCAGGGTTGGTGCCGCGACGCGACCCAGGTCGAGATGCGACGACGTCGCATGCTCCGCCACGAACCGATCGAGGAAGGGGCCGGTCCCGTCGAGCCGAAGGGGGTCGACGTAGCCGCGCGCGAGCTCGAGCCGTCCGGCGCCGGCTGCCCGGGCCGCGAACCGCTGGGCACGTGCGACGGCGAGCGTCGCCAACCATGGAGCGCGGATCCCCAGCCGCAGGCCGGCGGTGCCGAGCCACAGGGTGCGGCTGGGGTCGACGGTCGCCACCAGGACGAGCCGGTTCACGCGCTCCGGACGCGCGGCCGCCAGCCGCTGCGCGAGCCCTCCGCCCCACGACTGGCCGGCGAGGTGCGCGCTCGCCCAGCCGAGTGCATCGAGGACGCCGGCCAGGCGCTCCGCATAGGCGTCGCCGGTGAGCGGCGCCATCGGGAAGCGCGTGCTCCAGCCGAATCCCACCGCGTCGACCGCGGCCATCTGGAATCGGCCATCGAGGCGGTCCATCACCGCGCGCCAGGCCTGCGCGTTCGAAGCGTAGCCATGCAGCAGGAGCAGGCGTGGCCCCTGGCGGCCGCGCTCGACGAGATGGATGCGCTCGCCGCCGACCTCCACGTAGCGGTTGACGCCCCACGCGCAGCGCGGAAGGGGCGGATCTCGGTGGCTGGAGCTCACCTCGTCAGCGTAGCGCGGCGCCCGGCTCGGCCCTCGTCGCGGGTAAGATCGCTTCGATGCGCAACCGGATGCGGGCGCTCTAGGCCGTCGCGTGCCCGCCACCCATCATCTGCTGCACGCCGGCTACGTCCGGGACGACGGCGTGGCGGGGAGCGTCAGCCTCGTCCTCGATGGCGATGCGGTGATCGTCGTCGACCCCGGCATGGTCGCAGACCGGGAGCTCATCCTCGGGCCCCTCCGAGAGCTTGGCGTCGTTCCAGCGGACGTGACGCACGTGGTCATCACCCACCACCACCCGGACCACACGGTCAACATTGGCCTCTTCCCCGAGGCCGAGCTCGTCGACTTCTGGGCGCGCTATCGCCGGGATCAGTGGCTCGATCACGAGGGTGACGGCTACTCCGTCAGCGACAACGCGCGCCTGATCCTGACGCCGGGCCACACCAACGAGGATGCCACCCTGCTGGTCACGACCGGTGAAGGTGTCGTGGCCTGCACCCACGCCTGGTGGCACGCCGACCGCACCCCCGAGGTTGATCCGCTCGCCGATGACCAGGCAGCGCTCGAGGTCAGCCGCCTCCGGATCCTGACCGAGGCCGATTCGGTCGTGCCCGGCCACGGCTCGCCGTTTGCGACTGGCAGGAAGCGCCGCGGAGGATCCTAGGCCTCGGCCGCCGTCGCCGACCAGGGGCTCTCACGAAGGTAGCTCGCCAGCTCCTCCGCGCTGAGCGGCGATGCGAAATGGAATCCCTGCCCGTAGTCCGCGCCGAGCGCGCGCAGCCGTCCGGCCTGCTCGGGCCGTTCGATCCCCTCGGCGATCGTGTGCAGGCCGAGCGTCCCGGCGAGCCGGATGATCGATCGGACCACGGCTGGCGCCTCACGTCCGGTGTCGAGGGCGGCCACGAACGAGATGTCGATCTTCAGGATGTCGATCGGGAGGTCGTGGAGGTAGCTGAGGGACGAATAGCCGGTCCCGAAGTCGTCGATCGCAAGCCTGACGCCAAGCTCGTGCAGTCGGGTCAGGGAGGTCATCGGCGCTCCCTCGCGATCCAACAGCACGGATTCAGTGAGCTCGATGATCAATCGCGACGGATCCAGGCCGGTCGACCGGAGAACCTGCGCGACCTCGTCGGGAAACGCTGGGCGAGCGAGCTGAACCGCTGAGACGTTGACGCTGATGTCCAGGCCGCTCCCGCCGGGCGTGGCATCCAGCGCGACCGCGTGACGGCAGGCCTCCTCGAGCACCCAGCGGCCGAGCGGAATGATCATCCCGGTCTCCTCCGCGAACGGGACGAACTCGGCGGGGCCGATCATCCACGACGGGTGGTTCCAGCGCAGGAGCGCCTCGAGCCCGATCGGCGCACCGGACGCGAGATCGACGATCGGCTGATAGAGGAGGTGGAACTGGCCCGCCTCGAGCCCGTGCTCGAGGTCCGCCTTGAGGCGGAGGCGACGAACCGCCGCATCGTGCATGCTCGCCTCGAAGACGACGAAGCGACCCTTGCCGCGCGCCTTGGCCATGTACATCGCCACGTCGGCGCTGCGCAGCAGCTCGTCGGCGGTCGACTGCCGCGTGTCGGCAAAGGCGATCCCCATCGATGCGGCGACGGTCAGATGGTGCTCGCCGAGGTCGATCGGCTCGCGCACCGAGGCCAGGATTCGTTCGGCGATCGATTCGACCTCGGCGCGGTCGCCGGCGCGGACAAGGATCCCGAACTCGTCGCCGCCGATGCGCGCCGCGGTGTCGCGGCCGCGCAGCGAGGCGCGAATCCGGTCTGCGACCGCCGCCAGCAGCTCATCGCCGGCCGCATGGCCGAGGCTGTCGTTGACGGTCTTGAAGTCATCCAGATCCATGAGCAGCACCGCGGTGGTGGCTGGCGCCTCCATCGGCCTTGCCTCCAGCTCGTGCTCGATGCGGTCGACCAGGAGCGGGCGGTTCGCAAGGTTGGTGAGCGGGTCGTGGAATGCCTGGTGGCGCAGCTGCTCCTCGAGCTCGCGACGCTCCGTCACGTCGCGGCAGTTGAGCACGATGCCCCTTACATCCGGGTCCCCCAGCAGGTTGGTGCCGACGAGCTCGATCCAGCGCCAGCGCCCGTCTGCGTGCCGCATGCGGACCTCCCCACCGGAGACCGCGCCCGGCGTCGCGGCGAGGCGCCCGAGGAGGGCGGTGATCCACTCGGCGTCCTCAAGATGGACCATCTCGGCGATCTTCCGATCGGTGGCGCCGGCCGGCCGCTCGCCCAGGATCCGCTCGATCGCCGGGCTGACGAAGGCCATGTGCGCGTCGCGGTCGAGCAGGATGACGAGGTCCGAGGAGTTCTGGACCATGGATCGGAATCGGGTCTCGCTGCGGCGGAGCCGACCGCTCAGCTCCGCGACCAGCCGGTTCGCCCCGTGGAAGGCAAGGTACAGGGCGACCAGCAGGATGAGGCCGATCCCTCCGACGATGAGGAACACCTCTCGCCGAGTGGTTGAGAGGAGCCCCTCGAGGTCGGTGGCGTCCTGGTAGATCTCGTAGGCGCCGACCGGCTTGGCTCCGGTGCCGATCGGGAGGTAGATCTCGAGCAGCTTCTTGCCGAGGTTCTTCTCGAAGATGTTCTCGGTGGCCACCACATCGCTGATGTCGGCCTCGGTATGGCCCTCCAGGGCCGCCGCCAGGTCGGCACTGACCTCGAACTTCTGTCCGCGCAGAGCGGGAAGGTCCGAGAACACCACGGTCCCATTCGGCGACCAGACCTTGATGCGCAGGATCGATCCGCTCCCGGTCAGGAGTTCGAGCTGCCGGTTGACCGATGCCGCCGTCCCCGCATCCGGCGAGGCGAGCAGATCCTCGGACAGGAGCGGATCGACGTACGCATGGATGACGGCCTTGACGGCTGTGACCGCCTCCGCCGTCGCCCCGTCCTCGAGGTGGGCGCTCGCGTTGGCCGACACGGCGAGCGCGGTTGCCAGGACCAGGCCCGCGGCGACCACCAGAACGGTGACCTCGATGGAGGGGATCAGCCAGCGGCGCGGGGGGCGCGCCATGCGCGCCGATCCGTGCGCCTGCTCGAGGGGTTCAACCGGAGGGGCCGTCATCACTCAGGTGCTCGTTTCTCGTGTGATGCCATCACAGGCGCGAACGTACCCGAACCGCGGTCCATCCCCGATAGGCCTATGGTCCTGCGATGGTCATGCAACCTTCATCGGAGCTTCACGCGAGCGCGCCATGGCTCCCCTAGACTTGGCGACATGTTGTTCAGCTTTGGTCACAAGTCCCGCATGCCCGATCCGGCCGACGCGCTCCGCGGCCGCACTGTGCCCCTCCCCACAGCCGAGCGCCATTTCGTCGTCGGACAGCCGCTGAAGGGGCCCTATCCCGACGGGGCCCAGGTCATCGACTTCGCCCTCGGCTGCTTCTGGGGAGCTGAGAAGGACTTCTGGCAGGTGCCCGGCGTGATCGTCACCGCCGTCGGCTACCAGGGCGGCTTCACGCCCAACGCCAACTACAACGAGGTCTGCTCCGGCCGAACCGGCCACGCTGAGAGCGTGCGCGTCGTCTACGACCCGACGCACGTCAGCCTCGAGGAGCTCCTGCGGGTCTTCTGGGAGAGCCATGACCCGACCCAGGGCTTCCGCCAGGGCAACGACATGGGGACCCAGTACCGGTCCGCCATCTACACCCACACCGATGCCCAGCGGGCCGCCGCCGAGGCGTCGCGGGCGATGTACCAGGCCGAGCTTACGAAGGCTGGCTACGGGACCATCACGACCGAGATCGCCGATGCCCCGGAGTTCTACTTCGCCGAGGACTACCACCAGCAGTACCTGGCCAAGAACCCGCACGGCTACTGCCCGGTGCACGCCACCGGCGTCAAGTTCGCCGGGCCGATCCAGGAGATGCAGCAGGTCTAGCGGCCGCCTAGGCCAGAACGCCGGAAGGGGCCCCGCGTGGGGCCCCTTCTTGTTGTCGCT
>DATCOX010000074.1:0-5421 GCA_036564495.1 Candidatus Limnocylindria bacterium
GCGCGGATGAACCTGCGCCTCTACCTCCAGACGCTGCGCTGGAACCGCGTCCGGCTTGCCGTGATCGTGGTCGCGGCGGTCGGCTGGGGGATGCTGATGCCGATCGTCTACGTCCAGTTCGCCGGTGCGTTCAAGAACCTGGCCAACTCCGGTGCGTTCCCGAAGGAGCTGATGAACTTTGGCTCGGGGAGCCTCTTCACGCTGCCGGGGGCGCTCACGCTTGGGCTCCAGCACCCGCTGGCGATCGCCTTCGTCGGCATCTTCGCGGTCGGCTCGACCGTGAGCGCCATCGCGGGTGAGCGCGAGGACGGCACCCTCGAGGTCCTCCTCTCGCGGCCCATCTCGCGGCGGACCCTGTACATCACTGTGGGGGTCGCCTCCGCAACGCTGGTGGCGATCGTGCTGCTCGCGCTGCTCGGCGGGCAGCTTATCGGCGTCGGGATCCAGGGCGTGGGTAACGAGCTGGACCTGGGGCTGATGCCGCTCGTCTTCCTCAACGGCCTCCTGCTGTGGGGCGCGTTCGCCGCGTTCGGCCTGGCGGCGTCGGTCAGCTTCGACCGCCGTGGTCCTGCCCTCGGGCTGACGCTGGCCTACCTGCTCATCAACTACTTCCTGGAGATCCTGGGATCGCTGTGGCGTGACGTCGCGTGGTCGCAGAAGTACTCGCTCTTCCACCACTTCAACCCCGGCAACATCCTCACCGGCAAGGCCGATCCGATCGACTTCCTGATCCTCGCAGTGGCGATCGTCATCCCCGTCGCCTACGCGCTCATCGTCTTCCCCCGCAGGGACCTGGCCGCTCCGAGCTAGCCTGGCGGCTGGTCGCGATGCAGCGCGAGGGCTGTCGCCTCCTCGAGTGAGAGCCGCTGGCCTTCCGCATGTGAGGCGGCATTCGCCGGGTCGTCGACCAGCGACTCCGGGTAGAAGCCCGCGAACTCGCGGGTCATCTCTGCGAGACCGGTGCCTGTGCTCCGCTCGGTGGCGGCGGCGTAGCCGGCGAGCTGCAGCGCCAGGGCCACGTTCCCATTGGCCCACTCGAGCGTGGCGAACGCATCGAACAGGAGCGCATAGCCCGATTTGTCCTCGTTCTCGACAAAGATCGGCAGCGCCTCTTCGAGGTAGCGGCGCATCGCCTCCTTGTCGAGTGTCAGGTTGCTGGCGGCCAACATATAGAGCGCCCACGCGGTCATGAAGCGGTCTCCGAGACGCCGGAAGATTTCGAGCGCCTCGCTGGCCAACTCGAGGGCGCGCGGATAGTTGCGGAAGAAGAACTCGGCGGTCGAGAGTCCCCACAGGGCGCGGGCGGTGCCGCCCTCATCACCCAGCTGGCGAAACAGGTCAACCGCCTCGGTCGCGATCTCCCGGGCGCGGGCGGCATCCTCCGGGCTCAGCTCGCTGAATGAGTAGGTGAAGCCCATGTTGTAGACCGCATTGGCGATGCGTGGCAGGTCACCCGATGCACGCGCAAGGTCGAGTGCCTCGCCATACCATTTCCGCGAAGTGTCCATGTCGGCCTGCCAGTAGGCGACCCCCCCGGCCGCTTCGAGCGCCGCTGCACGAGCGTCGGGAAGATCCTTGCTGCCAGGCAGGGCCAGGACACGTTCCGCAGTCTCGCGGGCCTCGGCGAGAAAGCCCCGCATCTGCCAGAAGCGCCACGACGACGCCAGGACCCGCAGGGCGGTTTCGGTGTGGCCCACATCGGCCGCCCACGCCAACGCGGCACGGATGTTGTCGTGCTCCATCTCGTAGCGGTCCAGGACCACGCGCTGCTCTTCACCGAACACCCGGGGAGCGCTCTCCTCCGCCAGCGCAACCACCCATGCGGCGTGGCGTTCCCGCAGCATCTCGGCCTCGCCGCGCTCCCCGAGCTTCTCCATCGCGTATTCGCGGATCGTGCTCAGCATGCGGAACCGCGACTCTCCCCCGGGCTCGCTCTCCTGACGGATGAGGCTCTTGTCGACGAGCGACGCGATCGCGTCGAGCGGGTCCGTGGCGTCATCGGCATCGAAGACGACCGTCTCAATCGCGTCGAGCCTTGCGCCCCCTGCGAAGACCGCGAAGCGCGCGAAGACGCGCTGATCGGCTTCGTCGAGGAGGTCGTGGCTCCAGGCGATCGCGCCACGCAGGGTCTGCTGGCGTTCGGGGAGATCGCGTGACCCGCCGGACAGGAGCTTTAGCCGGTCGCCGAGGCGCTCCATGATCGCCTGCGGGGTGAGGACCCGAACCCTCGCCGCGGCGAGCTCGATCGCGAGCGGCAGGCCATCGAGGCGCACGCAGATCTCCGCCACGGCCGGCGCATTCGCACTCGTGACGGCGAAGTCGGGGCGCACCGCCATGGCGCGCTCGATGAAGAGGGCAACGGATTCGTAGGTGGAGAGCTGCTCGAAGTCGGGAAGGTGCTTCGGATCCGGCAGGCCGAGGGGCGGGACCGGGAACTCCTGCTCCCCATAGACCCGCAGCGGGCTGCGGCTGGTGACGAGGATCGACATCTTCGGCGCGCGGGCCAGAAGGTCGGCGATCTGGGGGGCGGCGTCGTTCACCTGCTCGAAGTTGTCGAGGACGAGGAGGATGCATTTCGAGCCGATGTGATCGGCCAGGCGGTCGAGCGCCTGGGTGCCGGGGTCGACCAGGCCCAGTGCCTGCGCGATCGTTGGCAGGACCAGGTCCGACTGGCTGATGGTGCCGAGTGAGACGAAGTAGATCCCGTCGGGGAACCGATCGGTGGCGTCAGCCGCGAGCTGGAGTGAGAGCCGGGTCTTCCCCGTACCGCCCGGTCCCGTCAAGGTGAGCAGCCGACCGTCCATCAGGAGCTGCCTCCCTTCGGCGATCTCGTGCTGGCGACCCAGGAAGGAGGTGAGCTGCGTCGGCAGGTTGTTGGGCACGGCATTCAGCGTGCGCAAGGGCGGGAAGTCGGTGGTGAGCCCCTCGATCACGAGGTCCCAGATTCGCTCCGGACGCGAGAGGTCCTTGAGCCGATGCTCCCCCATCTGGCGCAGCGTGACGCCCGCCGGCAGCGACCCCTCCACCAGCGCCATGGTCGTGGCCGAGAGGAGGACTTGCCCACCATGACCGGCATTCGCGATGCGCGCAGCCCGGTGCACGTCGAGGCCCACGTACGAGCCACCGCTGAGCACCCCCTCGCCGGTGTGCAGGCCCATGCGGCTGCGGATCTCGGCGCCGGCCGGCCACGCCTCGGCGGCGAGGCCGCGCTGGACCGCGACGGCGGCAGCGGTCGCCTGCGGAGCGCTGGTGAAGACAACGAAGAAGGAGTCGCCCTCCGTGCCGATCTCGACCCCGTGCTGCTCGGACCACGCGGCGCGCGCGATCTCGCGATGACGCTCCAGCAGCGGCGGCCATGCGTCGCCCAGCTCCTGCGCGAGGCGCGTCGAACCTTCGATGTCGGTGAACAGGAACGTGACGGTCCCGGTCGGAATCTCAGTCACGCGCACAAGTGTCGTCGGACGATGACCGAACGGCAAGCTACCCTGACCGTCGATGATCGTCGCCCTCTTCGACGCGCTCGCCCGTAGGCCGGTGATGGCAGCGGCGCTCGGAGCGATGTCGATCGCCTTCTCCGGGATCCTGGTGCGGCTCGCCAACGTCGAGCCCGCCACCGCGGCCATCTTTCGCTGCGCCTATGCCCTCCCCGCCCTGGGGCTGATCGCGTACCTGGAGCGGCGCGCCTACGGCCCGCGGCCGGCGGCGCAGGTTCGCCTGGCGATGCTGGCCGGGGTCTTCCTCGCGCTCGACCTTGTCATCTGGCACCACACCATCGCCCTGGTCGGCGCCGGCCTGGCGACCGTGCTCGGGAACACCCAGGTCGTCATCGTCGCCTTCCTCGCCTGGCTGATTCTGGGCGAGAAGCCGCCGCGGCGGACCCTCCTCGCCCTGCCGGTCGTGCTGGTCGGGGTAGTGCTCATCTCCGGGGTCGTCGGCACCGGCGCATACGGCACCAACCCGCTGCTCGGCGTCGTCCTTGGAATCGTGGTGGGAATCGTGTACGGCACCTTCCTGCTCGTGCTGCGACGCGGCAACTCCGACATCCGCCGTCCGGCCGGACCGCTCTTCGACGCGACCCTGGTTGGAGCCCTCGCCTCGCTCGTCATCGGCCTGCCCCTGGGAGAGGTGAACCTGGTGCCGAGCTGGCCGGCCCACGCCTGGCTGGTGACCCTGGCGCTGACCTCGCAGGTGGTCGGGTGGCTCATCATCAGCGTCTCGCTGCCGCGTCTGCCGGCGGCGCTGACGAGCGTGATCCTGACCCTGCAGCCGGTCGGATCGGTCGTCCTGGCGATGCTCCTCCTCGGCGAGGCACCGTCGATCGTCCAGCTGCTGGGTGCCGCCACGATCCTGGCCGGCCTGGTGCTGGCGACGCTCCGCCTCCGTGGCGAGCCGCGCCGCCAGCCGATCGCCGAGCCCGAGATCGGCTGACCGCTATCGTTCGACCGATGTCATCCGAGACGATCCTGCTGACCGGCAACGGCCGTTTGCTCACCCCTGAGCCGTACGAGCGCCCCTCGCCGTGGGCAATCCACGTACGCGGCGGCCGCGTGACCTGGCTGGGCGGACGGTCGCATGCGCCCGATGCCGACGCCATCGTTGACTTCGGCGAGGCGCTCGTCACGCCCGGGCTGGTCAACGCCCACACGCATCCGGCGTTCCTCGGCGACCGATCCGACGAGGCCGCCGCCCGCCTGGCCGGGGCGCCCTACACGGGGGGCGGCATCCTGCGCACCGTCACCGCGACGCGCGCGGCCGGCGACGAGGAGCTGCGCTCGGCGATCGAGCGGCGGCTTCAGGACGAGCTCGCGGCCGGTACCACGACCGTCGAGTGCAAGTCCGGATACGGCCTTTCCACCGCGGAGGAGCTGCGCGCGCTGCGACTCATCGAGGAGGCCACAGAGGCCGGCTACGTCCGGGTGGTGCGGACCTTCCTCGGAGCACATGCCGTGCCAGCGGAGGCGGCCTCGCTCGACGAGTACACCGCCCTCGTCGCCGAGGAGATGCTCCCCGCCGTCGTCGCCGCCGGCGCCGCGGAATTCTGTGATGTCTTCTGCGAGCCCGGCTTCTTCTCGCTCGAGGCGACCGAGCGAATCCTCGGCGCCGCGGCCGGCCTTGGGCTGGGGATCAGGATGCACGCCGACCAGCTGACCCGCTCCGGCGGCGCCGAGCTGGCGGTCCGCCTGGGCGCGACGAGCGCGGATCACCTTGAGCAGCTCGACGCCGCGGGGGTGGCGGCCCTCGCCGGGTCGCTGACCGTGGCGACGCTCCTCCCCGGTCCCGCACTTGTGATGGGCGGCGTTCTGCCGCCTGCGCGCGCGCTCCTCGATGCCGGCGCGACCGTCGCCCTGGCCAGCGACGCCAATGCAGGCACCTTCGGGAGCTGGGGCGCGATGCCGCTGGTGATCGGCCTCGGCGCGACGT
>DATCOX010000116.1:0-12022 GCA_036564495.1 Candidatus Limnocylindria bacterium
CAGCGTGCGCGCCCTCCAGTTCCGAGCGGTCGAGACGCTGCGACGCTCGCTTGGACAATCCGTCGACCTCGAGACGCCCGAGCCGCTGATGGACCCCGAGTCGGAGGTCGAGTGATGCATCGCCCGCGCCTGGACCAGCTCGAGATCCTCATGGATCGGTACGCGGCGATGCGCCTGGCGCCGGGTCCAGAGCGGATCGGGGAGGGGCGCGCAGCCGTCCTCGAGGCATTCGCATCACATGCCTCACGCATCTCGTCGCGCCGCCAGCGCCGCCGCCCGGTCCTGCGCGGCTGGTCCCTGGCCGCCGCCTTCTCATTGCTGCTTGTGGCCGGGAGCGGGCTGGTCGCGGCCGAGAGCGGTCCGGGGCAGCCGTTCTACGGGCTCCGCCTCGCCATCGGTTCCGTGACGCTGCCGGCGAATGAGCCTGCGCATGACCGCGGGCTCGCGGCGCAGCTCGACGATCGGCTCACCGAAGTCCGAGCGGCGACCCAGGTCGGCGATGGCCGTGGAGCGCTCGCTGCCATCCATGAATATCTCAACACGCTGAACGAGCTGGCCCGGAATGGGGTCACCGACCCGGCGATCCTCGCACTCCTGCAGCGCCACGAGGACGCCCTCCAGCAGCTCCTCAGCGCGGCCCCCTCCCAGGCGACGAGTGGCGTGCAGCAGGCGCTCGACACCGCCGGCAAGGTCGACGGTGTAGTTCCCCACGCGACGCCTCCGCAGGGCGACGGCGCATCGGCTCCCACGACCGGCAAGCCCTAGGTCTGGAGCCGACGGAGGGAGTCGAACCCACAACCGGTGGTTTACAAAACCACTGCTCTACCGTTGAGCTACGTCGGCGTCGCGCCCGATTCTAGTCGAGGCCCCGCGGCCCGCTGACGAACGACCTCGAAGAGCAGGAGCGCGCCGGCCGTCGCGGCGTTGAGGCTGGCGATCCTGCCCGCCATCGGGAAGCGGACCAGCAGGTCGCATCGCCGCCGCATCGCGCCTGACACGCCGGACCCCTCGCTGCCCACCACGATCGCGATCGGTCCGGTCAGGTCCGCGTCCCAGGCGGCCGGCTGGGCATCCTGGTCTGCCGCGACCAGCCGAATGCCCCGCTCGTGCAGCTCGTGCGCCGTCTCGCCCAGTTCGCCGACGCGGGCGAGGAGAAGGTGCTCGCTTGCCCCTGCCGAGGCCTTGACCGCAGCGGCCGAGAGGGGCGCGGCCCCCCGCTCCGGGAACACGACGCCATCGGCGCCCGCGGCCTCGGCTGAACGGAGGAGGGTGCCGAAGTTGGTCGGGTCCTGCAGGTGCTCGAGGATCAGGAGCAGCGGGTCGTGACCGCGGGTCGTCGCAAGGGCGAGGAGATCGGCGAGGTCGGCGAAGCGGCGGTCCGCTACCTCGAGCAGCACCCCCTGGTGCCCGTCGAACCCGGCGAGCTGCCGCAGGCGATTCGCATCGACCGTCTCCACCGGGACCGATGCCGATCGTGCCGCGGCCAGGACCTCATTCAGCTCCGGACCTGGTCGCGCACTGTGCGCGACCAGGAGACGGGCCGCTGGGCGACCCGCGGTCAGCGCCTCGACCACCGGCCGTCGCCCGCCGATCCACTCGCTCATGCGCGGGCGATCACCGCCACCGCATACGCCGCGATCCCCTCGGAGCCGCCGAAGCCGAGGCCATCCGACGTCGTCCCCTTCACGCCTACCGCCTCCGCCTGGATCCCGCACAGGGCAGCCAGGCGTTCTGCCATCTCCGCCCGCCGCGGCGAGATCGCCGGGCGTTCCGCGACGATGGCGAGATCGATGGAGTGCGGGCGCCAGCCAGCCGCCTGCAGGGTGTATACGGCTCCGCGCAGGAGGTCGCCCGAGTCGGCGTTCCGCCAGCGGTCGTCATCCGGGTAGAGGCTGCCGATATCCCCCGCCGCAGCCGCGCCGAGCAGCGCGTCGATGACGGCATGCAGGGCGGCGTCCCCGTCCGAATGCCCAGCCAGGCTTCGCTCGTTGGGAAACTCCAGTCCCCCGAGATGCAGCGTTCCCCCTTCGCCGAAGCGATGCGCGTCGAAGCCGATCCCGGCGCGCTGACCATCGCCGACGGTGGGGGCGGTCACGGGCATCGAGCGAGCGGCCAGCGAGCCGGCGATCAACGTCTCGTCGCCTGGCTCGGTCAGCTTGTAGTTCCCCGGCTCGCCGGCCACCGCATGCACCACCACGCCGCCCGCCCCGAGCGCCGCCGCCTCGTCGGTCATCTTGCGGCCCCAGGCCTGCGCCTCCTCGAGCGCAGCCCGAAGCACGATGAGGGTCGCCGCCTGCGGCGTCTGCGCGAGCGCCAGGCCCTCGCGCTCGAAGGCGCCGACCACGCGCCCCGAGCCGTCGACGTGCTTCAGCGAGTCGTGGAGCGGGACGACCGGGATGGCGCCGTCGGTCGGCGTGACGGCCGCGACGACCCGCTCGATCAGCTCGATCGAGGCCGCCGGACGGGCGGCGTCGTGGATCAGCACCGCGGCATCCTCAGGGAAGCCGATCCTGGTCAGCGCGGCGATCCCTGCGAGCGCGGAATCCGCCCGATCCTCGCCGCCGGCGACGACCTCGCACCGGCCGCGGGAGGCCTCGGGGATCGCGTCGCGGAAGCGGTCCAGCGCGTCGGGTGGCGCGACCACCACGACCCAGCTCATGCCGGGTACGGCCAGCAGCGTGTCGAGCCCCCAGCGCCATGCGGGCCTGCCGGAGAACTCCCGCCACAGCTTGTCGCCGCCCATGCGCCGAGCGCTCCCCGCGGCGACGAGCACCGCCCCTACCAGCACCACGGCATCATCCGCTTGCTGAGTCGTCGCGGGGCTGCGCGAAGATCATCCGGCCGGCGACCGTCTGCAGCACGCGCGTCACCGTCACCCCGACCTCATGGTTCATGGCGCGGCTACCGCCCTCGACCACGATCATGGTCCCGTCGTCGAGGTAGCCGACCCCCTGCCCTGGCTCCTTCCCCTCCTGGATGATCTTGACGCTCATCTCCTCACCGGGGTGCACCACCGCCTTCACGGCATTGGCCAGCTCGTTGATATTGAGGACCCGGATCCCCTGGAGCTCGGCGACCCGGTTCAGGTTGAAGTCGTTGGTGAGGATCGCGGCTCCGTGATCGCGGGCGAAGGCGACGAGCTTGGCGTCCACCTCGCCGATCTCGGGGTAGGTCTCCTCGCTCACCTCGACCGGAGAGATCGAGTCCTTCTGGAGCGCGGTCAGCATCTCCAGGCCGCGCCGGCCACGGTTGCGGCGGATGGCGTCAGGCGAGTCGGCGATGCGCTGGAGCTCGTCGAGCACGAAGCGCGGCACGATGAGCGTGCCGAGGATGAAGCCGGTGCGGCCGACGTCGACGATCCGCCCGTCGATCACCGAGCTCGTGTCGATGACGATCTGGGAGAAGCCGGTGCGCCGGCGACCGCCGGGCAGGATGCCGGCCACGGCCGGCAGGAGGACGTCGCGCTTGTACATCGTGGCGGCCAGCAGCAGCAGCGCCGATACCACCGCCACCACCGGGGGCAGGACCGATCCCGCCCAGCCTCCGATCGCGATCAGCGGCAGGCCGGCCAGCACCCCGACCAGCAGGCCCACCACGATCGCCGCCACTCCGAGCGCGAACTCGCCAGCCCCCGCCTGGGCAAGGCGATCGACCGCCCAGCGCGCCGGCCGCGTGGTCACGTACGGGATGGCGAGATACCCGAACAAGAGGGTCGCCGCCACCATCGCCATCAGGAAGGCGGGCCGGTTCGGCGCCTCGATGATGGTGGTGTCGGCCTTGCTCAGGATGAGGAGTCCCAGCGCGAACCCGAGCAGGGTCCCGAGCAGGGCGCCCACGAGCTGGATGATCTTGGTCATGGTGCCGATGAGTCCGTGATGATCCGATGTCGCGGGCAATGAAGGGATGAATGCGATGATGCCAATCCCGCGCCCGCCAGCGGCGGGCGGCCACCTTAGCACCTGCCATGCGCAAGGTCTACGGCTCGAGGGCCTCCCGCAGCGCCTCTCGCAGGTCGGCCGCGGTAACCATCCGCCCGGGCACGGCTCGCCCGGGAGAGCCGCGCTCGGGGCCGGTCACCATCCGGTCGAAGCCGAGCCGAGCCGCCTCCGCCATGCGACGCTCGGCGCGGGCGGCCGGGCGCAGCCGCCCCGACAGCGACAGCTCACCCGCCAGGACGGTCCCCTCCCGCACCGGGCGCTCGCGGAGTGAGGAGGCGAGCGCGGTGGCGACGGCGAGGTCGGCAGCCGGTTCCTCGATGCGCAGCCCGCCCGCCACGTTCACGTAGACGTCGTGCCCGGTCAGGTTCAGCCCTGCGTGCCGCGCCAGCACCGCGATGAGCATGAGGACGCGGTTGACATCGATCCCTGTCGTGGCGCGCCGCGGCGACCCGTAGCCGGCTGGCGCGACCAGCGCCTGGATCTCGACCGCCAGCGGGCGCGTCCCCTCGAGGGTGATGGTGATGGCACTGCCGGCCACCGGCGGTTGCTCCGATTCGAGGAAGAAGCGGCTCGCATCGGCCACCTCAACCAGGCCGTCGCTCCGCATCTCGAGCACGCCGACCTCATCGGTCGAGCCGTACCGGTTCTTGGCGGCGCGAAGGAGGCGGGTCGTCCCCATCCGCTCGCCCTCAAGATAGATGACGGCGTCGACAAGGTGCTCCAGCGTGCGCGGCCCCGCCACCGTGCCCTCCTTGGTGACGTGGCCGATCAGCGCGACGCAGGTTGCCCCCGCCTTGGCGACCTCGGCGAGGCGCGTCGCCACCTCGCGCACCTGCCCGACGCTGCCGGCAGGGCCTCCCAGCTCGGCGCTGGCGAAGGTCTGGACACTGTCGACGACCGCCAGCGCTGGAGCGGAGGCCTCGATCGCGGCAACGGCCGTCGCCAGGTCGGTGCTGGCTACCAGCCCGACCCCCTCGACGACCGCCCCGACCCGTTCCGCGCGGCCGCGGACCTGTGACGCCGACTCCTCGCCGGTCAGGTACAGGGTCGCGTGGCCGGCGGCCGCCAGCCGTCCGGCAAGCTGGAGCAGGAGCGTGCTCTTGCCGATCCCAGGGTCGCCGCCAAAGAGGACGATCGAGCCGGGCACGAGCCCGCCGCCCAGAACGCGGTCGAGCTCCCCAATCCCGCTCGGCAGGCGCGATGCCTCCGCGCTGCTGACGCCGCCGATCGGCGAGATGGCGGCCGAGCCGGCCGCGGCCGATCGCTCCCGCGCGCGAGCCGTCGTCCCGGAGGCGGCGCGGGTGACCACGGTCTCGACCAGCGTGTTCCACGCCTCGCAGGACGCGCATTGGCCGGACCAGCGCGGGGCGCTGGTGCCGCATTGCTGGCAGACGTAGACGGAGCGGGTGGCTGGCACGGGTCGCGCCATCTTGCCACGCCCCTGCGTATTGCCGCGTTATCGGGCGGTCAGCGAGCCTTGACGGGCACCTTGGCGGTCTTGCGCTCGATCACAAGGCCATCGGGGGTGGCGTCGACGACGATCGTGTCGCCCGCCTCGAAGCTCGCCTGGAGCATCCGCTCCGCCAGCGGATCCTCGATCTGGTGCTGGATCTCGCGCCGCAACGGCCGCGCCCCAAAGGCGAGGTCGTAGCCCTTGACGATGATCGCGTCCTTGGCGGCGTCGGTCACCACCAGCTCCATCTGCTGGCCGGCGAGCTGCGACTTCACGCGTTCGAGCAGCAGGTCGACGATCTGGCGGATCTCCTCGCGGGTCAGCTCGCGGAAGACGACCGTGGCGTCGATCCGGTTGAGGAACTCGGGTCGGAAGACGTTCTTCAGCTCGCCGAGCACCTTCTCCTTCATCCGCTCGTAGTCGGCCGTGGCCTCGAGCGCGGACCCCGCCTCGCCCTCGGCGCGGAAGCCGATCCGCGAGTCCTTCTGCAGCAGCTGGGCGCCGACGTTGCTGGTCATGATGATGATCGTGTTCCGGAAGTCGACGCGGCGGCCCTTGGCATCGGTCAGGTGGCCGTCCTCGAGGATCTGGAGGAGGATGTTGAAGACGTCCGGGTGCGCCTTCTCGATCTCGTCGAGCACCACCACCGAATAGCTCTTGCGGCGCACCGCCTCGGTCAGCTGCCCTCCCTCGTCGTAGCCGACGTAACCGGGGGGAGCACCGACCAGGCGAGAGACGTTGTGGCGCTCCATGAACTCGCTCATGTCGATCTTCACCATCGCGTCCTCGGAGCCGAACATGAACTCGGCCAGGGCGCGCGCCAGGTAGGTCTTGCCGACGCCGGTGGGGCCCATGAAGACGAAGGAGCCGATCGGCCGCTTGGGATCCTTGAGCCCAGCTCGGGCACGCCGAACGGCCTTCGAGATGATGTCGATCGCCTCCTGCTGGCCGATGACGCGCTTGTGCAGCGCATCCTCCATGTGGAGCAGGCGATCCGACTCCTCGGCGCTGATGCGGATCACGGGGATCCCCGTCCACATGCTGACGACCTGGGCGATCTCCTCCTCGGTCACGACCGGGACGTCCTTGGCCGATTCCTCGTGCCACGCGGCACGCAGGGCGTCGATCTGCTCCTTGCCCTGCGCCTCCTCGTCGCGCAGGCGGGCGGCAGCCTCGTAGTCCTGGGCGGCGATCGCCTCGTCCTTCTGGCGGGTGACCTCCTCGAGGCCGCGCTGCGCCTCCTTGATGTTGGGCGGCGCCTTCGACTCGCGCAGCCGCACGCGCGACCCGGCCTCGTCCATCAGGTCGATCGCCTTATCGGGCAGCGCGCGGTCGGCCACGTAGCGGACCGAGAGGTCAACCGCGGCGCGGACCGCCTCGTCGCTGATCTTGACGTGGTGGTGGTCCTCGTAGCGGGACCGGATCCCGAACAGGATCTCAACCGCCTCGTCGACCGTCGGCTCCTCGACCATGACCGGCTGGAAGCGCCGCTCGAGCGCCGCATCCTTCTCGATGTACTTGCGGTACTCGTCGAGGGTGGTCGCGCCGATGCATTGCAGCTCGCCGCGTGCGAGCGGTGGCTTCAGGATGTTGGCCGCGTCGATCGCTCCCTCCGCCGCGCCGGCGCCGACCAGCGTGTGCAGCTCGTCGATGAAGAGCACGCTGTCGCTGCTGCTGCGCAGCTCCTCGATGATCTTCTTGAGGCGCTCCTCGAACTCGCCGCGGTACTTCGTGCCGGCCACCAGCGAGCCGATGTCCAGGGTGAGCACCCGCTTGTCGGCAAGCGTCTCAGGGACGTCGCCGCTCACAATGCGGTGGGCCAGCCCCTCGGCGATGGCGGTCTTGCCGACGCCGGGCTCGCCGATCAGGGCGGGGTTGTTCTTCGTGCGGCGGCTCAGGATCTGGATGACCCGCTCGATCTCCTTCTCGCGACCGATCACCGGGTCGAGCTTGCCCAGCCGGGCCATCTCGGTGAGGTTGATCCCCAGCTGGTCGAGGGTCGGGGTCTTCGACGGCCGCTTCGTCTCCTGCGCCGGCGACACGCTGGTGCTCTGGCTCAGGACGTGGATCACCTGGTGCCGCACCTTGTCGAGGTTGACCCCGAGGCTCTCCAGCACGCCGGCGGCGATCCCCTCGCCCTCGCGCACCAGGCCGAGGAGCAGATGCTCGGTGCCGATGTAGTTGTGCCCCAGGCGACGGGCCTCGTCGATGGCCAGCTCGATGACGCGCTTGGCACGCGGAGTCAGGCCCACCTCGCCGACGACCGGCCGATCCCCACGCCCGATGATGAACTCGACCGCTGTCCGCACCTTGGAGAGCTCGACGTTCATGTTCTCGAGGACGCGCGCGGCGACCCCCTCGCCCTCGCGCACGAGGCCGAGCAGGAGATGCTCGGTGCCGATGTAGTTGTGGTTGAAGCGCTGCGCCTCGTCCTGGGCAAGGGTCAGCACCTTGCGTGCCCGATCCGTGAACTTGTCGAAGCGATCCATGACGCGTCCCTGCGTGCTTGCCCGGCGGCCCTGACAGGACCGCCGAACGTGTCCAGAGTGTAGAGCACCACTCCCGCGCGGCGCCTTCAATAGGTACTACGGCCTAAGGCGACGGTTCGCTCACCGATGCCGGCTCCGTCAGGGGCGACGGGCGATCTACGACGCCTCGGAATCGGCCGATACGGCCTCGGGCTCTTCGGCCGCCGGCTCTGCTGCCGGCTGCTCACCATCGGTGGCCTCAGCCACGGCCTCAGCCTCCACGGGGGCCGTTTCGGCCATCTCGGCGGCGGCCTCCGGCGCGGGCTCAGGCTCCGCTGGCTCCTGCTCGGGCGCCGTCGTCTCGGGTGCCTCGGCGACAACGTCCTCGGGCTGCGGCTCTGCCTCGGGCTGCGGCTCTGCCTCGGCCTCAGGCTCAGCCTCGGCCTCTGCCTTGGGCGCCTTCTTCGGGCGTGCCCCTCGCAGCTGGTCGAGCAGGCCGGACTCCGCGAACGCGGCGGCCATCGTGTTGTCGATCCCCTCGTCCGGCTCGCTGATCGCGTCCTCGGGCCGGTAGTCGCGGTCGCGCCGATCGCGGCGCTCTCGGCTCCCACCACCGCGCGCCGGGCGCTCCTCGATTCGGGAGGGCGACGACGGACTCGAGCCGATCGTCGCTGCGGCAGGGACGGACGCCGGCTCGGGGGCGGAGCGCTCCTCCGCCTGCTTCAGTGAGAGGCCCAGGCGATGGCGCTCAGAGTCGAGGCTGATGATCTTCAGGTTGAGGGTGTCGCCCTCCTTGACCACGTCCCCTGGATGGGCGACCCGTTGGTTCGACAGCTCGCTGATGTGGATCAGGCCCTCGAGACCCTCCTCGACCCGGACGAAGGCGCCGAAGTTCACGAGCTTCGTGACGGTGCCGGAGATGACGTCCCCGATCGTGTACTTGGCGACCGACTCCTGCCATGGATCGGGCTGCAGGCGGCGGATCGAGAGGCTGATCCGCCCGCGCTCGTGGTTGATGTCGATGACCTCGGCCTCGACCTCGTCACCGATCGCGTAGGCGGTCTCCGGGTTGTTGACCTTGTTCCAGGAGAGCTCGCTCTTGTGGACAAGCCCGTCGATCCCGCCCAGGTCGACGAAGACGCCGAACGGCGCGATGCTGCGCACGGTGCCCTGGACCCGCTGCCCGACCTGCAGGCTGCTGAAGAGCTCGTCGCGCTTCTCGCGTCGCTCCTCGTAGAGGGCCACCTTCTCGGAAAGGATGAGCCGATTCGCCTTGCGGTTGACCTCGAGGATCTTCAGGCGGAGCGTTCGCCCCACGAAGGGCTGGAGCTTCTCGGCGATCTCCTGGGCGGCGTCGCGCGGCTGCTCGTCGCGCGGGCGGCGCGGGAAGTCGACGATCTGGCTGATCGGCACGAAGCCGCGCACCCCGAGATCGACGATCAGGCCGCCCTTGTTGTGGTCGATGACGCGCGCCTCGACGATCTCGCCGGCGTCGAAGCGCTCCTGCATCGCGCGCCACTTGCGCTCGAGGCCGGCACGGCGGAGCGACAGGACGGCGTGCCCTTCGGGTGACTCGGGCTGGAGGACGTAGACGAGGACCTCGTCCCCGACCTTCAGCTCCTGCCTGGCCTCCTCGCCGTCTCGTGGCCCGCGTCGGCTCATCAGCTCGCGGTTGGAGACGACCCCCTCGCTCTTGCCACCGAAGTCGACGAGGATCTCGTCCGGATCGATGCGCACCACCGTGCCCTCGACCACGTCGCCGTGCTTGAGGCTCTTGACCTCGTTCGACGGGTCGTCGAGAAGCTGGGCCATGGTCATCGGCTCAGAGTCATCCTCGGGCGGGGCCGGCTCTGGGGTCGCCGGCTCCTCGGTTGGCGCCTCGGCGTCGCCCGTCACCGCCTCCGGCTCGGGAGTCGGCTCCGGCTCGGGAGTCGCCTCCGGCGCGGGAGTCGGCTCCGGCTCGGGAGTCGGCTCGGGCTCCGCCTCCGCGGCCACGGGCTCAGGCTCAGCCTCTGCAGCCATCGGCTCGGGCTCGGCCTCCGGCTCGGGCTCGGGCTCCGGCTCGGCGGGAGCCTCATCGACGATCGAATCAGCCGGTTCGTCAGGCTGCGGTGCGGCGGTGATCTCCGCCTGCGGATCCGCGGCGCTCGTCTCATCGGCCGCAGTCGGGATCGGGTCCTCGGAGTGCGGCTCAGGCTGATTCGTTTCGTCGGTCAAGTGCGTGTACGCTCCTTGGGTGCGATGTCCCCGCAGCAACAACGCCCTCCGCATGCGGGGGGCGTCTCATTCATCAGGTGGGGTCGAAGCTGCCTTCATGGTCGATCAGACGACTCGGGTGCTCCTCCGTAACGGCCGATGGAAGATGCGCTCATCCGCGCGCGATATGCGGTTGTTTGCTCCAGAGCCGCAGGAGCATACCACACGGTCAATGAGCCTCTTCCGTGCCTGAACTGCCCGATCTGACGATCGTGGCCGAGGAGCTCCAGGCACGCGCCACCGGTCGAGAGGTGCTCGACGCGACAGCCCCCACGCCGATCCTGGTGCGGGCCACACCGGCCGAGCTTGCGCTCCTCGCCGGCACCTCGATCACCAGCGCGACACGACGCGGCAAGTTCCTGCTCCTCTCGTTCGCCCGCGGCGGCGAGGTCGCCCGCGTGCTGGCCGCCAACCCCATGCTGGCCGGACGCTTCTGGCTCCTCGACGACGGCAGGAGCAAGGTCCGCGCACGCACCGGCCTCCGTCTGCGATTCACCGATGGCGGCGAGCTGCGCTACGTCGACCGCGAGATGCTCGGCAAGCTGTACCTGCTGCCGCCCGACGGCCTGGACGCCATCCCCGGCTGGACCGAGATGGGACCTGATGCCGACGATCCAGAGCTCACCCTCGAGCGCTTCCGAGAGCGGATCCGCCGGCACCCCGGCGAGCTCAAGTCGCTGCTGCGCAACAGTCGATTCGTGGCCGGCATCGGCAACGCCTACAGCGACGAGATCCTGTGGGAGGCGAAGCTGGCGCCGCTGCGCAAGCGAAGCACGCTGCGCCCCGAGGAGATTGACCGGCTGTACACGGCGATGCGGACCGTCCTGGCGGATGCGACCGACCGGGTGCGCACGCTCGTGCCGCCCGATATCCAGCTGCAGCATCGCGAGTTCCTGAAGGTGCACCTCCGCGGCGGTGAGCCCTGCCCTCGCTGCGGGCGCACCCTGCGCCAGATCGGCGGCGAGGAGGCGACGACCTTCTGCCGCACCTGCCAGCCGCCCTTCTGAAGGGGGCGCGACCGCCTTCTCAGGGGATGATCAGGACCTGCCCCGGATTGATGGTGTCGGTGATCTTGATCCCGTTCGCGTCGGCGATCGCCTGCCCGGTCGTCCCGAATCGCGTGGCGATCTCGTTGAGGGTGTCACCCTCCTGGACGACGTAGGTCCTGGGCGCCGGCGTGGGCGTCGCGACGGGCGTCGGGGTAGCGGCGACCGCTGACGGAGAGGCCACGACCGATGCGAGCGCCGACGAGGCGGGCACGGACGGGCTCGGCGATGGCGACGGGGTCGGCGTCGCGGTGGAGCTGGCGGGCAGGCCACCGAGGATGCCCGAGATACTGCTGAGGACAAGAAGTGCGACCACCGCCAGGGCGATCGCGGCGATCAGGATGGCCGGACGGGTGAGGCGGGTGCTGGGCGAGCTCGCCAGGTTACGCCACGCCGGCTCGGGCTCGAGCACCAGGCGCGTTCGCCCGAATGCCACGTCGGGGGCGACGCGAGGCAGACCGCTCGACGCGGCGAGCCAGGCAGTGCGGGCGGCCGCGAAGCGCTCGCAGCGCGCATGGGCCTCCGTCAGGCAGAGCTGGACCTGGCGCGACCGCTCCAGCGGAGCGGGAGGCGAGAGGGCATGGCAGCGGTGCTCCGGATCGAACCCATCGGCCACCGTGCGGCCATCATCGGCCAGGGCCAGGTACGGGCAGATCCGATCCACCCGGCGAGGATAGCGCGCGGCCACCGGGCCGGCACCGCTCCTCGAGAGTGCCCAGGAAATGAACTATCCCGGCGACGACCTATCTTCCCAGGGAGTTGCCCCCCAAGTATCTTCGGCGCTGGAGAGCTTAACTTCCGTGTTCGGGATGGGAACGGGTGGTTCCTCTCCGCTAGCGTCACCGGGATAGATCTTCAATT
>DATCOX010000134.1:0-9414 GCA_036564495.1 Candidatus Limnocylindria bacterium
CCCCCGAACCGGCGCCCGCTGCCCCGCCCACCCCAGCCGCTCCTGCGCCCGCCGCGGAACCGGCAGGAACCGGCCCCGCTGCCGCGGCCGAGCCCGAGACGAACGGGACACAGCGCATGACGCCCGCCGTGCGGCGACTCGTCCGCGAGCACAGCATCGACATCTCGAAAGTGCAAGGCAGCGGGTCGGGTGGCCGCGTGACCCGCGACGACGTGCTGGGCTTCATCTCTGGGGGAGCCGCGCCTGCGACCGCCGAGAATCCGACACCCGCGGCCGTGGCCGAGCCAGGCGCGCCACCTCCCGCGCCGGTCCCGGCGCCGATGGCCGAGCCGGCTCCGCCGCCACCTGCTCCTACCCCGGCTCCGGTCGCTGCGGAAGGTCCCCCGGCGGCACCGGCTGCCGCTCCGTCAGCCCCGACCCCGGCGCCGGCATACGCCCCGCCCGCCGCCATGGCCGCCCCGACCGGCGGCGACGTGGAGGTCGCCCTGACTCAGATGCGCAAGGGGATCGCGGCGAAGATGACGCGCGTCAAGCAGACGGTCCCCCACGCCTACACGGTGGTCGAGGTGGACATGCACAACGTGGTGCGCTGGCGCGAGATGAACCAGGCCACCTACAAGGCGCGCGAGGGGATCGGCATCAGCTACGTGGCAGCGTTGATCAAGGCGGTCACCGAGACCCTGCGCCAGCACCCGACCCTCAACAGCCAGTTCGCCGAGGATCGGATCATCCTCAAGCAGGCCATGAACATCGGCATCGCGGTGGCGGTCGACAACGGCCTGCTGGTGCCGGTCATCGCCAACGCCGACCAGCTCAGCATCAGCGGCGTGAACCATCGGATCCAGGACCTCGCGGCCAGGGCGCGCACGAACAAGCTGCGGCTGGACGAGATCCAGGGCGGGACCTTCACGGTGAACAACACCGGCTGGTTCGGATCGGTCTCATCCATGCCGATCATCAACAGCCCGGAGGTCGCCATCCTGTCGATGGAGGCGATCGTCAAGCGCCCGGTGGTGGTCACCGTCGAGGGCGAGGACGTGATCACCATCCGACCGATGATGAACATGACCTGCTCGTTCGACCACCGCGTCCTCGATGGGGCGCAGGTCGGCAACTTCCTGGCCGACGTCCGGAAGCGCCTCGAGGGCTGGGACCCGGCTACCCCGATCGGCTAGTCGGCGGCCGGCCGCAGACGGAGGCCGCGCAGGAGCTGGGCATTGGCGGCGACGATAATGGTCGACGCGCTCATCGCCACCGCCCCGAGGCTCATCGGCAGGACGAAGCCGATCGGCGCCAACAGTCCCGCCGCCACCGGGATGGCCAGCGCGTTGTAGCCGGTCGCCCACGCGAGGTTCTGCACCATCTTGCGGTAGCTCGCCCGCGACAGCTCGATGGCTCCAACCACGTCGCGCGGATCGTCGCGGACGAGCACGATGCCGGCTGCCTCGACCGCGACGTCGGTGCCAGCGCCGATTGCAATGCCGACATCCGCCTGCGCGAGGGCCGGAGCGTCGTTCACACCGTCCCCGACCATAGCCACGCTGGCGCCGCCGGCCTGGAAGCTACGCACCGCTGCAGCCTTGTCGGCGGGCAGGATCTGGGCACGTACCTCGTCGATCCCGATCCTGGCCGCCACCGAATCGGCGACCGCTTGGGCGTCGCCGGTGATCATCGCCACACGCAGGCCGAGAGCGTGGAGGCGCTTGACCGCCTCGACCGACTCGGGGCGGATCTCGTCCTCGACGCTGAGCGCACCAATCACCTCACCGTCTCGCACCACGAAGAGCACGGTCTGCCCCGCCGCTTCGGAGTGGCCGACGGCGCCCTGCAGCTCCGCCGGGACCGCCAGCTGCAGGTCCGCCAGGAGGCGGGGTCCACCGACCTGCCCCACCGACCCATCGATCGAGGCACGCGCCCCGCGGCCCGCCAGCGCTTCGAATCGGGAGCCGCGTGGCACGTCCACCCCACGGCTGGCCGCAGCCGTCATCACCGCCCGGGCCAGCGGATGCTCGCTGTCCGCCTCGACCGCACTGGCGAGCCCCAGGACGGTCGCCGCGTCCTGTCCGTTCGCCGGCATCACCTCGGCAAGCGCCGGCTCGCCCCGAGTCAACGTGCCGGTCTTGTCGAAGATGACGATCTTCACGTCCTTGGCGCGCTCGAGCGCCAGGCGATCCTTCACGAGCAGACCGTTGCGGGCGCCGAGCGTGGTGCTGATGGCAATGACCAGCGGGATCGCCAGGCCGAGCGCGTGGGGGCAGGCGATGACGAGGACGGTCGCCGTGCGGATGAGGGCCTCTTCCGGCTCGCCGAGGAGCGACCAGGTTGCGAGGGTGACGACGCCGGCCGCGAGCGCCACGTAGAAGAGGATCGCTGCCGCGCGATCCGCCAGCGCCTGGGCCCGCGAGCCGGAAGCCTGAGCCTCCGCCACCAGCCGCATGATGCCGGAGAGGGCCGTCTGGTCGCCCACCGCTGTCACCCGGGCCCGGAGGCTGGCACCCGCGACGACGGTGCCGGCCACGAGCCGATCACCAGGCTCCTTGCCGACCGCGCGCGACTCGCCGGTGATCATGCTCTCGTCGACGTCGGCACTCCCCTCAACCACCTCGCCGTCGGCTGGCACGCGCGCGCCCGGCCGAATCAGCACGACATCACGGAGCCGAAGCTCGCCGATCGGCACGGTCTCGACCCCGTCCCCGATCACGCGCTCCGCCGTGTCCGGGAGAAGCGCGGCGAGCGCAGAAAGGGCGCCGCGGGCCTGTCGGATCGCTCGCATCTCGAGCCAGTGGCCGAGGCTCATGACCGTGATCAGCGTGGCCAGCTCCCACCACACGTCGACCTCGAAGATGCCGAGCGTGGCTGCCCAGCTGGCAACGAAGGCGACGGCGATTGCCAGGCTGATCAACGTCATCATGCCCGGCTGGCGGTCGCCGAGCTCGGTGCGCGCCCCGCGCAGGAAGACAAGGCCCCCGTAGGCGAAGACCACGGTCCCGACCACCGGCGGGATCCAATCCGAGCCGATGAAGCTGGGCGCCTCATAGCCGAGCCAGCCCTGGACCTCGCGACTCCAGATGACGACCGGGATGGTCAGGAGCAGGGCGATCCAGAACTGCCGTCGAAACACATCCGGGTCATGACCGGCGTGCTTGTCGTGGCCGGCGTGCGGCGCTGCCTCGGCGTGGGTGCCGCCGCCCGCGCCGCTGTCATGCGAGGCATGGTCCATCGCTCGGAGTCTACGGGAGGCGCGCCGCCGCGCACGGCGGCCCAGTTTCCCCGGGTTGAAGCAGGGAACGCGGCCGACCTTTCCCTTCGGTAGACTCCGTGCGTGGCACTCGAACCGCAGCGCGACTTCTCGACCCTCGGCGAGCTGGCGGTCGTCAACGAAGGGCATCACTCCCCGTCGGAGGTGATGTATCCCGGCGGCCCGAGCGTGGACGGCGGCATCCTCTTCCCCGGCGACCCGATCCCGGAGAACGCCGGCCCCGGCGGGAGGCGCCCGGAGTGGCTGAAGGTCCGCATCGGCTCAGGCGAGACCTACGCCCAGGTCAGCCGCCTGATGCGATCGCAGGCACTCAACACGGTCTGCGAGGAGGCCCGCTGCCCGAATCAGGGCGAATGCTGGGCGCTCGGCACCGCCACCTTCATGGTGCTCGGCAGCGTATGCACCCGGAACTGCGGCTTCTGCGCGATCGACACCGGGCGGCCCCCGACCACCGACCTCGACGAGCCGCGCCGCGTGGCTGAGGCCGCAGCGGCCATGGGCCTGAAGCACGCGGTCATCACCATGGTCGCCCGCGACGACCTGCCCGATAGTGGGGCGGGGATCGTCGCCGACACGATCCGCGCCATCCGCCACATCTCCTCCGCCACGAGCATCGAGGTACTGATCTCGGACCTCAACGGCCGCGAGCCGGACATCCGCACCGTGGTCGAGGCCCAGCCCGACATCCTCAACCACAACGTCGAGACGGTCCCGCGCCTCCAGCGTCCGGTTCGCCGGCGGGCCAAGTGGGACCGCTCCGTCTCCGTCCTGACGATCGGGCGGCGGATCGCGAACGAGATCGGCCACGACCAGATGGTCACCAAGACCGGCCTGATGGTCGGCCTGGGCGAGACGACCGACGAGCTGCTCGAGTCCATGCGCCTGCTGCGCGAAGCCGATATCGACGTGCTGACCATCGGCCAATACCTGCGACCCAGCCGCCAGCACCTGCCGTTGCACAAGTACTACACCCCCGCCGAGTTCGTCGCGCTCCGACGACACGGGCTGGAGCTCGGCTTCCGGCACGTGCAGTCCGGGCCGCTGGTGCGCTCGTCGTACCACGCCGCCGAGCAGGTCCCGGGCGTCGCCTCCGTCGCGGTCTGATCCCATGGCGACGATGCGTGACATCAGCCGAGCGCCGGAGGCTCCGGTCGAGCCCGATGCGCCACGCCGGCCGCGCCGCGACGCCCCCTTCGCCCCGGCCAGTGACGACCGACCGCTCCTCCTCGCGCATGGCGGGAAGCTGCTCGTCGAGCGCCTCGGCACCGTCCCGTACGAGCCCACCTGGGAGCTCCAGGACGAGCTGGCCGAGCAGCGACGGCAGCGTCGCATCGGCGACCGGCTGCTCCTGCTCGAGCACTTCCCGGTCTACACCATCGGGCGCGGGGGAGACGAGGCCAACCTCCTGGCGACGCCCGAGCGGCTGCGCGACCTGGGCGCCCAGTTCCTGCGCGTCGACCGCGGCGGCGACATCACCTTCCACGGCCCGGGTCAGCTGGTCGCCTACCCCATCGTCGAGCTGCGCGACCCGCTCGACCTGCGTCGCTACGTTCGCTCGCTGCAGTCCGCGATCGTCGAGACCGCCGCCACCTTCGGGGTCGAGGCGCACGCCGAGGAGGGGCTCATCGGCGTCTGGGTGGAGGGGCGGCGCAAGCTTGCCGCCATCGGCGTGCGGGTGAAGCGCGGGGTGACGACCCACGGCCTGGCGCTGAACGTCAACACCGACCTGCGCTGGTTCGCCGAGATGATCCCGTGCGGGATCGCCGACAAGGAGGTCACCTCGCTCGCCGCGGAGCTCGGCCACCCGGTCGACATGGTGGCGGTCGAGGACCGCCTGGCCGATGCGCTGGCCACCGCCTTCGGCCTCACCGTGGTTGACGGTCGCTCAGGCCCGATCGGCCCGGCCGGCTCCAGCGAGCAGTGACCGAGGTCCAGCAGGCCAGCGTCTCCGATCATCACCCTCGCCTCGAGGTCGGCGCGTTTGGGCCCTGGCAGACGAACGCGTACCTCGTCTGGGACGGCCGCTCGCCCGATGCCCTGGTGGTGGACCCAGGCATGGGCGCTGCCCAGCCGCTGCTCGAGCGGGTGGCGGCGAACGGGCTGACGCTGCACCTCGTCGCCAACTCCCACGGCCACATCGACCACGTCTTCGACAACGCCCCGCTGGTTCGCGGGTCGGGCGCGCCGCTTGCCATCCATCCCCTCGACGAGCATCGGCTCTCCGCGACAAACAACTACGGGCTCGAGATGGAGCCGAGCGTTGCGACCCGCCACCTGGCCGAGGGTGAGCAGTTGCCGATCGGCGACCTCGTCTTCGACGTGCTGCACACGCCGGGCCACACGGAGGGATCGGTCTGCCTGTATGAGGAGCGGGCGGGGCTCCTGCTCAGTGGCGACGTGCTCTTCGCCGGCACCTACGGCCGAACCGATCTGCCCGGCGGCGACGACGTGGCGATGGCCGCCAGCCTCGCCCGCCTCGCGCGCGACCTGCCGCCTGGCATCCGGGTCCTGCCCGGCCACGGCCCCGAGACGATCCTGGAGCGGGAGCTGCACTGGCTGCGCCGCATCACCGAGGCAGGACGGCTGCTCTAGCGCGCCAGGGCGCGGTGCGTGCACGCTTGGCGTGCACAAGAGGCGACTTGACCGCGCCACCGGCCACAACCTGTTGCTCATGCACGCCTGGCGTGCATCCCAGGCAAGGAATGGCCTCGGACATGGCCATCGGCGACTCCCGCGGTGTCTGCTCGGCGGTTATGCACGCCCGGCGCAAACGGGCCGACGTCGAGCGCTCATCAGCCCCAGTCGATCGAGACGACCTCGACGGGTGCCGCCAGCCCCTTGAGCGTGACGGTGCGCCGCGCGCGTTCGGCGAACGAGAGCGAGGCCGCGGTGAGGGTCGAGGCGCTCACCAGGATCTCGCCGCCGTTGGCCTCGGCGCCGATCCGGGAGGCCTGGTTGACGCCGGATCCGGTGTAGTCCAGCCCCACCCGGTTCGCCTGCGCGCCATGGATGCCGATGCGGACGCTCAGCGCGAACCCCTGAACGCGGCGCTGTTCGGCCAGCCGCTTGTGGATGGCGATTGCGGCCTGGATCGCCTGGTCGGCATCGGCGAAGGCGAGGAAGAACCCGTCACCGGTGGCCTTCACCTCTTCGCCGCCCTGCTCGGCGACCGCGGTGCGCAGGATGCGGTCATGAGCCCGGATCACGCCGTCCCAGGTCTCGTCCCCCAGCGTCTCGGCCAGTCGCGTGGAGTCCACGATGTCGGTGAACATGAAGACGCGCTCGACGCGCGTCGTCGACATGCCGATGGGCGAGGCATCCGCGCCCGCGAACGACGCCAGGACCGACTCCGCGTGGCGGAGGTCGAGCTTTGCGCCGAGCTGCTCGAAGGCATCGCGCGCGGTGCGTGCCTCGATCACGCCGAGGTCCAACTGGCCATCCGCCCGGTAGGCGTCGGCCAGGGCGAGTCGCATGCGAGCCGCCTCGTAGGGCGCATCGATCTCCTGCCACAGGGCGATCGCCTCGCGCAGGCGGGGCGTGGCCTCGCCGGCGTTGCCCTCGGCCATCGCGACCGTGCCGCTCGCCGAAGCAGAGCTGGCCAGGGCCGATGGGGTCCGGAACTTGGCCGCCAGGTCGACGAGCTCGTCGGCGGCCGCGCGTGCACCCGCCAGGTCGCCAGCATCCAGGAGGATCTCAACCTGCGCAGGCAGCAGCCCGAGCCGATAGACCGCACTGTCGGACGGCGCCCGCCACGAGGGACGGCCCGGCTCGTTCAGGGCGCGCTGGATCGACTCGACCGCAGCGGCAGTCTTAGCCTGGGCCAGACGCAGCAGCGACTGCGCCGGCTCGGTGTCCTGACCCAGCCCATAGGCGCCGAGCAGTGCCTCCTCGGCGGCCGGCAGGTCGCCGCGGCGGAGCCGGATCTCGCCGATCTGGTAGAGCGCCAGCCCCGCCGCACCGGGGATGTAGCCGCGCAGCTCGACCGATGCCTGCAGCGCCTCTGCCTCCGCCTCGGGCCAGGCGCCGTGCATCCGCTTCACGTCGGAACGGAAGATGCGGCACATGCCCGGGAAGCCGTTGATGTGCTCGCGGCGGCACCATCGGTCCTGCGCCTCGGTCCACTCGAGGGCACGTTTCACGTCGCCGATCCCCGCGCAGGCTTCGATCGTGGCGCAGAAGACGCCGCCGGCCACGGCGGGCTGCAGCTCACCGCTGATGGCAGCCGTGGCGGCCTCATCGGCCAATGTCAGCCCTTCGTCGACGTCACCCCTGGCCATCAGGCCCGCAGCCCGCGCCGCCATCGCGAACGCCCGCAGGTCGGGAATTCCAAGACGCTCGGCGATCTCCTGCGCGAGCGTCGCCTGTGCGATGGACTCCTCGTTGTCGCCGCCGACGGAGGCAATCCCCGCCTTCACTGCCGCCACCCAGCCATGGCCGGGGTTCTCGTCGAGGCCCTCGAGCATCCGTTCCGCGCGCTTGATCCAGGCCGTCGCAGCCGGAATCGCCAACTTGAAGACCTGGTCGCGCGCCAGGTTGACGGCAACCAGCACCGCGGTCTGGAAGTCGCCGGCTTTCGACGCTTCCGCAAAGGCGCGCTCCCGCGTCTCGATCGCGACCGGGAGCTGGCCGGTCCACCAGGCCGCGGTGGCGAGCAGCTCCAAACCCTCGGGCGAGAGCGGCTGTTGGGCATCCGCCGCGGACAGGCCATCGAAGGCCGCCCGCCACTCGTGCCGCTCGAGCGCGGCGATCGCGGACTCGAGGACCGATGCCTGTTCGCCGTCGGGTGCCTGAATCAAGGGCTGCTCCAAAGAGTTGGGCAGCCATTGTGCCACCCGAGCACCATTAGTCCCGCTGGGCGGGACTAGTCCCCATAGCCGCCCGCGCTTCGGCAATCACTTCGGCCTGCCGCCAACGTCAGAAGGTGATGACGACCTTGCCCCTGGCGCGGCCCTCGTCCACGTAGCGCAGCGCGTCGACGATCTCGACCAGCGGATAGCGCCGATCGATCACCGCCTTCAGCTTCCCGGCCGCGATCAGCTCCTTGAGCGTGGCCACGTCCGGCGGGTTCCAGGGCTTCCACCACAGCATCAGGCCGGTCCACTTGTCGCTGAAGATTGAGATCAGCGGCCCCACGACCACCCCGGCGAGGATCGTGCGGTTGGTCCCGCCCAGCGTGACGTACGCACCGTTCGGCCTGAGCGCCCGCCTGACGCTGAGCAAGGGCAGGTACGAATCCATGTCGACGATCCAGTCGTACCGCTCGCTGGCTCGGATCGGGTTCACCTTGGCGTAGTCGAGGACGTGATCCGCGCCGAGCGACCGCACCAGGTCGAGCTTGCCGGCGCTGGCCATGCCGGTCACCTCTGCGCCCATCGCCTTCGCGATCTGGACCGCGAACGGACCGACATTGCCCGATGCGCCCACGATCAGCACCCTGTCCCCCGCCTTGACGGCCCTCCCCGTGCGCAGGCGCATCGCCTGCAACGCCAGGATCGCCGAGTGCGGCAGCGTGGCGGCCTCGTCGAAGCTCGTGCCGGGCGGCATCGGCTCGAAGAACTTCTCAGCCGCGCACACGTAGTCGACGAAGGCGCCGCCGCGGGCGGCGAACATGTCACCGAAGACCTCGTCGCCCGGCTTGAAGCGGGTGACGCCGGCGCCCACAGTCTCGACGACGCCGGCGACATCCCCGCCCACGCTGTGGTCCCGCGGAGCGCGCACGCCAAGGTACAGGCGGACGAGGCTTGGCTTCGGCTTTAACGCGTCCAGGTCTGCCCGATTGACCGATGCGGCCCGGACCCGCACCAGCACCTCCCCCTCGGCTGGCACCGGCACCGGCACCTCGCGGAGGCCGACGACCTCGGGCGGGCCGTATCGGTCCCGGAAGGCCTCCTTCATGGCCCGATTATGCCGCGCGGCTGGATGAGCAGATCCGCGTCGAGGAGTGCCGAGGTTTGTCCCAAGGCGGCTCGACGAGCACCCTGAGGAGCCCGCAATCGGCCGCACGAAATGGAGTCAGCATGCGCAAGCTACTCGCAACCTTGATCGCTGCACTCGCCCTCGCGTTCTCGGCAGCGCCCACGCTCGCCGTCGTCCCGCCGCACAACCATTGGCTGACGACCGGCAGTGGTGATGTGGTGCACGTCGGGCCATACGTC
>DATCOX010000001.1:0-6577 GCA_036564495.1 Candidatus Limnocylindria bacterium
GGGCCGCGGCTACGGGCGAGCTGCGATGCAGCTGGTCGAGGAGGAGGCGCACAGACGAGGCATCGGTCGTATCGAGCTCAATGTCTTCGGCGGTAACGATGTCGCCCGGAGCCTGTACCGCTCGCTCGGTTACGTGGAGACATCGGTCCAGATGGCCAAGGACCTCAGCTAGGCGTCCCGATCCGTGCCGAGCAGCCGCTCGGCGGCGCTGATCGGGTCGAGCTCACGGTTGGCAACCGATTGAAGGGTCGCCTGCCAATCGGCGTGGCGCGAACCACGGTCCATCGCCAGGTCCGCCAGCGCACGGCGCACCTGGTTCCGGGCGCGGGCGGTGGCCTGCTGTGGTGAGCGTGCCGTGGAGCGGTGCGCCTCGATGGCGTCCGCCAGCGCGGCAACTCCTTCGCCGCTGGTTGCGGTGGTGAGCATGATCGGCGGCGGCTTTCGGCCGACCCGACCGCCCGCCGTAGAGAGCATTGCCCGCAGGTGACGGGCAGCAAGGTCGGCGCCCGGTCGGTCGCCCTTGTTGACGACCAGCAGGTCGGCGACCTCGAGGAGCCCTGCCTTGATCGCCTGCACCTCGTCCCCCATCTCCGGGACCTCGACCACGACCGTGGTCTCGGCCAGGCGTGCGATCTCGACCTCGCTCTGGCCCGCGCCGACCGTCTCGATCAGGATCGGGTCGTAACCCCCCGCATCGAGGGCGGCGGCTGCCATCCAGGTCGCGGCCGCGATCCCACCCAGCTCGCCCCGGCTGGCCATCGAGCGCATGAAGACCTCCCGATCCGCAGCGTGGTCCATCATTCGGATCCGGTCGCCCATGATCGCGCCGCCGGTGTAGGGCGACGAGGGGTCCACGGCCAGGATCCCCACCCGCCTGCCGCGGCGCCGCCATTCATCGGTCAGGGCGTTGACGAGGGTCGACTTGCCGCTCCCTGGCGGTCCGGTGATGCCGACCAGGTGCGCACCGCGGCCCGCGCCGAAGAGCGCGGGGAGCAGCTGTCGCACGCCCGGGGCGTCGTTCTCGATCGCGGTGAGCAGGCGCGCGAGGTCGCGTCGCTCACCGGCCGCGGCGCCGTTCAGCAAGGCCGAGAGGTCGGCCACGACCCTCAGGCGCGCCGGCGCGCGTGCTCGCGGAAGTAGCCCGCGATCTGCCCGATGCTGGTCCCCGGGCCGAAGACCTCGGCGATCCCCGCCGCCTTGAGCTTCGCCACGTCGGCATCGGGGATGATCCCGCCGGCGGCGATCAGGACGTCATCCATGCCGCGCTCCTGGCTCAGCGCAACGACGCGCGGCAGGAGGGCCATGTGCGCCCCGGAGAGGATCGACATCCCGATGACGTCCACGTCCTCCTGCTCGGCCGCGTCGACGATCATCTCCGGCGTCTGGCGGAGGCCGGTGTAGATCACCTCGAAGCCCTCGTCGCGCAGGCCGCGGGCGAGCACCTTGGCTCCGCGGTCGTGCCCGTCGAGGCCCGGCTTGGCGATCAGGACGCGGATCGGCGAACTGCGGGGCTCATCCATGCGCGCCGATTCTAACCTCGGCCCGCGCCACCTCAGCCGCCCGGCCGAGCTTGGCCACAGCCTCCGGGGTCGGCGGCCAGAGATGGACGATCGCGTGCTCGATCCCGAGCTCTCGGTACTCGGCGAGCGCCCGGCCGACCTCCTCGGGGGTGCCCGAGATGGCGTTCTCGGGCGGATCCTCGTCACCGGGGTCCGGCAATGCCGGGAAGTAGGCGAAGAGGCCCACCGTCATCGTGATGGTCGAGGGGTCGCGACTCTCGGCCGCGCACGCCTCGCGCAGGCGACCGATCCGCTCGACCAGCTCCCCCGCTCCCCCGCGCGGTCCGTACCAGGCGGCATTCCAGGCGTCGGCGTGGCGCGCGACCAGCTGCAGCATCCGCGGCCGCTTGCCGGCGATCAGGATTGGCGGTCCGTTGCGCCGCGGGCCGGGCGGCAGGAGCTCGGCATCGGCTCGATGCCATCGGCCATCCACGGTGACGCGGCCTTCACGGAGGAGGGGCAGCAGCACGGCCAGCCCCTCCTCGAAGCGGCCGACCCGGTGGTCGAACGGATAGTCGAAGGCGTCGAACTCGGGCTCGTGCCAGCCGCAGCCGACCCCGAGGACGAGCCGTCCGCCGGACACTTCGTCCAGCGCGGTCGCCATCTTGGCCGTCAGAGCCGGGTTGCGGAACGGCAGCGCCAGCACCATCGGCCCGATCTCGACTCGCCGCGTGATGGCGGCCACGGCCGTCAGGATCGTCCAGCACTCGTGGATCCCGCTGGAGGCACCCTCGTCGCGAAAGATGAGGTGGTCGGCGCCCCACACCGAGTCCAGCCCGGACTCCTCGGCGGCCAGCGCCAGATCGCGCAGCTCCTCCCACGGGAGCGTGCGGTGGCTCTTCTCCTGCTCGCCCATGGGGAGCATCAGGCCGACCTTCATGCGTCCCCATCCACGGCAAGCCGGTCGATGATGGCGGCCATCGAGAAGTCCTTGGCGGTGAGCCCGTGCGACGCCTTGGTGCTGAGCGAGAAGGTCACGCGGCGCCAGTTGATCGTGATGTCCGGATGATGATCCGCCTCCTCGGCGGCATCGGCCACGCGGCCGACGAGGGCGATCGCCGCTCGGAAGGTCGGGCATTCAACCGTCCGGACCAGCGTCGCCCCATCACGGCGCCAGTCCGGCACCGATCCAAGCGCCGCGGCGATCTCCGGTTCGGACAGGAGCGGTGCGTCTGGCATCGGCCTAGCGCTCGGCGGTTCGACCGATGAAGGTCAGGAACTCGGACCGGGTCCGGGCGTCGGCACGGAAGGTCCCCAGCATGGAGCTGGTCACCATCGTCGCCTGCTGCTTGCGTACGCCGCGCATCACCGTGCACAGGTGGGTCGCCTCGATCACGCACGCGACCCCCTTCGGCTTGAGCTGCTCCATCAGGAAGCCCGCCACCTGCTGGGTCAGGCGCTCCTGCACCTGCAGCCGGTGCGCGTACATGTCGACGATGCGCGGGATCTTCGACAAGCCGATCACCCGGCCGCGCGGCAGGTAGCCGACGTGTGCCTTGCCGAAGAACGGGAGGAGATGGTGCTCGCACAGCGAGTAGAACTCCATGTCGCGGACGACCACCATCTCGTCGTAGTCGACCTCGAAGGCGGCGCCGTTGAGGAGCGCGTCCGGATCGGTGTGATAGCCCTCCGTGAGCTCGGCGTACATGCGGCGCACCCGGTCGGGCGTGCCGGCCAGGCCGGGCCGCTGCGGGTCCTCGCCCAGCTCCGCCAGCAGGGTCCTGACCGCCTCCGGGATCTGGCTGCCGGGTGAGCGCTGGTCCATGGGCGGCATGCTAGCAGGGGACCTGCGCAGGCTAGGCGCAGCGCCCCGGCGACGGTAGACTCGGGCTGCGCCCGCGGAATCCGCACGAACCGTCGCCCACCGCCATGGTGATCCACCGACCCACTTCCCCGTCGCTGCGCCTCGCTCTGCCGCGGAGCGGTAGCGATCGGTTGAGCGGCCCGCTCGGCCGGCGGCTCGATGATCGCTTCCACTACCTGCGCCGCGTCCTGGCCGGCGGCAGGGAGCCGATCGAGGCGGTCGTGGTCGGCCCGGGCGGGACGTGGGCGCTGACCCTGCGCGTCGAGCCTGGCCACTACAGGAAGCGGAACGGGCACTGGTACCGGCTCAGCGACGCCACCGACTCGTGGGTGCCGTGGGACGCGGACCGGATCAGCGGGGCTCGCCTCGCAGGACGGCGGCTGGAGATGTACCTGGAGCGGGCGACCCTCCCATCGTCGGTGACCGCCTGCCTCGTACCGCCGCACGGCGTGGAGATCGAGTGGGACGCCGGGCAGCGGCCCGGCATCCAGGTCATCCGCGACACGGATGCGCTCGCCGCCGGGATCGGGGCGGGCGGCAGCCTCACCAGGTCGCAGGTCGAGCGGATCGTGGCGCTGCTCGATCCGCGCCAGCCGCTCCCCGGGCTGTCGCGGACTGCGCGTGCCAGCTGAGGCCGCCCCGGGGCCGGTCCGGGGCGCGCTGACGGTGGCGCTCGCCCTCCTTGCCGCACTCGCGATCGCGGGCGCGCTCGCGGCCGCCTGGTTCAAGCCGCCCCTCGCCGTGGCCTTCGTCTGGCCGCTCCTGTTCGTCGTCCCCGGCTGGGCGATCGTCGGCTGGGCGCGCCCACGGATCCCGGCCACCGGCCGGCTCGGCCTGGCGATCGTGCTGTCGGTTGCGCTCAGCACGCACCTCGTCTATTGGCTGTCGCTGGTGGCAGGCGGCTACCGCCGCGAGACGGTCTTCGCCGCAGCGGTCATGCTCGCGCTGCCGATCCCGATCGGCCTCCTTCGCGGTGGCTGGGGGGCCATCGCCGACCAGGCCTCTGCCGCGTGGCAGGCTGCCCGGCGCGATTGGCTCGCCTTCGCGATTGCCGGGGTCTGCGCCGCCTTCGTGGGCGGGGTCCTGGAGTCGGGACTGTGGCACGCCACCTCCGACGGGATCTCGGCCGGCGGCTCGAACTGGAGCGACCTCGGGGTGCACCTTTCGATCGCCCAGTCGCTGAATGCCGGCAACTTCCCGCCGCAGGTCCCCTACTTCGCCGGCGAGCCGCTCGTGTACCACTGGTTCGCCGACTTCCACGCCGCGATCGTGGCGCGCTCGGCGGGCATCTTCGCCGTCCCCAGCTTCGTCGTCTCGTCAGCGATCCTGGCCGCGGCGCTGGCGTTGCTGGTCCACGGCCTGGCACGAACACTGCTCCGCGGACGGGGAGCCAATCGGGCGGCGCTGCTGGCGGTGATCCTGGTCATCTTCGGCGGCGGGCTGGGCTGGATGCGGCTGGTGGGCGATATCGCCAACGGGTTCGGCGACCTGCCCACCCTGGTCACCCACAACTCGTACGACAACTCGTGGCTGACCGACTGGCCGTTCTTCCGCATCCCGTCGGTGATGGGGACCGGACTCCTCGTCCATCGGGCCACCACGGCCGGCCTGCCGATGCTGGTGGGAGCGGTCCTCCTGCTGGTTGCGGGGCTGCCGTCGGCGCGGGCCCGGGCCGCCGGCTGGCGCGATCGGCCGGCGCTGATCTTCCTCGCCGGGCTGCTCGGCGCCCTGCTCGCGCCGTTCCATTTCTTCTTCTTCCCCGCCTTCCTGGCACTCGCGCTGGGATGGGTGCTGGTCGGGGGGCGGCTCTTCGACCGGGCAGCACCGCGCAACGCCGCGCTGCTGCTGGCGCCGTACGTCCTGGCCGTCCCGTTCGCGATCGCGCCGCTGCTGCAGGCGGGGGGGAGCGGCGCGCTGAAATGGGTCGTCGGGTGGGAGTCGGCGCCGATGAGAGACGGCCCGTGGGCGGTCGTCTTCTTCTACCTCACCAACCTCGGCGTTCCGTTCGCGCTCGCGCTGCTGGCGCTGGTGCTGCCGCGCGTGCCGCGACGCGGCTTCCTGGCGATCTGGCTGGTGACCCTCTTTCTGGTGCCGAACGTCGTCCAGGTCAGCGCCATCGGCTTCGACATGAACAAGTACTTCCAGGCGATGTGGATCGCGGTCGCCATCCTCGCGGCGTGGCTGATCCGCCGCTGGCCGGCCCCCGCCATCGCGGTCGTGCTGCTCCTGAGCGTCCCGTCGCCGCTCCTCGTATCGGCCTGGACGGCGCTCAACCGTGAGGTGGTGCTGGGCTGGTCGGAGGTCGAGGCGGCTGACTGGATCGCCGCCAACACCCCGGAGCGCAGCGTATTCGTGACGAACGGCTGGCTCAACTCGCCAACCGATCCGGCCGGACGCCTTCGGGTGCTGACCTTCACCCCGTACATCGCCAACCTGGGCTACTCGCCCGACCAGCGAGCCGCGGTCGTCGACAGCATCTACTGCTCCGGCGACCCGGTTCACGCGGCCACCCTCGCGCGCTCCCTGGGCGCCACCTACCTCCTCGACACCGGCCCGCCGCGCCAATGCGTGCCGACCGTATTCGACGGGAGCCTGGAATGGCAGCTCGTCTACGACCGATCCGGGGTCCGGATCTGGCACCTGGCCGGGGGCCTCGCATCGGGCTCGTCGGCCGCATCCGTATCATCCGGGCAGCCATGACCAGCAGCGCCGCGGTCGTCACCCTCGAGCACGTCAGGAAGCGGTATGGGCCGCCCGGGAGCCCCGACGCGGTGTCGGACCTGTCGCTGGAGATCCCCGCCGGCGAGATCTGCGTGCTGGTCGGCCCATCCGGCTGTGGCAAGACGACCACGATGAAGATGATCAACCGCCTGATCGAGCCGACCGCCGGGCGGATCACGATCGACGGCGAGGACGTGATGGCGCTGCCCGCGGTCGAGCTGCGCCGGCGGATCGGGTACGTGATCCAGCAGGTGGGCCTCTTCCCGCACCTCACCGTGGCCGAGAACGTGGCGGTCGTGCCGCGCCTCCTGCGCTGGCCCGAGGCGCGCGTGAAGGCACGCGTCGAGGAGCTGCTCGACCTCGTGCGGCTCGAGCCGGGGAGCTATCGCGACCGGTATCCCACCGCGCTCTCCGGCGGCGAGCGCCAGCGGGTTGGGGTGGCCCGTGCGCTGGCGGCCGACCCGCCGCTGATGCTGATGGACGAGCCGTTCGG
>DATCOX010000028.1:0-84427 GCA_036564495.1 Candidatus Limnocylindria bacterium
ACCGGCTTTGGCTGGGGCGGTCTCGTGATCGCCCTGGTGGTCGCCTTCTTCATGAGCGTCGGCAGCTATTTCGCCGGGGACAAGCTGGTGCTCCTCTCGAGCGGCGCCAAGGAGGTCTCGCAAGGGGCACCGCCCGAGCAGGACAAGCAGCTCCTCAATGTCGTTACCGAGATGACCATCGCCGCCGGCCTGCCGATGCCAAAGGTGTACGTCATCAACGACTCGGCGCCGAACGCCTTCGCGACCGGGCGCGACCCGAAGCATGCGTCGGTGGCGGTGACCTCGGGGCTGCTCGAGAAGATGGACCGCGAAGAGCTGCAGGGCGTGCTGGCCCACGAGCTGAGCCACGTCGGCAACTTCGACATCCGCTTCGCGCTGCTGGTTGGCGTCCTGGTCGGGAGCATCGCCCTCCTTGCCGACTGGTTCCTGCGCTTCACGTTCTGGGGCGGCGGTCGCCGTGGCAACGGCGACAACAATCGCGGCGGCGGGGGAGCGGCGGCGATCCTGTTCCTGGTCGCGCTGGTGCTGGCGGTGATCGCCCCACTCATCGGACGACTGGTCCAGCTCGCAGTGAGCCGCCAGCGCGAGTCATTGGCCGATGTCTCGGCGGTCGAGCTGACGCGCAACCCGATCGGCCTGGCGCGAGCCCTGCGAGCGATCTCGGACGACCCCGAGGTGCTCGAGGTCGCCAACCGGGCGACCCAGCATCTCTACATCGTCAACCCGATCAAGAGCTTCGAGAACCGAGCCAAGAGCATGTGGGACACCCACCCGCCAATCGCCGAGCGGATCGCCGTCCTGCGTGGCCTCGCGGGCCAGTTCGGACAGGACCCGCGCTCCATCAAGTAATCGTCCGCTGCCAAGGACTCGCCCGACGATGCCCTGTCCGGGCTGAGACACGCTCCGGTATCAGGGGATGTTCCTTATCGGCTCACAGGCAGCGAAAAGTGCCAAGCGATGGCACCGAATCGGGAGCCTCTGCCCGATAGAGTGCCGCCGGATGGGTCGTGGCCGGAGCAACGGCCCGTTGGTTGCCGCTCGATCGGGCCCTGTGCTATCTTCGCCAGCCGAGACGCGACCACGAGCGGGCCGCAGGGTGCGGATCGATGGGGCGGGCCGAGGTAGCTCAGTTGGTAGAGCACCGCCCTGAAGAGGCGGGTGTCGTCAGTTCGATTCTGACCCTCGGCACCATCTTCTCGCGGCGCGCGGGCGAACGGGCGGAAGTGGCTCAGTTGGTAGAGCATCACCTTGCCAAGGTGAGGGTCGCGGGTTCGAGTCCCGTCTTCCGCTCCAATTTTCTGCCCTTGCAGGAATGACCTGCTAGCCTCGTTCGGTGGCGCCGATGCCCCGTCGTCTAGCCGGTAGGACAGCGGACTTTGGATCCGTGAACCGAGGTTCGAATCCTCGCGGGGCAGCCAGCGCGAGATGAGCTTGGCGACGTGCCCGAGTGGCCAGGGAGCGGTCTGCAAAACCGTTTACACGGGTTCGAGTCCCGTCGTCGCCTCCATCATTCTGAGCACGAAACGGCTGTCTGTGTGCCGTCCACGTCGAATCGCGGTAGCATCCGCAGGTAGCAATCGAGTACAGTCGCGGACGATAGAGGCGCCCCGCCCGGTAAGAGGCGGAGCGCCAACACGGTAGTCCTGCGTCGGTGGCCGAGCAGCCCACGACAGTCGCCTTGGCCCACCAGCCTGGCCCGCCTGCATCCGTATGGTGGACCGTGGCGGGCATCATTGTCGCCGTTGCGCTGGCCATCGCCCGGCGATCAGGGCCGACCCCACCTCCACCCTCGCCTCCGGTACCTCCGACGATCGAGCCCTACGGGTGGCGCATCTAGGTTCTGATCCCCGCGGCCGCCCGAATGTAAGGTTGCAGGCAAGGCGAATCCGCTATACCTCAGCGGTGATCCGGTTCCAGCTCACCTGCTCGGCATTCTGGGTCGATGTGCGCTTGCGGGAAAGCAGCGGCCGATGGGTCGCCTCCGCCGATACCCCTGACAGACCGAGCCTGGGACTTGGCCTGGGGGCCGTCGAGGCGATCGAGGGTGCCTTGAAGCCGTTCGAAGGACTTGTGGAGGAACTGCTCGCCAGCCTCCCCGGCTCAGCCATTCGCTAGGCCGACCTCGTCCTCACCCACTCCAAAACGGGAGCCTGTGGCTGGCCGCATCTTCGTGTTCATGGCGGCTCTCTCCGGCCGATCAGAAGGAGGTCTCTCTGAGCCACCGGAAAGGGCTCGCCGTTGCTATACCGCCTCAGGGTGCGAGGTGGTCCGACTCGCGGAAGGCCTACCCCATGATCCTCAGCCGGGTGAGCTCGTAGTGCTGCACCGTTCGACCACGACGTCGGATCGGTCATGGATCCTACAAGCCGAAGCGCATCAGAATCATGCAGGTGAAGATCACGAGAAAGCCGACCAGCTCGAGGGATGCGACGAGCTTGACGCGGTTGGTCGCGGCCTCGAGCTCGGGCGTGGGCGTGCCGTCGGGGTTGAGCGGGGCCAGGTTCATGGCCCGCACGCCGCCCGTGATCATCACGCGTCCCCAGAAGAACGTGAGAACTGCGACGACCAGGGCAACGAGCCAGGTCACTCCGTAGGCGGTTCCCAGCAGAACATCCAGACTCTTGATCGGCCCAAGCAGGGTTCCACGGATGAAGCCCAGGACGATGACGGACGGGCCCACGACATTGAACACACGTTCCGCCTGCTCTCCGATGTACGCCCCGATCTCACGTTGCGCCAGGATCGGCAGTCGGTTGACGGCCGGAAGGATGATCGCGACCAGCACGAGCGAATTGCCGAACCACAGGATCCCGAGCAGGATGTGCAGCCATTGGGCGCCGAACACGATCCAATCCATCAACTCGATCCTCTGTTCAATCGCCCTGCACTCGACTGGGGGTCGTCAACAGGTCTGCCCGGGCGCTACCGCTAACGCGACGACCCCGCAACACCGGACCCCTAGGCACGGCCGCTCTCCCAGAGTCGGAGTCTAGGTCGAGTCTGCGGGCCTCGACCGTAGGGTAGCGCCGAGCGCCGTCGTTCGTAATCCAAAGCGACAGCGGCGCGGCTGCTCAACGTGTCGCGGTTCATGAAGTATCAACTGGCGGCGTCAGGTCAGGTGCCGGTGGTCAGGATCTGTCTTCCAGAGCCGCATCCACCGGTGGCGACCAAAAGGGGGTCCTTTCGGCGCACCCGAACCAGCGATAGCTGCGTTGGCGCCGCGCGAAGCCCGTCGATCTCGGCGTTTAGCCGCGCCTGTTCGGCAGTGAATGCCTCCAGCGATAGGCGGCCCTGAGCGAACGCCCTCGCGGCTGCCTCGCGGGCCACGGAGTCCACGACGGAGCGGAGGGCGCGGATGTCGTCGCGCATCTCCATGAGGAGCTTCCGCTGCGTGATCCCCACCACGCCGGACTCGTCACCGCCCATCGGGCTCGGTGACGGCGCGGGCGTACCTGGGGTCGCAACAGGCTGGGGGGCCCGGGAGCCGGTGTGGATCGGACCAGCGCGCCGTCATGAGGGAAGGGTGGCGGCAAGCGGGCCGCGGTTTCTATTCGGCCGATTGGGCCATGCACCCCAGCGGCGACCAGCCGTGCGCGAATGACACTGGGCCTCGAGCGGGAAAGGAAGGAGGCCTCCCCGTCAGGAGGCCTCTCGCTCTCTAATCAGTTCGGGGGGCGGGCGTTCAGGGGCTTGCGAGGGCGAGCGCGCCACAAGAGGGTGCGCGAGCCCGTCAGGCCGGCACGATGTTCGCGTTGTGGCGGAAGCGGTTGTCAGGGTCCCAAGTCCGCTTGATCTCGCGGAGCTTGGCGAATCGCTCCGGACCAAAGGCCGCCGCGACACGGGCGGCCGTCTGATCGACCTCGGGATAGTTGAGATAGCCGCCACCTGACTTCGAGTAGGGCTCGAACAACCGTGCCGCTCGGCGTCCCCATTCGATGCCTGCCTCGTCGCCGCCGGCCTCGCGCCAGATGCTCAGCGCGGTGACGTTCGCGACCGCCCGCCGTCCGCCGAAGGCGGCGGACTCGTCGGGGATCCGATGCGCCGCGCCATGGATCAGCTCAACGAGGATGAACCCGTCGTCGCCGGATCCTTCCGCGGCAGCTATGACGGCATCGGCCAGGCCCGCAGAGGCTTCGCGTACGAGGTGGCCCTTCCAGTAGTGGCGCAGGCCGAAGGGGATGGGGGTGAAGCGCGCCTGCGCCTCGAGCCAGGTCATCGCTCGCAAGTTGGTTTGGAAGGGAGCGGGATGCCCGCGCAGCTCACGGATCGCCGCGTCTCCGGCGTCCGGCTCGCCACGCCAGTCAACGTTGACCTTGACGATCGGCCCGCCATCCTCGTCCGACCACCAGACGATCGCCTGCGTGACGAGCTCGTCGGGGGCGGACGCGTCCAGCTCGAATAGCCGAGTCAGGACCTCGCCAACCGCAGGCCCACGGTAGGACAAGGATCCGCTGTACATCCGTTGGATTGGGGTGAGCCGATAGCGGAACCGGGTGACGACTCCGAAGTTGCCGCCGCCTCCGCGGAGCGCCCAGAGCAGGTCCGGCTGCCTCGCCTCGTCGACATCGACGATCCGGCCGTCCGCCGTCACGAGCTCCGCGGCGATGAGCGCGTCGCAGCCGAAGCCCTCCGAGGCGATGATGTGGCTGATCCCGCCGCCCAGCGTCAGGCCCCCGACCCCGGTGTCGAAGAAGGTCCCCGAGGGAGCTGCCAGCCCGTGGGCTGCGGTCGCCGCGTCGAGATCCATCAGGAGGCAGCCGCCCTCGGCCTCGGCGATCCGCCGCTCCGGGTCGACGGTCGCGGACCGCCAGCGCGATAGATCGATGACGAATCCGTCGTCGGGCATGGAGTGACCCGCGACGCTGTGGCCGCCGCCTCGGACGGCGATGGCAAGATCGGATTCGGACGCCCAGCGGACGGCAGAGACGAGATCATCCGTATCGGCCGGGCGGAAAATCAGGCGTGGACGCCGATCGAGCATGCCATTGAACAGTGCCCGCGCGCTGTCGTACAGGCGATGGTCCGGGGCGATGACAGGGCCACGGGTCCGGGCAGTAAGCGATCGCTCGAGCGCGTCGATGGTCATGGCCTCTTACGCGAGGCGAATTCTGGATACGCCGTTCGTCATGGTCAAGCCCAGATCTGGCGTTCTCGCTCAGGGTGACCTCACTCGATGCCCCGTGCGCCACCACGACCGGCCACTGAAGGACGATCTGCTGCGTGGGGCCGGCGGTTTCAGTCCCGTCAACCAGACCGCTTCTCGTCCGGATCGATCTCCCCCTCAGGCTCCGGCAACCGCGGGGCCAGGATCCACACGAGCTGTGCCGTGGTCGCCGCTCCCACCTTGGACCGGGCGTTCGCCAGGTGGTGCTTCACGGTCGAGTGCGACAGGCCGAGTCGGTGGGCGGCGGCTTTCTCGGATCCGGCGACGAGGACCGCGGCGACCACGACGACCTCTCGGTCCGTCGCGCATCCGGCGGGGCGGTCCCTCACGCCTGCCGCCTGGCTGCGGCGAGCCACTCATCGCGGCCGTAGGGGGCCTTCGCCTTGCGCTGCTCCTAGTCGCCGCAATCTTGGCAATCGCGGGCTGCGGCTTACCTGGTCAGGTCAACTACCAGGCAACTCTGACGGTCCTGAATCGAACGACGGCTGAGGTGACCGTCGCAAGCGGGCAGACCACAGTTCAGCGTTCCCGCGTGCAGCGAGGTCACCCACCAGAACTTCCCTGTCAATTGGTGGCAGGTTACGTCGCCGGGTCGAGACATCTTCCAAAGTGGGGGAGGCAGTAGCGCCTCCCACTCCTACCTGGTGGTGACGTCGGTTGTTCTCCAGCAAGATCGGCGACCGGACCCTCTTCCTTCCTGCGAGGGACTCCTTCAGCCGGCTCAACACTAAGGATCCCGGCGATCGGTAGCGTGCAGGCGACCCCGGCCCCTTTCCAAGTAGCAACACAGGTAGCAACAAGGGCGGACACCCCCGGTCTCCCGGATCGACCCCCGTAAGCGCGGAGACGGCACCCGCGGACGTTGGCGGACGTTATGGCGCGGACTGCAAAACCGTTTACACGGGTTCGAGTCCCGTCGTCGCCTCCACATTCTGAGCACGAATCTGGCCGAAGAGATCCCGGCGCGCAGGAATCCGCCCGTGTGGTGGCACGAGCCGGAATGTCGAATCGTTAACCCGGCGGCGTGTCCAGACACAATCTCGGCTCGCCATCGTGTGACCTCCCCCTTGGAGAGAGGCCGTGACCATCCGGGAGCCCCGGCGTTTCGACGAACGGTCTACGTCCTCCGGTCGCGTCGCAACTGCGGCCCTCGTGCCGCTGCGCATATTCCTAGGCGGAACCTTCCTCTATGCGGGACTCGATAAGCTCCTTGACCCTAGTTTCCTGGCCTCGAGCGGGGCAGGCTCCCTCGTCGACCAGCTCCATGCCTTCGCGCGAGATTCGCCGCTCGCCTTCCTGATTAATGCCGTGGCACTCAGGGTGCCAGTCCTGGTGGGTCTGGGCATGGCTGTCGCGGAGATTGGCATCGGTCTGGGCGCATTGGCGGGCTGGCTCTTCCGCCTGAGCGCCGCCCTCGGTACGGCCGTCGCCATCCTCTTCTGGCTCACCGCCTCATGGGCCACCAAGCCTTATTTCCTCGGGCCGGACCTCCCGTACGCGGCAGGCTGGCTTACGCTCGCGCTGGCCGGGGACGGCGGGGCGTGGACCCTGGAGCGCTGGGTCGACAGCCGCAATGCCCCCCGCCCCAAGGGCGGCTATAGCCGCACAGCCCTGCGGAGACAGGCACCAGTCTCCGCGGAGAGACGTCGCTTCGTGCAAATGGTCGCGCTAGGTGGAGCAGCCGTGTTGGTTGCCGGTCCCGCCTTTGTTATCGGCCGCATCGCGGCGGCCACGCAGCTCAGAGGAGGACTGGCCGGGACGGAAGTCCCATCGGGGACCGGAACTGCGAGCAGCTCCCCCGCAGCAGCGGCAAGCCCCAGCGCGCAGGGCACATTGCTCGCTCGAGGCAGCCAGCTGACACCCTCCAGCGCCGTGGCCGCCACGGATCCCGCCAGCGGCGACCCGGTACTGGTGATCAAACTGCCATCGGGCTCAGTGGTCGCCTACGACGCGGTCTGCACGCACGCCGGCTGCATCGTGGAATACGACTCGGGATCGGCGACGCTCATTTGCCCTTGCCACGGGGCTCAATTCGACCCAGCCCACCAGGCGCAGGTGCTGGGAGGTCCCACCAATCAGCCACTGGCTGCCATCCCGATCCACGTCGATCCGAGTTCTGGCGACGTCACCACCTCCTCCTAGCCGGGGGCGACCGCCGAGGGGTAGATGACATTGCGCAGGGGATTGCCCGGATGAGAACCTGGTGCGTTCCATGGTTCGATGACCTGCCATGGCTGCGGCCCGCACTGCAAAACCGTCTACACGGGTTCGAGTCCCGTCGTCGCCTCTATCACTCCGACGTAGCCTCGCAACGTCCTGGCCCCTCCGCGCGTCGGTCCCCTTGGGATCACCAAACCCTTGCGGACCACAGAGGAGCCAACCTACGTGAACAGATTGAGCCGCCGCGCTCTCACCATCCTGAGCCTGGGCCTCCTGGTTCTCAGCACACTGTCGGTCGCCAATGCGGCCACTGACAAGGTCACCGTCGAGAACCTGCGCGGGCCCCTCATCAACGCCTTCTTCTCCAGCTTCGACCCGTCGGGCTGCATCGAGACCGATACGTTCGTCAGCGCCAACCGCCCAACCGACCAGCTGCTCCCGGGGAAGGGCACCATCACCGGCATCGGTTCCGTCAGCGTCTTCGTGTACGACAGCTGCACGGACACGACCATCCTTCAGGCGGTGGGTGAGACCGATACGCTGACTGCAGCGGACTTCCAAGTCTCCCGGCAATACGACTGGGCCTCGTTGCACACGATGATCACCCTCACGAACATCGACACCGGCGATCTCTTCGATGTCAACGTGAACGTTGCGTTGGTCGGCACCAGCGACATCCGCCGCGACGACGAGAACTCGAATGACCGCTACGGCCTCGGTTGCCACGTCCTCAACCGGTGGAAGGGCTCTGGCCGCGATGCGGATGCGTCGGGCATCGTGTCAGACGGCGTGACGAACTTCACGCCCACCGCTTCGCAGTGGGCCGAGATCGGCGTCGTGATCGACGGATTCGAAGTGATCGGCTGCGCCTAGCAGTCAGCTTGTGGTCGGCCGATCACCTGCGGGGAAGGTGGTCGGCCACCCAATCCCCCCAGCCCTCGGGGAGGAGCATGACGGCAGCAAGGGCGCCGAGCACCAGGACGGCGATCACCTCGTTCGAGAAGGCGAAGGCCCACAGCCCGATCACCAACGCGCTGAAGACGATGATGACCGCGTCCCGCCGCAGGGCGGGCGGAGACGACGGCTTGAGCCGCTCGTACGCGAGGAAGAAGGCGGCCGAGGCCAGGACGATCGCCACCAGGAAGAGCGCGGTCTTCGGCAAGCCCATGCGATTGATCGCCGAGATGAAGGGAAGGAGCGCCAGCAAGAGGGCGCCCGTGATGAGCACCACGAGGCCGAACGCCAAGCCAGGGACACTGACCTCGTCTCCCCCGGCCTTCTTCGATCTCCGAATCACGGCATCATTTCGCCAGATCGCCGCGTGACTGGCAAGGGCCCATGCATCGGTCCCGGTTGCTGGTATGACCATTTCGCCTCTCGCCAAGCCGAGACAAGAGCGGCAATCTGTCCCGCATGGCCGAGCTTGCGGAAGCTCTCAGCCTTTCGTCGCTCGTCGCCGGCAGTCTTGAATACGCGATCGTGATCAGGCACCGACGGGAGCGACGCCAGGCTGTCTCATTGAGCCCTGACGCCCAGGCTGCGCTCGAAGCACTGACTCGCATCAGCGGGACTAATGACCGCTGGAGGTTACGCCGCTGGACGGCGCAGGGGACCAGGTTCCGCATCGAGAGTGCGTGGCCGAACTGGCCACGTGGGCGCAGAGATCGGGTCGGCTGACCGATCGGCCGGTAGTATCGCCCTCCTGCATGGTCGCATGGTCCATGCCGGAGTGGCGGAATGGCAGACGCAGCCGGCTTAAACCCGGCAGCCCGCAAGGGCGTGGGGGTTCGAATCCCTCCTCCGGCACCAGCCTCGGGCTAGCGTCGTCCCAGCCGCAGCCCGCCGCGACGCGCGGGCTGCGGCTTCCTGCTCGTTCGGCCCTGGCGCCATTCGGCCCCCACGATGGCAACCGTCAGCAGCCCGATCGCCTGTGACGCCGGCGAGCTCGGACGGCTGAAGACGACCGGCACGCCCTCGTTGACGGCACGGATCATGTCGACCTCGGTGTAGGGGATCTCGGCCACCGGCTTGGCGCGAAGCAGGTTCTCGACGTCCCGAGTCTTGAGCAGCTCCTTGGGGAAGATGTGATTGACCACGAAGTGGGTCGTTGCCCGCAGGGTTGCCGTCTCCGCCAGGAAGCCGAGCATCAGCGTCGTGGCGCGCAGCGCCGCGATCTCCGCGAAGATGACGAAGATGTGGGTGTCGGCCTGCTCCAGCATCCATAGGGTGCGTGGGTCGAGGCGCGAGCCGCAGTCGACGAGGACGTGGTCGAAGCCGGGGCGCAGGATGCGCAGCGCCTTCTCGAGCTGATCGACGGTGACCCGGAAGTCTGCCTCCGGGTTGGCGGGACCGGCCAGGACGCTCACGCCCGATGAATGCTCGGTGAGATAGGTCGCCGCGAGCGCCGGATCGGCCAGGGCCTGCTCGTCGCTGCACAGGTCGGCGAGGTCGTAGCGCGGCGTGAGGTTGAGGTGGGTGGCGACCTGGCCGAACTGCAGGTCGAGGTCGATCAGAAGGACACGAGCCGCGCGACCCTGCATCGCGGCAGGACCGCCGGCGAGGAGCACCGCCGAATTGACGGCCAGGGTCGTCGTTCCGACGCCGCCCTTTGGCGAGAAGAAGGTTACGATCCGGCCCGCCCCCGTGCCCGCTCCCTCCGGACGGGCCTTGCCGGTTCGGATCAGGAGCGCATCGACGCGAGCGTCGAGCTCGTCCGCCGCGAAGCTGGCGGCGATCACGTCGTCGGCGCCGGCCTCGAGGAAGGCGATGCGCGCCTCCACGTCACCAGCGGGGGACACCACGATCAGCGGGACCTGCTTCGTCGTCGCGCCGCGGATGCGCGCGATCGCGCCCGAGACCGCCAGGCCCTCGGCGATGATGAGGTCGAAGGGCGCCGTCCGCAGCGCGCTCACCGCGTCGGCGGCCGTCTCGACCGTGGTCGTCGCGTAGCCGGCCTCGCGCAGCCCTTCGAGGCGGGCGCGCAACTCCGGGGTGGGTGCGCAGATCAGGATCGGGTTGGCTGGCACGCGTTCCTCGTCGAAGGAGCAGATCGGTCGCCAAGTATAGGATGCCCCCCGCGCCGATTGCGACGCGGGGTCCGGGCACGTATACTCGCGATGGCCTCCAGCGATGGAGGTCGTTGCACGAGATGGGCTCCTTTCTGCCGCACCCACGACCGGCGCAAGCCGATGGTGCCGCAAGCCCAGAGAGAGGAGGAGATCGGCCGATGCGCCGTTACGAACTGATGCTCCTGTTTCGGCCGGACCTGGAGGACGACAAGCTCCAGGCGGCGGTCGAGAAGGTCACGCGCGCGATCGTCAATGCCGGCGGGGCGCTCACGAAGGTCTCGCCCTGGGGCAAGCGTCGCCTTGCCTACGACATCAAGCACTTCCGCGAGGCGAGCTACTTCCTGATCCACTTCGATATCGCGCCGTCCGAGGTGCGCGGCATCGAGCGCGGGATCCTGATCACCGAGGAGATCCTGCGTCACCTGGTCACCGTGCTCGAGGAGAAGGCCCTCGGACGCGCCGATGACGACCTGCTGGAGCCGGACGTGCCAGCCCAGGCGACGCTCGAAGAGGCCGATGACCTCATCAGCGACGAGCTCCCTGACGACGTTGGGGACGAGGACGAGGTGGCCGCCGAGGCCTAGCGCCGGCGGTCGGAGGAGGCAGACACCATGACCCTGAACAAGATGATGATCATCGGCAACCTGGGAGCCGACCCGGAGCTTCGCTACACCCCGGGCGGCAAGGCCGTGGCCGAGCTGCGCGTCGCGGTGAACGACCGGTCCAAGGGACCCGACGGTGAGTGGCAGGAGGAGACCCAGTGGTTCCGGGTCGAGCTCTGGGAGCAGGCCGCCGAGCGCGCTGCCGAGCGGCTGCGCAAGGGCCACAAGGTCTTCGCCGAGGGCCAGCTGCGAGCGCGCGAGTGGGAGGGCAAGGACGGCCAGAAGCGCACCTCGCTCGAGATCCGCTTCGCCCGCGTCCAGTCGCTCGAGCGCCGCGACCCGGCCGAGGGTGGCGGCTACGGCGGCGGCTTCGGTGACGGCGCCATGGACGCCCCGCCGGCCGCGGCCAAGCCTCGTGGAGCTGCGGCCCAGCCGGCCGCGGCCGAGGTCGAAGCGATCGACGTCGACGACATCCCCTTCTGACCTGATCCGAGATACGAGGAAGCATTCCCAAGATGGCCAGTCCACGCTCCCGCCGAGAGACGGCGGATTACTACCGCGATCGACGCCGGCGCAAGGTCTGCAACTTCTGCGTCGACAAGGCCGAGGCGATCGACTACAAGGAGGTCAACCGCCTGCGGCGCTACCTGTCCGAGCGGGCGAAGATCGAGCCGCGCCGCAAGACCGGCACGTGCGCCCGTCACCAGCGCATGCTGACCGTGGCGCTGAAGCGCGCCAGGCACGTCGCCCTGCTGCCGGTGGCGCCACAGCACATGCGCCCCTGAGTCGGGCTTCGGCGGAGCCTGAGGGCTGATGGATCTCGTCCTGCTCGTCGTCGCCCTGGGGGTCATCCTCCTTGGTGCCGAGCTGTTCACGAACGGAATCGAGTGGTTCGGGCATCGCCTGAACCTCGCCGAGGGGGCCGTCGGCAGCGTCCTGGCCGGGATCGCCACGGCGCTCCCCGAGACGCTCATCCCGGTCATCGCCATCCTCGGTCCGGTCCTGGCCGGACAGAGCGCGCCGCAGTCATCGGAGATCGGGGTGGGCGCGATCCTGGGCGCCCCCTTCATGCTCGCCACGCTGGCGATGTTCGTGACCGGCGCGGCGATCCTCGTCTTCTCCCGCCGTGGGCGACGGTCCATCGAGGTGAGCGCCAGCCCCAGGGTCCTGGCCCGCGACCTCGCCTTCTTCGTGGCGGCCTATGCCGCGGTCGTCGCCACCGCCTTCCTGCCGGAGCCGCTGCGACCGGTGCGGTGGCTCGTCGCCATCGGCCTCTTGATTACCTACGCCTTCTACGTTCGGGCGCACTTCGGCGACGACGCCGAGTCGTCGGATGCGGGCAGCCTCAACCGCCTGCACGCCACGCGGCTGCAGCGACGGACCGAGGCGCCGGAGGTCGAGCTCCTCCGGCATGGACACTCCGCCGCGGATCACGAGGCGCCGCCGCGGCTTCGCATCATCGTGGGGCAGGTAGTTGTGGCGCTCGGCCTCATCATCCTCGGCGCCCAGATCTTCGTGGGCGCCGTTGAGGACCTCGCCAGCGTGGCCGGCCTCGACCCGCGGATCCTGGCGCTGATCATCGCCCCGGTCGCCACCGAGCTGCCCGAGCAGATGAACAGCGTGCTCTGGGTGCGCTCCGGGAAGGACACCCTCGCGATGGGGAACATCACCGGGGCGATGGTCTTCCAGAGCTGTCTGCCCACCATCCTGGGCATCGTCTTCACCGACTGGGCCTTCAATGCCCAGACGGCGATCGGCTTCGCATCCGCGGGCGCCGCATTCGTCTCGATCGCGCTGATCTTCGGATTGATGCTGCGCCGCGGGCGGCTGAGCGCGTGGTCGCTGTTGATCGGCGGGCCGATCTACCTCGTCTACGTGGCTGCCGCGCTGCTCCTCCCGGTCGGGACAGCGGGGCCCCATTGAGCCTCCCTGGGAAGTCGGCGGTCCCGAATCACGGCGCAGTGCGCCGTATACTGCGCAACGCCGACAGGCCCGCGCCGATCGAGGCACGGCCCGGCTGCTGAGGAGGCTGCGTTGCTGAAGCAGGGAACCACCACGGCCACCGCCGAGGCTGGCACCACGGCCGGCCTGTGGGCCTACTTCCATGGAGACTTCGTGCCCCTGGCCGAGGCGAAGATCAGCGTCATGACCCACGCCTTCAACTACGGCACAGCCGTCTTCGAGGGGGTCCGGTGCTACTGGAACGCGGAGCAGGAGCAGCTCTACGGGCTCGACCTGCTCGCCCATTTCCGACGGATTCACCGCTCCGCCAGGCTCCTCCAGCTGGAGCTGCGGCACACCCCAGAGGAGCTCGTCGGGATCACCGTCGAGCTCCTTCGGCGAGATGCCTTCCGCGAGGATGCCTACATCCGGCCGATCGTCTACAAGTCGAGCGAGACGATCGGTGTCCGGCTCCACAACCTCGAGTCGGACCTCACCATCTTCGCCATCCCGTTCGGGAAGTACATCGACACCGAAGCGGGGATCCGCGCCCAGGTCAGCACCTGGCGGCGGACCGACGACAACGCCATCCCGGCGCGCAGCAAGATCACCGGCTCGTACGTCAATGGAGCGTTCGCCAAGAGCGAGGCCCAGGCCAACGGCTACGACGAGGCGATCATGCTCACCCATGAGGGCCACGTCAGCGAAGGCAGCGCAGAGAACCTCTTCATCGTGCGCGACGGGATCCTCATCACGCCCCCCGCCAGCGACAACATCCTGGAGGGGATCACCCGCGAGCACCTGCTCACCATGGCCGGCGACCTTGGGATCCCAGTGAAGGAACGGAGCATCGATCGCACCGAGCTGTACATGGCCGATGAGGTGTTCCTGTGCGGCACGGGGGCCCAGCTCGCGCCGGTCGTCGAGATCGACCACCGGCCGATCGGCGCTGGCAAGGTCGGCCCGATCACGCGTCGCCTCCACCAGCTCTACTTCGACGCGGTGCGCGGCAGCTCGGATGCCTACCACGACTGGTTGACGCCGGTCTACTAAGCGACCGCCGCCCTGGCCGCCGGGGTCGCGGCGGCCGATGAGCCAGACGAGGGGACCGATGTCCGACGCGCGAACGCAGGACGGCTATCTGTGGCTGCAGCGGCTGCTGGAGATGGTGCCCGGGACCGTCAGCTGGGCGGTCATCATCGGCCCGATCTGGCTCAGCTTCAGCTACCCGTGGCTGGTCGCGTACTTCGTCCTGAGCTTCGACTTCTACTGGCTCTGCCGCGCGGTCTGGTTCGCAGGGTCGGTGATCGTCGCGTACCGGCGCATGCGCGACGCGCTCGCCACCGACTGGCGCGGGAGGCTGGAGTCGCTCGACGACGCGAGCCTGCCGGACTGGCGCACGTACACCCACCTCGCGCTGATCCCGACCTACACCGAGTCGCTCGACACGCTGCGCCACACGGTCCGCGCCCTGGCCGAGGCCGACTGGCCGGCTGAGCGGAAGATCTGCGCGATCATCACGCGCGAGATCGATGTCGCCGGCATCGCCAACGTCCAGACGCTGCGGGCCGAGTTCGGTGCGGCGTTCGCCGACTTCCTGCACATCCTCGACCCGCTGGAGCCGGGGATCGTGGTGGGCAAGAGCAGCGCGATGGCCTTCGGCGGGCGGTGGCTGTATCGGCTCCTGGTTCGCGAGCGGGGGATGGACCCGAAGCTCCTGCTGGTGACGGACCTCGATGCCGACTACCGGGTGCACCGTTCGTACTTCAGCTACCTGAGCTGGGTCCACGTCACCGACCCGAACCGCGAGACGCAGCTCTATCAGCCGGTGCCGTACTTCCATAACAACGTATGGGAGGCGCCCCTGTTGACGCGGCTCTTCGCCGCCGTCCTGACCCAGCTTCAGATGTGGCGCAGCGTGCTGCCCGAGAAGCTCCAGAGCTTCGGCAGCTACTCGACGACGCTGAACCTCGTCCACGAGGTCGGCTACTGGGCGACCGACGCGATCCCGGAGGACAGCCGTTTCTACTGGAAGAGCTACTTCACCTACGGCGACCGCTTCCGCGCCGTCCCGCTCTTCATGCCGATCTACGGCGACGCGGTGCGGGCCAAGACCTACTGGCGCTCACTGGCGACCCAGTACCTGCAGGCGCGACGCTGGGCGTGGGGAGTCACCGACCTGCCCTACGTCGTCCAGAACGCGATCGCCCACCACGAGATCCCGTTCGGGTCGCGGGCCTGGCGGGTCCTCAACCTCTTTGGCGAGCACATCAACTGGGCGATCGCCCCGTTCGTCGTGATCCTGGGAGCGACGGTGCCGCTCATCGTCAACCCCGCCTTCGCACGCACGACCCTCGGCCAGAACCTGCCCATCTACGCCTCGGCCATGCTCTCGTTCGCGCTGGCAGCGCTGGTCGTCCTGATCTGGATCGAGCATCGGATCGTCCCACCCTTCCCGGCCGATTGGGCCTGGTGGCGCAGGTGGCTGGTCTACCTGGGCTGGACCGGCCTTCCGATCGTGGGTATCTTCTTCACCAATCTCCCGGCGCTCGACGCTCAGACGCGCCTGCTGACCGGGCGCTACCTGGAATACCGGGTGACCGAGAAGGCCTGACCGATGTCCGAGCTGACGCAGCAGATCACCTCCATTCGGCTCGCCCGCGATCGGATTCGCCTCTTCGCGGCGCCGCTGCTGTTCGCTCTGATCGCGGCCGGGTCCGTGGCGGGGGCGCTCGAGCTCGGCGGTCCGGCGGGGATCTCGCTGCTCGCCGTGGCCGGCCTCGCCCTCGTGATCGCGATCTACCTCGTGGCGCTCGTCTCGTCGTACCGGCTGCTCGTCGAGCCGGGGGTGCTGAAGCTCCAATGGCTCGGTGGAGAGCGCCGCTACCGGCTGGTTCGCGGCCCCGTCACCCGGGTGGCGGTCAGCGGCGAGAATGCGGCTGCCCTCCAGCCGCGCTTCGCGGCGCTCGGCTGGGCGGTCGGCCCGGCCACGCTGCGCGGCGACGAGCCGATCGAGCTGATCCGCCTCTCGAGGCGTCCGCCACTCATCGTCGCTCCCACCGACCGCGGGCGGCTGGCGATTGCCGCGGCCGTCGAGGCGGACCTGCTGGCCGCCATGACGCATGCGGTGCGCCTCCAGGAGCGCCTCGACGAGCTTGCCGCACGACGGGCTGCACCCCCGCCGGCCGAAGTCGCCCCAGCTCCGGCGCCGGCCGCGCCACGAGTCCTGACCGGGATCGAGCGAAACCTCATCGAGCAGCGCCTCGCCGCCGAGCGCGCAGCTGCCCAGGCCTTCGCCGAGGCGGAGCTGGCAGACGCGGCTGCGGCAGTCGTGCACGAGCCTGCGCCAGCGCCCGAGCCTGAGGCGGTGCCGGTCGCGGCCGCCGCGCCGCCGGTCGCTGCTGAAGCGGGGCGGCCGAAGAGAGCGCGCCGCGGGCGCGAACGAGCCCAACTCCAGCGGCCGGCCTGGCTGTCGGTGCCGGGTCCGGCGACCGTCGTGGGCGCCATTCCGGTCGCGCTGCCGCTCGTCGGGGCGGCGATCGCCTGGATCGCCATCACCGTCTCCGGGCGACCGATCCTCTCGATCGACGAAGGGAGGATCCTGCTCGCGGCGCTCGCGCTCGTCGGCCCCGTCGGCGCGTTGGGAGGGCTGATCGCGCGCACCTGGTACCCGCGCCTCGGCGGCCTGGTGATGGCCAGCAGCCTCGCTGCGCTGGCGATGCTGACCCGGACGATCCTGGCCTGACCCGCGATTGACAAGGCGTGCGCCGCACTGCGACGATCACCGCAATCGAAGAAGGCGATGACGGAGCCAGCGTTCGCGTCGATAGCGAGCCAGCAGCGAGCCCGGAGGGTGTGAGCGGGCGGCCTCGAGACGGCGAACGATCTCCTCCCGAGCCGGAAGTGCCAAGCGGCGCGAGCCGTGGTAACGCCTCCCGGGGCAGCCACCCGATAGTAAGGCGTCACGAGTGGATCGAGGCCGGCCGCCGGCATCGGTCAAGCGCGGGTGGTACCGCGGGGAGTCAGCTTCCCGTCCCGGATCAGGGACGGGTTTCTTGTTGAGTGGGAGCGATCGTGTTCAAGCCGGTATCGAGCAGGTTGGATGTCCCGGCGCTCGAGCGGGAGCAGATCGAGGTCTGGCGCAAGGGCCGGACGATGGAGCGCTACCTGGCCCGCAATGAGGGATCGGAGCGGCGCTTCAGCTTCCTCGACGGCCCGATCACGGCCAACAACCCGATGGGCGTGCACCACGCCTGGGGCCGCACCTACAAGGACCTCTACCAGCGCTACCACACGATGCTCGGTGAGCGGCAGCGCTATCAGAACGGGTTCGACTGCCAGGGGCTGTGGATCGAGGTCGAAGCAGAGAAGGAACTCGGGTTCAAGAACAAGCGCGACATCGAGGCGTATGGGATCGACCGCTTTGTCGAGTTCTGCAAGGCTCGCACCCAGCGTTTCGCCGACCAGATCACGGAGCAGTCCATCCGGCTTGGCATGTGGATGGACTGGGACCACAGCTACTACACCAACTCGGACGAGAACAACTACGCCATCTGGGACTTCCTGGCCGAGTGCCACCGGCGCGGGCTGATCTATCGCGGCCACGACGTGATGCCCTGGTGCCCGCGGTGCGGGACCGGCCTGTCGAACATGGAGCTCGCGACCGAGGGCTACCGCGAGCTCACCCACCTGTCGCTCACCGTGCGACTGCCGATCACGGCAGCGGGCCACGAGGACGAGGACCTGCTGGTCTGGACCACGACCCCATGGACGCTCTCCTCGAACGTCGCCGCGGCTGTCCATCCGGACCTGACGTATGTGCTGGTACAGGGGCGCGACGGCCGGCGCTGGTGGCTGAGCCACGGATCACTGGCGCGCGTCGCGCCTGACGCCGATGTGGTGCGCGACGCGAAGGGCTCCGAGCTGGTGGGTCTCACCTACCGCGGCCCGTTCGACGAGCTGCCGGCCGCGGACGGGGTGGAGCACCGGGTCATCCCCTGGAACGAGGTGTCGGACGAGGAAGGGACCGGGATCGTTCATATTGCCCCGGGCAGCGGCCAGGAGGACTTCGCGCTCTCCAAGCAGTTCGAGCTGGCGGTGATCGATCCGATCGACGAATTCGGCCGCTTCCGCGAGGGCTTCGGCTGGCAGTCGGGGCGCTACGCGGGTGCCGACGATCCCGATGGCGCCGACCTGGCCCGCGAGGTGGCAGATGACCTCGATGCCAAGGGGCTGCTGGTCGCCCGCGAGGGATACCGCCACTCCTACCCGGTCTGCTGGCGGTGTGGCACCCAGGTCGTCTTCCGGCTGGTCGATGAATGGTTCATTTCGATGGACCCGCTACGCGCCGAGTTGTCCGACTCGACCCGGCGGGCGCGATGGCTGCCGGACAGCATCGGGCTGGAGGAGCGTGAGTTCGACTGGCTCCGCAACATGGCCGACTGGATGATCAGCAAGAAGCGCTACTACGGGCTGGCGCTGCCGATCTGGACCTGCACCGCGTGCGACGCGTGGGAAGTGATCGGCTCACCGGCGTTGCTGCGCGAGCGTGCGGTTGCCGGATGGGACGAGTTCCAGGGCCATTCGCCGCATCGGCCATGGATCGACGCGGTCGAAATCGAATGCGCGTCGTGTGGCGGGAGCTCGCGGCGCATCCTCGATGTCGGCAACCCCTGGCTCGACGCGGGGATCGTGGGCCAGTCAACGCTGAAATGGACGACCGACCGCGACTACTGGCAGGAGTGGTACCCGGCCGACTTCGTGACGGAGTCGTTCCCGGGCCAGTTCCGCAATTGGTTCTACGCGCTCATCACAGAGAGCACGGTGATGACCGGCGAGGCGCCCTTCAAGACGCTGTTCGGCTATGCGCTGGTCCGCGACGAGCACGGCGAGGAGATGCACAAGAGCAAGGGGAACGCGATCCCCTTCGAAGAGGCCGCCGAGCAGATCGGCTCGGACGTCATGCGCTGGATGTTCTCCGCGGCCAACCCCGTCACCAACATGAACTTCGGCTACCACCTCGCTCACGAGGAGGTCCGGCGCTTCTTCCTGCCGCTCTGGAACACGTACGGTTTCTTCGTTACCTACGCGCGCCTGGACGGCTGGACGCCATCGGCGGCCGATGAGGCGGCGCAGTCGGCGCGCACCTTGCTGGACCGATGGATCATCTCCCGGCTCGAAACCGTGGTCGGCGATGTCCGCCGGGCCCTTGATGCATATGACGCGGCTCGGGCCGCGCGCGTGATCGAGGGCTTCGTCGAGGACCTCTCGAACTGGTATGTCAGGCGCAATCGCCGCCGCTTCTGGAAGGGCGAGCTGGACACCGACAAGCGTGCCGCCTACGCCACCCTGCACGAGGTGCTCGTGACGGTCACCCGTCTGCTGGCGCCGTTTGTGCCGCACCTGGCCGATGCGATGTGGGGCAACCTGGTGGTGGCAGTCGACCCGGCTGCGGCCGACAGCGTCCACCTCACCGATTATCCGCAGCGCGTCCCGGAGCGGACGCGGCCGGATATCGATGCCGCGGTCGCTCTTGCGCGCGAGGTCGTCTCGCTCGGTCGCACCGCCCGGGCGGCCTCGGGGCTCAAGACGCGGCAGCCTCTGGCGACGGTGCGGGTCAAGCTGCCGGCAGCAGCGAACGGCCGGCTCAGCCCGGACCCGGCGACCGCCTCCGAGCTGGAGAGCGAGATCCTCGAGGAGCTCAATGGCAAGGCGCTCGAGGTCCTGACCGACGCCTCCGAGCTGGTCGAGCGCCACCTCTACCCGTTGCTGCCGGTGATCGGGCCGCGGCATGGGGGCGACGTCGGCAAGGTGATGACGGCGGTGCGATCCGGCGACTGGCGCATCCTGGATGATGGGAATGCGGAGGCAGGCGGCGTGACGTTGGCCCCCGACGAGTTCGAGCTGACCGCTCGCGCGCGTCCGGGTCACGAGGTCGCCGAGGCGGGGGACATGCTCGTGGCGCTCGACACCCAGCTGACCCCCGCGCTGGAGGCCGAGGGCCTCGCCCGCGACGTGGCGCACCGGCTGCAGGGCCTGCGCAAGGTGGCCGGGCTGGAGGTCAGCGATCGGATCGTGGCGTCGATCGATGGGCCGGCAAGCGTCGTCGCGCAACTGGCGCCGCACCGCGAGTGGCTGGCAGCCGAGATCCTGGCGACCGAGCTTGACCTTGGCGAAGCGGCAGAGCCCGGACCCTCCGCGACGGTCGAGGAGGTGCCGCTTCCTGGGGGCCGGCTGCGGCTGGCGGTGCGCCGCGCCTGACGGGGCGCATCGCGTACCATCGGCAAGGTGACGAGCGGTGAGCACCGGGACGAGGGATTGATGAAGGCCGCCGTGCTGCTCCTGACGGCCCTCGCGCTCCTCATCGCGGACCAGGTCACGAAGGCGCTCGTGGTGGCCGATCTGGCGGTGGGCCAGAGGGTCAATGTCATCGGCGACATGGTGCAGATCTGGCACGCCCAGAACCGCGGCGCCGCATTCAGCCTCTTCCAGGGCGGCACCCTCGTGTTCCTGGTCGTCTCGGTGCTCTCGATCGGGCTGGTGGTGTACTTCCATCGCGGCCTCCGGGACCGGAGCCCCTGGCTGCACGTCGTCCTCGGGATGGTCCTGGGCGGCACGCTCGGCAACTTCGTCGATCGGCTCCGCCAGGGCTATGTCACCGACTGGCTCTCGGTCGGCGTCGGGGACACGCGCTGGCCGACCTTCAACATCGCCGATGCCTCGGTCGTGGTCGGCATCGGCATCCTGGTCCTCTACCTGTTCCTGACCAACCCGGACCGGCGCGAGGCGACCGCGTGAGCGACGCCGCGCTGGGCGATCGGGTCGTGACCGGCATTGCGCCGAGCGGCCGCTTCGACCTGGCGGTGAGCGCAGTGGCCGAGATCAGCCGGGCGCATGCGCAGCGCCTCATCTCCGACGGCCGGGCCCTGGTCGAGGGGCACCGAGCGCGAGCCTCGGACCGGCTGCGCGGCGGGGAGTCGATCCGCGTCGAGCTGTCCGCGCCGCCCGACCCGACGCTGCGCGGGGAGTCGATCCCGCTGCGCATCGCGTATGAGGATGCGGAGATGCTGATCGTCGACAAGCCGGCCGGGTTGGTTGTGCATCCCAGCCACGGGCATGCGACCGGGACGCTGGTGCACGCGCTGGTCGGACGGGCGGAGGAGCGCGGCGAGCGGCTCGGTTCGATCGCCGGGGTCGGGCGGCCCGGGATCGTGCATCGGCTCGACAAGCAGACATCGGGCCTCATCCTGGTGGCCAAGACCGATGCCGCGCAGGCGAGCCTGATGCAGCAGTTCGGCGCTCGGAGCGTAGAGAAAGAGTACCTGGCGCTGGTGCGCGGCGATCCGCCGGCCCCGCGCGGCCGCATTGAGGCCCCGGTCGGGCGCGACCCACACGACCGGCAGCGGATGGCGGTGGTCGGCGGCGGCCGGGAGGCGGTGACCGAGTACGAGACGCTCGGCAGCGGCGGCGGCCACGCCCTCCTGGCGCTCCATCCGCGGACCGGCAGGACGCACCAGCTGCGCGCGCACCTCGCGTACCTGGGGCTGCCGATCGTCGGCGACCTCCGCTACGGCGGCGGGATCGGGCCCGGTGGGCTGGAGCGGCAGTTCCTGCACGCGGCCCGGCTGACCCTCCTCCGCCCGCTCGACGACCGCCGGCTGACGGCGTGGAGCGAGCTGCCGGCGGACCTCGCCGCCTCCCTGGCGGCGAGTGGCATCGTCAGCGACCGGCTGCCGGTCGGGATCGGTGCGGCCCTCGTGGAGGGGTCCGATTGAGCGGCGAGCGCGCGGCCGCCAAGCCCGCGAAGCGCCTCGCCTTCCCGAACCCGCTGCTGGTCGTGGTCTCCGGACCGTCGGGGGTCGGCAAGAGCACCATCGTGGCCGAGCTCTCGCGACGGCACCCGCAGGTCGTCCCGATCGTCACCGCCACCACCCGTGAGCGGCGGGAGGGGGAGCTCGACAAGGTCCACTACCACTTCCTCAGCGCGGAGGAGTTCCAGCGGCTGCGCGATCGGGACGGCCTGCTCGAGCATGCGATCGTCCACGACCACTGGTACGGCACCCCGGTCGACCAGGTGCGCGGGATCCTGGCGGCCGGACGCGACGCGATCCTGACGATCGATCCCCAGGGAGCGCGATCCGTGCGGGCGCTCGTGCCCGATGCGCTCCTGATCTTCATCATGCCGCCCTCGATCGAGGATCTCGACCAGCGCCTGGCGCGCCGTGGCTCCGAGGACGGAACGGAGCGCGCGCTGCGCCGGCACAACGCCGAGGCGGAGATGGCGGCGGCTGGCGACTATGACTACGCGATCGTCAACCAGACCGATCACCCCGACGAGGCGGTCGAGCAGATCTGGGAGATCATCCAGGCCGAGGCCCGGCGCGACCCACCGCGGCACGTCCAGGTCTGAGCATGGTGGCCGAGGTGGCCGCCCCGGAGACGGTCCGCGTCGCGGTCGAGGCGCTCGCCGATCGACCGGAGCGCGCGTTCAGCTATGAGCTCCCGGCCGAGCTCGGCAGGCCAGCCCCGGGCTCGCTCCTGCTCGTCCCGTATGGTCGTCGCCTGGCGCTGGGCTACCTCCTGGCGGGCTCGCCGGAGCCCGAGCTGGGGATCGAGCTGCGCGCCGTCGAGGCGGTCGTCTCCGGACCGATGCTCACGCCGGACCTGCTCGCCCTCGCCGAGGAGATCGCCGCGTACTACTGCGCACCGCTTGGAGCGACGATCGCCGCGATGCTGCCGCCAGGGCTGGAGTCACGGCTCGAGCGACGCTGGGCATCGCCGCATCCGCCTCTCCTGCCCGACGCGTTGCAGGCGCTGCTCTCCGGCTCGGAGGAGGTCACGGACGCCACCCTGAAGCGAGCCCTGGGCGCACGATGGAGCGCGGCCGCGGATGCGCTGCGCCGCTCCGGCGCGCTGTCCGCGCGCTGGTCGCTGCGGCCGCCGGAGCTCCAGGCGCGCCGCATCCGAACGCTGAGGCGACTTCCCTCCAGCGTGGAGCCGAAGCGGGCCGCGCCGCTCCAGCGCGCGATCCTCGCGGCGCTCGACGACGAGCCGCGCAGCCTGCCGGAGCTGGCCGCCGAGATCGGAGTCGAGGGCGCCTCCATCCTTGCCGCGAGCCGGCGACTGGTGGCGCGTGGCGCCGCCGAGATGGCCTGGGCCGCCGTGGAGCGCGATCCACGCGCCCATCGGCCGACCGAGCCGGCGCGCGACCACACCCTCGCGGACGAGCAGCGGGTCGCGCTCGAACAGCTGGAGTCCCTCCCGCCGGGGGGCGAGTTGCTCCTCGAGGGGGTCGCCGCCGCCGGCAAGACCGACGTCTACCTTGCGGCCCTCGAACGGGTGCTGGCCGGGACCGGCACGGCGATCGTGCTGGTGCCGGAGGTCTCGCTGGTCACGCAGCTCGCCGATCGTGTCGCCTCGTTGGCCGGGGATCGGCTGGCGGTGCTCCACTCCGGCCTGTCGGCGGGGGAGCGCCACGACACCTGGTGGCGGATCCTGCGCGGCGAGGCGCGGGTGGTGGTCGGCACCCGCATGGCCGCGTTCGCGCCGCTCTCCGACCTGCGCATGATCGTCGTCGACGAGGCGCACGACAGTGCCTACAAGGCCGATCGCGCTCCGCGCTACGACGCGCGCTGGGTCGCTCGCCGCCGCGCGGCGCTGACGGGGGCCCGCGCGGTGATGGGCACGGCGACGCCCGACGTGGTGACCGTGGCGCGGGTGCGCGGCGGGCTGGTCGATCGGGCGCGCCTGGTCGAGCGGAGGGTGGGTCGCGCGCCCTCGGTGGAGGTCGTGGACCTTCGCGCCGAGCTGGCGGATGGGAACCGATCGATCTTCTCCCGGGCCCTGACGGCGGCCCTGGCCGACCTTCGGCCGGGGCGCGAGCAGGCGATCCTGCTCATGAATCGGCGCGGCGCGGCGACCTTCGTCCTGTGTCGCGACTGCGGGGAGAGCCTTCGCTGCCCGGACTGCGACCTGCCATTCGTCTTCCACCTTGCCGGCGGCCAGCTGCGCTGCCACCACTGCGGCCGAACCGCCCGCCCTCCGGAGAAATGCCCGCACTGCGGGAGCGGTCGGATCCGCTTTTTCGGCGCGGGGACGCAGCGCGTGGAGGCCGAGCTGCGGGCCAGGTTTCCGCATCTCCGCGTCTCGCGTCTCGACTCCGACGCGCTGGCCGCGCGGCGTGGCTTCGAAGCGATCTACGACGACTTCCGCGACGGGCGCGTCGACGTGCTGGTCGGGACGCAGCTCGCTGCCAAGGGGCTCGACCTGCCGAGCGTGACCCTGGCGGCGGTGATCGCCGCCGACGTGACCCTCAACCTCCCCGACTACCTGGCACCGGAGCGGACCTTCCAACTGCTGGCGCAGGTCGCCGGGCGGGCCGGCAGGGGAGAGCAGCCCGGTCGAGTCCTGATCCAGACCTACGCAGCCGCGCACTACGCGATCCGGGCCGCAAGCCGGATGGACGTCGACGGCTTCGCCGACGAGGAGCTGCCCCGTCGCCGCCTGCTCGGGTACCCGCCCGCCTGTGTGCTGGCCCGCCTGCTCGTGGCCGATCCGGACCGGGGACGGGCTGAGGCGCGGGGCCGCGATGCCGCGACGGCCGTGGCCCTGCCCGGCGTGGAGGTCCATGGGCCGCTTCCGTCGTACGTCCCGCGCCGCGCGGGACGCTGGCGCTTTCAGGTCGTTCTTCGGGCACGTGACGAGGCCGTTCGCGCCGCGGCGCTCGAGCGCGTTCCGGCCGGCGTGGCGATCGACGTCGATCCCGAATCGCTCCTCTAGGCGCTGGCTCCGGCCGGCTGGACAGGCGTATCGGATCGGTACAATGCGGGCGATGGCCATCCGACCGATTCTCATCGCCGACGAGGCGACCCTGCATCAGCGCGCCAAGAAGGTGACCCACTTCGACACCTCGTTGCATCGGCTGCTGGCGGAGATGGTCGAGACGATGCGCGATGCGCCCGGGATCGGCCTGGCGGCCAACCAGATCGGCGTGCCGCTGCAGGTCGCGGTGATCGAGCTCCAGGAGAAGGTCACCGAGCTGATCAACCCGCAGATCGTGCGTACCAGCGGCGAGGTGATCGACTGGGAGGGCTGCCTCTCCGTCCCGGGCTTCGTGGCCGAGGTGCATCGCCACGCCAAGGTGACGGTCAAGGCGCGGGATCGGCACGGCAAGGAGTTCCGCGTCAAGGGCGACGAGCTCTTCGCGCGTGCGCTGCAGCACGAGATCGACCACCTCAACGGGGTCCTCTACATCGACTACCTCGATTCGCTCGAAGAGCTGGTCCGCGTCAGCGACCATCCGAGCGAGGTGGAGGAACCGACGACCGCGGCGATCTAGTGCCGACCCTCGGCCGCCTGACCTTCCTCGCCACCGGCTCGTTCGGCGTCCCGCTCCTCTCGCGACTGCCTGAGCTGAGCGACGACCTGCTCGTCGTCAGCCAGCCGGATCGACCGGCCGGGCGTGGCCTGCAGCCACGTCCCTCTCCGGTCGCCGCGTGGGCCCGCGAGCACGGCATCCGGGTCGAGACGCCCCGCCGGATCCGCTCCGACGAGGGACGAGCGCTCCTGCGGGCCTTTGCCCCGGACGGCCTGCTCCTGGCCGCCTACGGTCAGCTGGTCCCGGCCGACATGCTCCAGGTGGCGGCCCGGCCGCCCCTCAACGTCCACCCTTCGCTGCTGCCCCGTCATCGCGGGGCGGCGCCGGTCGCCTCCACGATCCTCGCCGGAGACGCCGAGGGCGGTGTGACGCTGATGGTCATGACCGAGGAGCTGGATGCGGGTCCTCTGGTGAAGCAGTGGCGCGTCTCGCTGACCGGCAGGGAGACGACGCCCGAGCTGGAGGGGCAGCTGGCCCGGCTCGCTGCGCAGGAAGTGCCGCCGGAGCTCGAGGCCTGGGCCGCCGGCCCGATCGCAACGACGCGCCAGGATGAGCGCCTCGCCACCATGATCCGACCCTTCCATCGCAGCGACGGCTGGATCGAGTGGAAGCAGCCGGCGGCGGTCGTCGACCGGCGCGTCCGCGCCCTGCAGCCGTGGCCGGGAGCCTGGACCACGCTCGACGGGCGACGGCTCCACATCCGCGCCGCGCACGCCGTCGCGGGCGTCGACGGCCCGCTGGTCGGCATGCTGCTCCCCGGTGAGCCACCACTGGTCGCGTGCGGCCAGGGAGCGCTCGCGCTGGACCTGGTTCAGCCGGAGGGGCGCCCCGCGATGCCGGCCGATGCGTGGCGCCGGGGCATCCCCCGCGAGCACGTTCTGCTGGGTGGCGGACCGGCCCCGGAGTAGCGCCATCTTCACCTCGGCTTCACGGAGGCGAAAGGGAGGCTCGGCTATACTCGGCGCGCTTCCAAGGAGGTAGCACCAAACACCATGGGTAGTTTCCTGCCCTACGTCCTGCTGGTCATGCTTCCGAGCATCGCGATCACCGGCTGGGCGGCGTGGCGCGTTCGCTCGACCTATGCCAAGTGGTCGAAGGTCGACTCCGGCATCAACCTGTCAGCCTTCGATTTCGCCCGCCGGCTGCTCGACCGGCAGGGGCTCACCGATGTCAAGATCGAGCCTATTCCCGGTCAGCTGACCGACAACTACGACCCTCGTAACAAGGTGCTCCACGTGAGCTCGGCGGTGGCAGGCAACCAGCAGCTCGGCCGCTACGACCCAAGCGATCGTACGGTGGGATTTCCCGCCGGCTCGGGCACCCTCTCGGTCGCGGCCGCGGCGGTGATCGCCCACGAGGTGGGTCACGCCCTGCAGGATCGCGAGCGCGACCCGTGGATGGCAGCGCGCCAGACGATCGTGCCGGCCGTCCAGCTCGGCTCCGGAATTGCGCCCTGGCTGATCATCGGCGGCCTCTGGACCAACCTGCTGGGGCTGGCCTGGGTCGGCCTCATCGCGTTCGGGGCCGCGGTCGTCTTCACCTTCCTGACGCTTCCGGTCGAGATCGGGGCATCGGGCAAGGCGCTGGCCTTCGTCAGCAGCCTGGGGATCAGCGGCGAGCGCCAGGTCGGCGCCCGCGACGTGCTCAAGGCAGCGGCATGGACCTACGTCGCCGCGGCGCTGGCGGCCCTGCTCACCTTCCTGTACTACTTGAGCCTGATCATCGGGCGTCGTGACTGAAGGGCCACGCGCCGGGACCAAGCCGGCGATCAGCGAGGTCGATCAGCAATCGCTCACCGCGTGGCTCGCCGCCCGCGGTGAGCCCGCGTATCGGGCCGACCAGATCCTCGCCGGCGCACACCGGCCGACCGTCGAGAGCCTCGACGACCTCACCGATCTCCCGCGGCCACTGCGCGCGGCGGTTGCCGAGAGGTACCGCTTCTCGTCGATCGTCGGCAGCCACACCCTGGTGGCGGATGGGGGTCTGACCGCAAAGGCCGTGCACGAGCTGGCCGATGGCCAGCGCATCGAGTCGGTGCTGATGCGGTACGCGGGTCGCGGCGGCCGACCGGGACGCACCACCGTCTGCATCAGCTCGCAGGCGGGCTGTGCGGTCGGCTGCCCGTTCTGCGCAACCGGCCAGGCGGGCTTCGGGCGGCAGCTCTCCTCGGGGGAGATCGTGGACCAGGTGCTGCACTGGCATCGGGACCCTTGGCTGGCCCTTGGCGCGGATTGGCGACCGGGAGGTGGTCGAAGCCACTACAACATCGTGTTCATGGGCATGGGCGAGCCGCTGAACAACGTCGACCGGGTCTTCGCCGCGGTCCGCCTGCTCAACGACCCGGATCGGCTGGGGATCGGGGCGAGGCATATCACGGTGAGCACATCCGGCGTCGTGCCGGGGATCGAGCGGATGGTCGACGAGCTGCCCCAGGTCAACCTCGCGATCAGCCTGCATGCGGCAAGCGACGACCTGCGCGACGAGCTTGTCCCCATCAACCGCAAGTGGCCGGTCGCCGAGGTCGTGGCCGCCGGACGCCGCTTCGCCGATCGGACCCGACGCCGGGTCAGCCTCGAATACGTCCTCATCGACGGGATGAACGACACGCTCGAGCAGGCAACCGGCCTGGCCACCCTGGCGAGCGGCTGGCTGTGCCACGTCAACCTCATCCCGCTCAACCCGACGCCGGGCTCCCGATGGAGCGGGACCGACGTAGCCGGGGTGCGAGCCTTCGCCTCCACGATCCAGCGCGCCGGCGTCCCGGTCACCGTGCGCGACACCCGGGGACGCGAGATCGAGGCCGCGTGCGGCCAGCTCCACGCCCAGCTCGCCGGCAGGCCGATCGGGACGCCGCTGCCGGTGGCATCGGCGTGAGCACGCGACCGGTGCAGATCAGCGCCAGCCTGCTGAACGCCGACCACGCTCGTCTTGGCGAGGAGGTTCGCCGCGCAGTCGAGGGCGGCGTGGACTCGATCCACATCGACGTGATGGACGGCCACTTCGTCGAGAGCATCACCATCGGCCCGGCCGTGGTCGAGGCGGTGCGTCCGTTCGCATCGGTCCCGTACCACGCCCACCTCATGGTCTCGCAGCCGCTGCGCCATGCCCGCGCCTTTGCCGACGCGGGGAGCGACCTGATCGTGGCCCACGTCGAGGCCGAGGACGACGCAGCCGAGGTGATCGGCGCGATCCACGGATACGGCCGCGGCGCGGGACTCGCGATCAACCCGGAGACCGAGGCCGAGGCCGTCTTCCCGTATCTCGACGCACTCGACCTGCTGCTGGTGATGACGGTCCATCCCGGGCGCGGCGGGCAGGCATTCCTCTCCGAGGTCCTCCCCAAGATGGCGCGTCTGCGGGACGAGATCGCAAATCGCGGCCTCTCCGTGCCGATCGGGGTCGACGGAGGCGTGCACCTCGATACGATCGGGCCGGCGCACGCCGCCGGGGGAGAGATCATGGTGGCGGGATCTGCCCTCTTCGGGATCGAGGGCGACCTGGGGCCGACGGTCCAGGCGCTCCGCGGCGCGGCGGAGGTCGCATGAGCCTCGGACGCCGCGCCCGCTCCTTCGCGGCGATGGCGCTGGTTAGCGTGCTGCTGATCGGCTGTGCCGGACCCGGTCCCAAGGAGAGCCCCACCCCTCAGCCCCCGCGCGAGGTGGTGGTGACGGTCGTGGATCGGACGAACCAGGCACCGGTCCCGCATGCCGTGCTGCGATCGGGCGGCAGCACCGCAACCACCGGTGCGGACGGCACGGCCACGATCATCGCGCTCAGCGGCGCGAAGGTCGAAGCCAGTGCCGACGGGTTCGACACCGGCACGGGGACGGTTCCCGACGAGAAAGGGTTGGCCATCTCACTGCGACCCAACCTGGTGACCGGAGCGGTGACCGATGCTGACGCGAAGCCGATCGCCGGCGTCCGCGTCTTCGTCGAAGGCTCGACCCAGCTGGCAGTGACCGACGCGCAGGGACAGTACGAGCTCGCCGGCGTCCCCGAGCATGGGACGCTCATCTACAAGATGCCCGGCTATCGGCTCGGGGTGATCCCGATCGACGCGCGCATGACCAAGGACGTGGCGCTGACGCCGTTCACGGCGCGCGCCCTCTACGCCCCGTCGGCGATCTTCGAGGGGACCGGGCGGCTCGACGCGTTGCTCGCCCTGATCGACAAGACCGAGGTCAACGCGATGGTGATCGACGTCAAGGAGACGGCCGGCACCCTCTACTGGGCGACCGACCTGCCGGCGGCAAAGGCGGTCAGCGCGGTCGTCGAGCATCCGCTCTTCCAGCTCGATGAGCTGCTGCCGAAGCTCAAGGCGCGCGGCATCTACACGATCGCCCGCATGGTGGTCATGAAGGACAACACGCTGGGCAAGGCTCGGCCCGACCTGGCGGTGATGAACGCCGCGACCGGCAAGCCGTGGCGGGACTACCGCGGCGGCATCTGGCTCGACCCCTACAACGCCGGCGTGGCCCAGTACATCGCCGCGCTCGCCGGGGACCTCGCCGACAAGGGCTTCGACGAGGTGCAGCTCGACTACGTGCGCTTCTTCAGCGACGGCGACTATGCCGTCGCCGACACGAACCTGCCGAACACCCAGTCGTTCCGCCTGCCGGCGATCCGGCGCCTCTTCCGGGTCGTCTCGGACGCGCTGCTGACGAAGCGGGCCTTCTTCTCCGCGGACGTCTTCCCGATCAGCTTCATCGCCACCGACGACCAGGGGATCGGGCAGCGGCCGGAGGTGATCATGCCGTACGTCGACTACTTCTCGCCGATGGTCTATCCGAGCCATTACGGGCCCTACACGTTCGGCTTCGCCAATCCGAACGACCACCCGTATGACGTGATCGACAAGACGCTCAAGCTCATGAACAAGGAGCGCGTGGGCCTCCGCATGGTGATCCGCCCGTGGATCCAGGACTTCGGCTTCGGGCCGTTCCCGCCCTACACCGCCGCGCAGGTGCTGCAGGAGATGAAGGCGGCCGCCGACAACGGCGCACAGGGCTGGATGATCTGGAACGCGTCGGCCCGCTTCACGGAGTCAGCGCTCGGTCCGCCACGCGACGGCGAGGCGTCGGGGCCGATCACCAGCGCCGAGCCCTCGCCGGGCTCCTGACCGCGTGCGCCTCGTCATCCAGCGGGTCAGCCGGGCCGAGGTGCGCGCCGATGGGGTTGTGCTCGGCGCGATCGGCCGCGGCGCGGCCGTCCTCGTCGGGATCGCGGTGGGGGACACCGCCGAGCTCGTCGATCGTCTGGCGGACCGGTTCCTCGGCCTTCGCTACTTCGAGGATGCCGACGGCCGGACGAACCTGGCGATCGATGAGGTTGACGGCGCCTTCCTGGTCGTGAGCCAGTTCACACTGCTGGCAGACCTGCGGCGGGGCCGGAGGCCGGGCTTTGCGGCGGCCGCGCGGCCTGATCTGGCGGAGCCGATGGTCGACCGCTTCGTCGAGCGCCTGCGAGCGAGTGGCCGTACCGTGGCAACCGGGCGCTTCGGGGCGGAGATGGAGCTCGAGGTGGTGAACGATGGCCCGTTCACGCTCGTCCTGGATTCCGCCGCGGAGGGTTGAGTCAGACCTTCTCGGCGGTCCGGATGCAGCGGGAGCAGGCCTTGATGCGCACCGGCGAGCCGTTGCGCTGCACGACCATCGGCTGCAGGTTGGGCAGCCATCGGCGCAGCGCGCGCTTGCGGTTCATGCCGACCGACTGGGGGTTCCAGCCGGTGATCGGCCGCTTGCCGCAGATGTCGCAGGCTCGAGCCATGTTGGGAGTCTCCATTCACGAACGAACCGGCGCACCGTCCCTCGGCGTCGCCGGAACGAGCCGATCCTAGCACGCTACGATCGGGCCATGCAATCTGCGGGGCGGCGCGTCCCAGTGCCCCTCGCCCCGGGCGGCCTCGACCTGCCGATCCGTGCCGTCCTGCCCGAGCTGGCCCGCGGCGCCGCAGCCCTCGCCAGGCTCGGAATCGTGACCCCGCGGCAGGCGCTCTTCTACCTCCCGTTCCGGTACGACGACTTCAGCGACCTGCGCCCGCTGGGCGAGCTCGTCGCCGATGAGAAGCAGTCGGCGCGCGCGAGGGTGACCGACATCAAGATCGAGCCTGGCTTCGGCCGCCGCCCGCAGCGCGTCATCGCCCAACTGGCCGACGACACCGGGACCGCCGAGGCGATCTGGTTCGGGCGGCGCTACGTCGAGCGCCGACTGGAGCAGGGGGCCGAGGTCGTCCTGAGCGGGAAGGTGACCTTCCGCGGCTGGCGGCCGCAGTTCACGTCGCCCGACTTCTCACCGGTGGGGCACGAGTCGATCCACACCGCGCGCGTCGTCCCGATCTACCGGCTGGTCGGTGGAGTCACCCAGCGTCGCGTCCGCGAGCTGCTGGCGCGCGTGCTCGAGCGGGCGTTGCCCGCGATCGAGGACCCGCTCCAGCCAGCCGAGCGCGGCGAACTCCCGCTCCTCGCCGATGCCCTCCGGGCCGCGCACTTTCCGGAGGAGGCCGCGGACGTGCCGGCTGCGCTCGACCGCCTGGCGTTCGACGAGCTGCTGGCGCTGCAGCTCAGCATGGCGCAGGCTCGTGAGGCGCGCGCGGACGAGCGGTCGGCCAGTGTCGCCATCGACCCACAGGAGCTGGGGGCGCTGCTCGAGGCGCTCCCGTTCGCCCTGACCGGAGACCAGCGCGGGGCGGTCGACGAGATCATCACGGACCTCGCCTCGGACGAGCCGATGCGGCGCCTGCTGCAGGGCGACGTCGGCAGCGGCAAGACGGCGGTCGCGGCGGTGGCGCTGGCCGGTGTCGTGCGTGCCGGCTGGCAGGGCGTCCTCATGGCGCCGACGGAGATCCTGGCGCGCCAGCACCATCTCGGGCTGGCTCCGCTGCTCGAGGCACTCGGGGTTCGCGCCGAGTTCCTGTCGGGATCGCTGGCGGCGGCGGCCAAGGGCCGCATCCACAACGCGATCGAGGCTGGGGAGGCCGAAGTCGTGATCGGGACGCACGCCGTGATCGCGGAGGCGGTGACGTTCGACCGGCTCGCCCTCGCGGTGGTGGACGAGCAGCATCGCTTCGGCGTGGCGCAGCGCGCCGCCCTCCAGGCCAAGGGGGCCGGTCGCGAGCCCCACCTGCTGGCGCTCACCGCCACCCCGATCCCGCGCACGCTGGCGCTGACCTTCTACGCCGACATGGCGATCAGCACGATCCGCGAGATGCCGCCCGGGCGACGCGCGATCCGCACCGAGCTCCGCACCCGATCGGCGATGCCGGGGATCGAGGCGTTCCTCGCCTCGGAGGCGGCCGGGGGCCGGCAGTCGTTCGTGGTGGTCCCGCTCGTCGCCGAGAGCGAGGCGCTCAGCGCGGCCTCGGCCGAGTCCGAGCTCGAGCGGTTGCGAGCTGCGCTGCCCGACCTCCGCATCGGCCTCGTCCATGGGCAGCAGCGGGCAGACCTTCGCGACGCGACGATGGCCGCCTTCGCGGCCGCCGACCTCGACCTGCTGGTGGCGACCACCGTCATCGAGGTCGGGATCGACGTGCCGAACGCCTCGGTCATGCTGGTCGAGGACGCCGATCGCTTCGGCCTCGCGCAGCTGCATCAGCTCCGCGGACGGGTGGGCCGGGGTGAGCAGCAGTCGTACTGCATCCTCGTCAGCGATGCCGTCGACGATCGCTCGCGGGAGCGCCTCGAGGTGGTGCGCGGCTCGAACGACGGGTTCGCGATCGCCGAGGCCGACCTCCGGCTGCGGGGCGCCGGCAACGTGCTCGGCACGCGACAGTCCGGCCTGCCGCCGCTGCGCGTCGCATCGCTCTTCGAGCCTCGCCACCTCGTCCTCGCCGAGCGCGCGGGTGCCCTGGCGCGACGCCTGGTCGCGGCCGACCCCACGCTCAGCGCTCGGCCGGAGCTGGTTCGCATGCGCGACGACCTCGCCTCGGCCGAGGAGGAGGGCGACGCGGCCTGATGCGCGTCATCGCCGGCAGCGCTCGCGGGCGGCCGCTCGTCGCTCCCCGCGGCAGCGCCACCCGCCCGATCACCGACCGCGTCAAGGAGACCCTCTTCGGGATCCTCGGCGAACGCGTCATCGACGCACGGGTCCTCGACCTGTACGCGGGCAGCGGCGCCATCGGGATCGAGGCCCTGTCGCGGGGCGCCGCCAGCTGCGACTTCGTCGAGCACGATCGCCGGGCCGTCGCCGCCATCCGGGAGAACCTGGAACGGGCCGGGGTGGGTGAGCATGCATCGGTCCATGCGGTGGACGTCATGCGCTACCTGGGGCACCCGCCGGAGGATCGCTACGGCCTCGTTTTCCTGGATCCGCCGTACGAGGAGCGTGCTATCCTCGCGCCGCTCGAGCGGCTGGGCGAGCGCCTCGCGCCGGGGGCAGCCGTGGTCGTCAAGCACCATTGGCGCACACCGATCCCCGAGGCGCCCGGACTCGGCCGCTGGCGCGAGCGACGCTTCGGTGAGACGACCCTGACCTTCCTGGCCGCGACCGACGAAGCCGATGGAGTGGAGGAGTGATGAGCCGCGTCGCCGTCTTCCCGGGCTCGTTCGACCCGATGACCAACGCGCATCTCGACGTCGCCCGTCGGGCGGCCGCGCTCTTCGATCGGCTGGTGATTGGCGTCCTCAACAACCCGCGCAAGTCGCCGCTCTTCGCCGTCGACGAGCGGATCGCCCAGATCAGTAAGGCGGTCGCCGAGTTCGGCGCGAACGTCGAGGTCGACGGGTTCGACGGCCTGACGGTCGACTTCGCGCGCGGCCATGGGGCCGGCTTCATCGTCCGCGGGCTGCGCGCGGTGAGCGACTTCGAGGCCGAGCTCCAGATGGCGCACACCAACCGCAAGCTGCAACCGGGCGTCGACACCGTCTTCCTGATGTCCGCGCTCGACTATGGGTACCTCTCGAGCAGCCTCGCCAAGGAGGTCGCCCAGTTCGGCGGCGCGATCGACGACATGGTGCCGGCGCCGGTGGCCGCCGCGCTGCGCACGCGCTTCTCGTCGGGGGCCTGAGGGCGGCGGAGCGAGTCTATAATCCGCGCCACGAACGAGTCGTCGCGGGAGGTCTCAGCCACGGACATCATCTTCCTTGTCGAGCGGTTGGAGTCGCTCGCCGCCAGCGCCAAGAAGCTACCCCTCACCAACAACGTGGTGCTCGACCAGGCAGCGGTCCTGGAATTGATCGACCAGCTGCGGGTGGCGGTCCCCCCGGAGGTAGCGCAGGCGCGGCGCATCACCGAAGAGGCTGGCCGCATCACCGAGCGCGCGCGAGAGGAAGGCGAAGCGGTGATCGCCCGGGCCCAGGAGCAGGCCGCCCGCATGCTCGGGGAGCGCGAGCTGGTGCAGATGGCCAAGCATCGCGCCGAGGAGATCATCGAGGCTGCGACCCGTGAGGCGGCGGACATCCGCCGCGGCGGCGACGAGTACGCCGCCGGCGTCCTGATCCGGCTCGAGGGCGAGTGCATCAAGGCGCTGACCAGCATCAAGCGCGGGATCGACATGCTCGACGAGCGCTATCGCCCGTCGCGCGGGGTGAACGACGAGGCAGATCCGCTGCCGGTCGTGGACGAGCCCGAGGCGCTGAGGTCCGTCGCCGGGTCGTGATCGTCTTCAACGTCGCGGGCATGCTCCAGGAGCCGCCGGGAGCGACCCGCGAGGTTGCCCTGAGCGACCGTTACCTGAGCGTCGGCGCCGACGTGGAGCTGGCCGGTCCGGTCGACGGCCAGATCCGCCTGCAGCGCACCAATCGCGGGATCCTGCTTCGCGGCTCGGTGGACGCGCCCGTGCGACGCACCTGTTCGCGTTGCCTGGACCCGTTCGTGGAGACGGTCCACCTGGCGCTGGCGGAGGAGTTCCTGCCCACCGTCGATCCGCAGCGCGGCGTCGCGCTGCCGCCCCTCGCACCGAACGAGGCGGCGCTGGCGATCGACGCGCGGCACCAGATCGACCTCACCCCGGTCCTGCACGACGAGCTGGCCTTGAGCGAGCCGATGCATCCGCTCTGCCGACCCGACTGCCCGGGCCTCTGCCCTGGCTGCGGGCGCCACATGGATGTCGGGAGCTGCGACTGCGTTGGCGATGAGCCGGATCCGCGCCTTGCCGGACTGGCGCGCCTGCTCGAAGAGTTGCGCGACTGACGCCTGGCCCGCTCTCGCCTCGCGACCGATCGGCGGCTATACTGCGACGTCCCCTGATACGTCGGTGTAGGAGTCGCGCGTGGGCGTCCCCAAGCGAAAGGTCTCGAAGGCACGGCAGGGCGAGCGGCGCTCGCACCTGGCGATCGGCGCACCCCCGCTGGTCGAGTGTTCGCATTGCCACGAGCTGAAGCTCGCGCACCACGTGTGTGCGACCTGCGGCTACTACGATGGCCGCGAGGTGGTCGTGATCGAGCCAACCGCGCCGGCCGAAGGCCAGCGCTGACGCGGAGCGGCTGATGCGGATCGCGGTCGACGCGATGGGCGGCGACTTCGCCCCCCGCGAGATCGTTCGCGGCGCCATCACGTACGCCGCCTCCCACGCCGACGATGTGATCCTGGTCGGTGACGTGCCGCGAATCGAGGCCGAGATCGCCGAGTTCGGTCGCGGACACCCGGCGAGCGTCTCGTTCGTCGACGCCCCCGAGGTGATCGAGATGGGGGAGCATCCCGCCGCGGCGCTGCGCGCCAAGCGCCGGTCGTCGATCCGCGTGGCGACCGACCTCGTCCGCGACGGTCTCGCCGACGCGCTGGTGAGCGCCGGATCGACCGGCGCCACCATGGCCGCCGCGGTTGTTCGCCTGGGCCGCATCGACGGGATCGATCGCCCCGCTCTGGCTGCCCATCTCGTCACCGCCAGTGGACCGATCCTGCTCCTCGACGTCGGGGCCAACGTCGACTCGGACGCGAGCAACCTCGTGCACTACGCCGTCATGGGCTCGATCTACGCCGAGCACGTCCTGAAGGTCGAGCGACCGCGCGTCGGCCTGTTGAACATCGGCGAGGAGGCGGAGAAGGGCGACGCGCTCGTGCGCGAGGCCTATCCGCGGCTCCAGGAGAGCGGCCTGAACTTCATCGGCAACGTCGAGGGGAACGACATGGTGGGTCATGCCGCCGATGTCGTGGTCTGCGACGGATTCGTGGGCAACGTCGTGATCAAGTTCTTCGAGGGGCTGACCAGCTACATCTTCCGGTCCCTGCGCACGGACCTCCAGCAGGGACCGATCGCCCCCCTGGCGCTGCTGGCGCTCAAGCCGGGCTTCGATCGCATGAAGCATCGCTTCGACTACGAGCGATACGGCGGCGCCCCGCTCCTGGGGGTGCGAGGGGTGAGCATCGTGACCCACGGCCGCGCGCGAGCCCGGATGCTCGAGAACGCAATCCGGGTCGCCTCCGAGGCGGCCACCGAACGCATCCCGCAGCTCATCGCCGATTGGACGAGCGAGCATCCCGCCCTTACCCGTCGCGACCCGGGCGAGCTGATCGCCGGCGGTACGGAGCCACTCGTGGCGGGGCCGGGAGGCGACGCCTGACCAGCGCGCCCTCGCGGCGCCACCGGGTGCGGCCCAGCCCCGGCCTGGAGGCGCGCCGGCTGGCGCTCCTCGCGCTCTTCGAGGACGAGTTCCGGCCGGCACAGGCGCTCGCGGCGCTTCATCGTCTGGTGGAGGAGCATGCGACCGAGGACGAGGTGGCCGCCCACGCCCGCCGGATCGTGGACGGGGTCATCGCGAACCGCTCGTCGCTCGACGAGCGGATTGCCGAATTCGCCCCCGCGATCCCCGTCAGCGAGCTCGGCAAAATCGAGCGCACGATCCTCCGGAGCGCGCTATGGGAGGTGCTATACTCCGCCGCGACCTCGAGCGGGGAGACGATTCACGACGCCGTTTCCCTTGCCCGGACCTACTCCGGGGACGCGGCTCGCCGCCTCGTGAACGGCGTCCTGGGAAGCGTTGCCAGATCATCGCCTGGAGGAGCCTGACGGTGACCGACGGAACCACGTTCGACCGACTGAAGAAGCTGATCGTCGAGCAGCTGGGCGTCGATGAGGAGGAGGTCACGCCGACCGCCTCGTTCGTCGAGGACCTGAATGCGGACTCGCTCGACCTCGTAGAGCTGATCATGAGCCTCGAGGAGGAGTTCGGCATGGAGATCTCCGACGAGGATGCCGAGAAGATCCAGAAGGTCTCCGACGCGGTCGACTACATCGAGGAGCACCAGTAGGCACGATCGGAGCCCATGGCCAGTCCGCGGATCGACGAGCTGGGTGAGCGACTCGGAATCGTCCTGCGGGACCCGGAGGCCATTCGCCAGGCGTTCGTCCACAGCTCCTTCCTCAACGAGAACCCGGGCGCAGCACCGGGGCACAACGAGCGCCTCGAATTTCTTGGCGATGCCGTCATCGGCCAGGTCGTCAGCCGCCTGCTCTACGACCGCTTTCCCGAGGAGGACGAGGGCCTCTTGACCGCCCGCCGCGCCGCGCTCGTGAACCGCGAGTCGCTGGCCGCCATCGCGCTGGAGCTTGGCCTCGACCGCTATGTGATGCTGGGGCGAGGCGAGGCCGGCACCGGGGGCGCGGCTCGTCCCTCCCTGCTGGCAGCCACCTTCGAGGCACTTGCCGGCGCGCTCTTCGTCCAGGAGGGGTTCGGGCGCACCCAGCGCTGGCTGCGCCGCATCTTCGGGGCGCTCGTCATCCCGAACAGCGGCGCCGAGCCCCCCAAGTCCGCCAAGAGCCGGCTCCAGGAGTGGACGCAGCGGCACCACCACCAGAAGCCGCGCTACGAGCTGGTCGAGGTCAGCGGGCCGTCGCATCGCCATGCCTTCACCGTCTCGGCGATCGTCGACGGGCGCCCGCTGGGGATGGGCCACGGGTCGAGCCGCCAACGCGCCGAGGAGGACGCGGCGGCGGCCACCCTCACCCAGCTGGTGGACCGATCGCCACCCCCCGGCGACGCGCTGTGAGCCGTCTGAAGGAGCTGCGGCTTCACGGCTTCAAGACCTTCGCCGATCCGACGCGCTTCGTATTCGAGCGTGGAGTGACCGCGGTGATCGGTCCGAACGGATCGGGGAAGAGCAACATGGCCGATGCCGTACGCTGGGTCCTGGGCGAGCAGTCGAACCGCTCGCTCCGCACCCGCCGAGCCGACGACGTGATCTTCGCCGGCAGTGAGGCGCGCCGGCCGCAGGGGATGGCGGAGGCGATCCTGACCCTCGACAACAGCGACGGGTGGCTGCCGATCGACTTCAGGGAGGTCTCCATCGGCCGTCGTGCGTATCGGTCCGGCGAGACGGAGTACCTGATCAACGGGGCTCGCAGCCGACTGCGTGACGTGGTCGAGCTGCTGGCGGGCGGCCGGCTCGGCGCCAACGAGCTGGTGGTGGTGGGGCAGGGGACCGTGGACGCCGCGCTCTCGCTCCGTCCGGAGGAGCGCCGCCAGCTCTTCGAGGAGGCGGCCGGCGTCAAGAACCTGCAGGTCCGCAAGAACGAGGCGCTCGGCCGCCTGGCTCGGGCTCGCGACAACCTGACCCGGGTCGGCGACCTCATCGGCGAGCTCAAGCCGCAGGTGCGCCGATTGGCGCAGCAGGCCCAGCACCAGCAGGAGCACGACGCGCTGGGCATTCGGGCGCGGACCCTGGTCGTCGAGGTCCATCGCCGCCGGGAGCTCGCCGCGCGGACGGCCCTCGGCGAGGCGCGGCGACGGAAGGCCGCGGCCGACGCCGCCCTCGAGGCGCTCCGCTCGGAGGAGGCGGTCGGTCGCGACGCGATCGCGGCCGCCGAAGCGGCCTACTGGACCGCGGAGTCGGCGGCCCGCGACGCATCCGAGCGGCGAGAGGCTGCCCGCGAGGCGCTCATCCGCGCGGAGGCACGGGCCGATGCCGCGGCTCGCAGCTACGACGACCTCGCGGCAGGCATCGCGCGATCGCAGAACGAGCTCGACGGCATCGAGCGGACGCTGGCGGCGGCAGCGCCAACGACGGTTTCGGATGCGGAGGCGACATGGGAAGCGGCCAGGCAGGCAGAGCGCCTCTGGCGGTCGGCGGCCGAGGTCTTCGATGCGGCCGATCGCGCCGCGCTTGCCGCCGAGGAGGCGCTGGCCGCCGCGCGGGCGCGCGCCGGGACCTCGATCGCCGAGGCGGCACGCCGGGACGAGGCCTTGGCGCGCGCCACGATGCGCGCCGAGCGGATCCAGGAGGAGCTGCATGAGGCGGTAGAGGCGACGCGGCAGTCCGAGGAGGCGGTCGAGACAGCGGCGGCCGACCTTCAGCGCGCGCTGGCGGCCGAGGCTGACGCCATCGGGCTCTCGGACGCGACGGCCCTGGCCAGCGACGACGCGCAGAAGCGGGCCGACGACGCCCGCGCGCAGGCGACGGCCCTTGCAGAACGCGCCGGAGGGCTGCGCGCCGAGCTCGAATCGCTGCTCGAGCGGGCGGAGAGCGGCTCGCGGCTGGGATCGAGGCTTGCCAGCGCCGGCTGGCGCCGCCTGATGGACGCGATCAATCCTCCGCGCGAGGCATGGCCGGCGATCGAGGCGCTGGTCGGCGGCGAGCTTGAGCAGGCGCTCCTGTGGAAGGATGGCCTCGCCGTCGTCCACGCCGCCGATGCCCGTGGATCGGCTCGCCTGCTGACCGGCGACGTTCCCGCGGACGATTCGGGACGGGCGGCCGCGCTCCAGGCGGTGGGGGCTTCCACGACCGTCGCCGACTGGATCGGCCTCTCCTCGGCACCACGACTCTTTGCGCGCGCCGCCCTGGCCCCGGACCTCGCGGCACTCCTGTCCGGCTGGCGGGCGCTCCCACCCGGGTGGTGCGCCGTGACGCCCGACGGGGACCTCGCCGACGAGCGCGGGCTGGTGGTGGTCCGCGGTCGCGCCGATGAGGCAGCCGGCGAGGCGGCGCGGCGGCACGCCCGTCGTCGCGAGCTGGGGGGGCTCGTCGAGGAGCTCGACCGCCACGCGGCCGCCGCCGGCGAGACTGCCGGCCAGGCGCTGGTCGCCGCTTCCGAGACTCGCAGGGAGCGCGAGGAGGCGTTCGGCGTGCGGTCCGAGGCCGAGCTGCGTGCATCGCTCAGTCGAGCGGCCCACGCGCTGGCTGCCGAGAGCCTCGAGCGCGCGCGTGAGATGGAGCGCGCCCTGACCGCCGAGTTGGCGACCGCTCAGGTGCCAGAAACGGTCGTGGCCGGAGCCGTGCCGCCGTCGCCAGACGTGAAGCTCGCGACGCTCGAGGCAGCCGCCGCGGCGGCCCAGCGGGATCGCGAAGCGCGCGCGGCGCAACGTGATGAGCTCCGCGCGGCATGGCAGGAGGCGCAGGCGGCGGCCAACGCCAGCGACGCCGGGCAACGCGGGGCGCCCCTCGAGCGCGCGATCCTCGCCGCGCGGCGCGACCAGATCAGCGCGGCACTGGCCGCCGATCGCGAGGCCCTGGCCGCCCGGGAGCGGGAGCGCGGTGCCGGCTCGCATGACGCTGCCGCTGCCGCGGCTGCGGTGGAGGCGGCAACCGCAGAGCGCGACGCGGCCGACGCTGAGCGCGATCGGGTACGGGGCGATCTCCTGGAGCGCGAACGGGCGAGGGGCGGCGCGGCGGCGCGCCAGGCCGAGCTCGAGCGTGACGTCCAATCCGCGGCGCTCGAAGCGCAGCGGCAGGAGGACGAGCTGGTCGCCATCGGCCGCGAGCGGGATCTTGCGATTGAGTCGCTCCCCGCCGCCGATCGATCAGAGGCCGTGGGCGAGCCTCCGTCCACCGCGGAGATCGACGCGGGGGCACCACTCGAGACGATCCAGGAGGAGCTGGGCCGGGTTCGGCGCACGCTGTCGCAGATCGGCTCGGTGAACCCATTCGCGATCGATGAGCATCGCGAGCTGGCGGAGCGCCTCGAGACGCTGGTTCGGCAGGACGCCGACCTGGTTGCCGCCAGCTCCTCGACCGAGCAGCTGATCGCACGCCTCGACGCCGAGATCGCCGACCAGTTCAACGCCGCGTTCGTCGCCATCGGAGCCAAGTTCGACGAGTTCTGCCGCCTCCTCTTCGCCGGCGGATCGGCCTCGCTGCAGATGAGCGACGCGGATGGTGAGGCGCCCGGCGGGATCGAGATCGCGGTTCAGCCGCCGGGCAAGCGGTCGCAGCGCCTGGCGATGCTCTCCGGTGGCGAACGCGCGCTGGCCGGGGTGGCCCTGCTCTTCGCCATGCTGAGCGTGAACCCGGTCCCGTTCTGCATCCTCGACGAGGTGGACGCAGCGCTCGACGAGGCGAACATCGGCCGATTCGCCGACGCTCTGCGCCTCCTGGCACAGACGATCGACTTCGTGGTGATCACGCACAACCGGGCGACGATCGAGACTGCCGACACGATCTACGGCGTGACGATGACCGATGCCGCCGTGTCACGGCTCCTCTCGCTGCGCCTTGCCGACCTGCCGGTCGAGGTGGCGGTCTCCTGATGCAACGCCCGCGGCGCGAGCCGACGGGCCTTGGGCTACGGCCACGGCCCGGCGGGCTCGGGAGCCGCTTGCGTGCGCTGCTGGGACTCGCCTCCGTAAGCGCTGCCACTTGGGACGAGCTGGAGGAGGCGCTCGTCGCCGCCGACGTGGGCGCCGAGACCACGGCGAGCCTCCTGGCCGCGACCCAGGAGCGGGCCGGCGCGTCGGCGAGCGGCGAGACCGTGCGCGGGGCGCTGGCGGATGAGATCCGCGCGCGCCTGGAGCGCGTCGGGAGCGGCACCTTCGAGATCGGTCCGGCCCCCGCCGTGATGCTGGTGGTCGGCGTGAACGGCTCGGGCAAGACGACCACGATCGCCAAGCTGGCCGCGCGCTTCGTGCGCGACGGCCGCAGCGTGGTCCTGGCCGCAGCCGACACCTTCCGTGCCGCCGCCATCGAGCAGCTCCGGCTGTGGGGCGAGCAGGTCGGCGTGCCCGTGATCGCGCAGCGTCCGGGCGCCGACCCGGGCGCCGTAGCATTCGACGCCCTGGCGGCCGCGGAGTCGCGCGGGATCGACGTCGTCATCGTCGACACCGCCGGGCGGCTGCAGAACAAAGTGCAGCTGATGGCCGAGCTGGCCAAGATCCGGCGGGTGATCGAGCGTCGCCTGCCGGACCAGCCGCGCCACGTCCTCCTCGTCCTCGACGCGACGACCGGCCAGAACGGCCTCTCCCAGGCGGAGGCGTTCAGCCGCGAGGCAGGCGTCACCGGGATCGTCCTGACGAAGCTGGACGGCACGTCGAAGGGCGGCATCGCGGTGGCCATCGCCGATCGGCTCGGCCTGCCGATCGTCTTCGCCGGGGTCGGCGAGGAGCTCGACTCGCTCGCTCCGTTCGATCCGCAGGCCTACGTGGAGTGGCTGCTGAGCTGATTGCTGCCCGCTGCCGGCCCGCCTAGAATGGGCAGCCGTCTCGCGCGGCCGCCGGCCATCGCGATGAGAACCCGCATCGGTCCATCCATGTTCGAATCGCTCTCCGCACGCCTGCAGGGCGTCGTCGATCGCCTGCGGGGCAAGGCCAAGATCACCGAGGCCGACCTCGATGTGGCGCTGCGCGAGATTCGGCTCGCCCTGCTCGAGGCGGACGTCAACTTCCGAGTCGTTAAGGACTTCGTCGCCCGCGTCCGTGAGCGTGCCCTGGGCGCCGACGTGCTGACCGGAGTCAATCCCGGCCAGCAGGTTGTGAAGGCGGTCCACGACGAGCTGGTGGAGATCCTCGGCGGCGAGCGTCACCTCCTGCGGCTCGATGGCACGCCGAGCCTCGTGATGCTGGTCGGCCTGCAGGGATCCGGGAAGACGACGACCGCGGCCAAGCTTGCCGTGCGGCTGCGCCGGGACGGACACCGGCCGCTTCTGGTGGCGGCTGACGTCTATCGGCCGGCGGCGGTGGACCAGCTCGTGTCGCTCGGCGACCAGGTCGGGGTGGAGGTCCATACCCGACCGGCGGGGACGCCCGCGCTTGAGATCGCTCGCTCCGGCATGGAGCAGGCCAAGCAGCGTGGCCTCGACGTGGTCCTGCTCGACACCGCGGGGCGCCTCCACGTGGATGAGCCGATGATGGACGAGCTCGTCCGCCTCGCCGGCGCGGTCACGCCGGCGGAGACCCTGCTCGTCGTGGATGCCATGACCGGCCAGGACGCGGTCAAGGTGGCCGAGGCGTTTCATCATCGACTGCCGCTCACGGCGCTGATCCTGACCAAGATGGATGGCGACGCGCGCGGAGGCGCGGCGCTCAGCATCAGGAGCGTCACCGGCCTGCCGATCGCCTTCATCGGCACCGGCGAGCGGACCGATGGGCTCGAGCCGTTCCATCCCGATCGCCTCGCGCAGCGGATCCTCGGCATGGGGGACATCCTCTCGCTCGTCGAGCGCGCGCAGGAGACGGTCGACCAGGCAGAGGCGGAACGCGTCGCCCAGCGACTGATGGATTCGCGCTTCACGCTCGACGACTTCCGGAGCCAGCTGGCCCAGGTCAAGAAGATGGGGCCGATCGGACAGCTGCTCGGCATGATCCCGGGCGCTGGCCAGCTGGCCGGTGCCGCGCAGCAGGCGGTCGATGACGGCCAGCTCAAGCGGATCGAGGCGATCATCGATTCGATGACGGCGGGCGAGCGGCGCCACCCCGAGCTGATCAAGGCCAGCCGCCGGCGCCGCATCGCGGCCGGCAGCGGGACGACTCCGGCGGATGTGAACCGGCTTCTCAAGCAGTTCAGCGAGATGCAACGCCTGATGCGCCAGCTCGGCTCGGGGCGGCTGCCGCGGAGCGCGGGCGGGCTGCGCAGCATCCTGGGCGGCTAGCCGGCATGCGGCGCCTCGTCGTCGCCATCACCGCGTTGCTCGTCGCGCTCATGGGAGCCGTGGTGGGGGGCTACCTGCTCCTCTTCTCGGCCTCCGCCGATCGAGCGGCGCGGGCGGTCCCTGACGATGCGGCGGTCTACGTCAACGTCTACCTGCAGCCGTCCGCCGGCCAGCAGCTGAACCTCTTCGGGCTGCTCGGCCAGCTGCGGGGCTTCGGGGACCCGGCCGCGCTCGGCGAGAAGATCGACGAGGTCGCCCAGCGGCTTCTGGGCCAGGCGAGGATCGACTACGCAGCCGACCTGCGGCCGTGGCTCGGGGCCCAGGTCGCCGTCGCAGCCGCGCCGGCCGTAGGCGGAGGGGCCCTACAGCTCCTCGTGCTGGCCGCCGTCAAGGATGCAGCCGCGGCTCGTGCGGCGCTGCCACGCGTCTTCGCGTCGATCGGCTTGACCCTCACCAAGGAGACGTACCGCGGCCACGAGGTGATGACCGGCCAGGCGGCGAGCTATGCGCTGCTCGACGGCCTGCTTGTCGTCGCGAACACCCCGGAACGATTGCGCGCCGCCATCGACGCGGACGCCGACGTGGCCCCGTCGCTGGCCGACCGCCCCGAGTTCGCGGCCGCCATGCGCCAGGTGGCGAGCGATCACCTCGCCTCCGTCTGGGTCGACCTGCCAGGGTTGGCTGGGCTCGGGCGCGGCACGCTGCTCGGTGGCTACGGAGCGGCGGCGCTGGCCGTCACCGCCGAGGCGGATGGCCTGCATCTGGGCGGGACGGCGATCTTCGACGCACGGGCGGCCAGCAACGATGCCCGCGCCGCGTTCAAGCTCGGAGTGGAGACGTCGAGCCTGGCGGCCTGGATGCCGCGTACGACGAGCGCCGAGCTCAGCCTGTTCGGACTGGCGCAGAGCTTTGCCGACCTCGAGGCGGCCTTGAGCGCGGACGCCGCATTCCGTCCCGCCGCGGACGCCCTGAACCAACTGCGTGCCATCGCCAGCCTCGGTCTCGGCATCAACATCGATCGCGACCTGCTGCCACTCTTTGATGGTGAGGCGGCTCTCGCGATCGAGCGCGTCGCGGCGGACGGTCCGCACGGCGACTTGATCCTTCATCCCGCGGATTCGGCAGCCGCCCACCAGGGCCTCGAGCGCGTGCGGAGCGCACTCGCCAGCCGCGGGTCGCAGACGAGCGCGCAACCGGTCGCGGGCACCTCGGTGACGACCATCGTCGTGCCGGGGATCGGCTCGGTGGCCTACGCCGAGCTGGATGGGGTCGTGCTGATCGGCCTTGATGCGGACGATGTCGCGGCGGCGCTGGAGGCGCATGCCGCCGGAACCACGCTCGCCAGCGACGGTCGCTACGGGCGGCCATTCGAGCTCGCAGGGGGGCGCGCCGGCAACGAAGTCTGGGCCGATCTTGCGAGCCTGGCCGATGGCCTGGCCGGCATCTTCGACCTCGGAAGCGAACTTCGCGATATCCTCCACCAGATCGGCGAGCTGGCGATCAGCGCATCGGTCAACGACGATCGGCTGGAGATCAACGGCGTCCTGACCCTCAGATGAGAGTCTGGCGGGCGAGCGCCATCGACGCATGAGCGCATTCGGATCGGCAGATCGCTGCCGCCACACAGCAGAGAGGTAGAGAAGACTCTTGGCAGTACGCATTCGGCTCTCGCGGGTGGGAGCCACCAAGCGGCCGAGCTATCGGGTGGTGGCCATCGACAGTCGCCGCCCGCGAGACGGCCGCGCACTCGAGATCCTTGGTTTCTATGACCCGCTGACCAAGCCGGCGACGGTGCGGATCGACGCCGAGCGCCTCGCCGTGTGGGTGGGCAAGGGGGCATTGCCCTCTGACACGGTGGCGAAGCTGATCAAGCTGAATGGCAGCGTGCCGTCCGCCCAGCCAGCCGCCGCCGAAGCCCCGGCTCCCAAGCCGAAGCGCTCGCGCAAGGCGGTCGCCAAAGCGACGGCCAAGGCCACTGCTGCCGACGAGCCAGCTGCCGACGAGCCAGCTGCCGACGAGCCAGCTGCCGCCGCCCCAGCTGCCGCCGAGCCAGCTGCCGACGTTGAAGCGGCTCCGATTGCCGAGGCGACCGAGTGAAGGCCTTCCTCGAGTATGTCGCGCGCTCCCTCGTCGACGATCCGGACGCCGTCGTCGTCGAGATGAGCGAGGCCGACGACGAAGTCACGCTGACCCTCAAGGTGGGGGAGGGCGACATGGGCCGCATCATCGGCCGCGACGGCCGCATCGCCAACGCCATCCGCAGCCTGCTCCGGGTGATGGGCGCGCGCGACGGCCGGCACGTCGAGCTGGAGATCGTCGGCGACGACTGAGCGCCTGGCGGTTGCACGCGTCCTCGGTGCGAAGGGTCTCGCCGGCTCGCTGCGGATCGAGGCCCTCACCGACCACCCGGAGCGGCTGGCGCCCGGCGAGAAGCTCTGGGTCGAGGAAGAGGCCACCCCGCGGACAGTCGTCGAGATGGGCTGGGGCGGGCGCGTGCCGGTCCTGCGCCTGGAGGGGATCTCGGATCGCGCCACGGCAGAGCGTCTTGTCGGCCGCTACCTCGAGGCTCCCGCCCAGCCGCTGCCGGCGGACACGTACTACTGGCACCAGCTGATCGGCATGGCGGCCGTCGACGAGGCGGGAAACGAGCTGGGGACGGTCGTCGAGATCTTCCGCGCCGGCGAGAACGAGGTATACCGCATCGAGGGCCCGTCCGGGGAGCTGCTCGTTCCCGCCCTGCGCGACGTCGTGCGCACGATCGACCTCGCCGCGGGCCGGATGGTGGTCCGCTACGAGGCGGAGGAGCTCTGATCGCCATGGGCCGATCTGGCGCGCTGCTTCGAATCGAGGTCGTCACCCTCTTCCCGGAGCTCTTCGACGCGCCGCTCCGAACCTCGGTGATCGGCCGTGCGGTGGAGCGGGGAATCCTGTTGGTGACGCTTCATGACCTGCGCGAGCATGGCATCGGGCGGCATCGGGTGGTGGACGACGCCCCGTACGGCGGGGGAGCGGGAATGGTGATGCGCCCCGAACCGCTCTTCGCGGCGATCGAGCCGCTGCGCGTCGACGGCGCCCAGGTCATCCTGCTCGACCCCGCCGGGGAGCGACTGACCGACGCGCTGGCTCGGGAGCTGGCCGCCGCCCGGCACCTTGTGCTCGTCTGCGGCCGCTACGAGGGGATCGATGAGCGGGCGCGGGTCCTGGCGGATCGCGAGGTGAGCATCGGCGACTACGTCCTCACCGGCGGCGAGCTGCCGGCGCTCGTTCTGATCGACGCCGTGGGCCGCCTGGTCCCCGGTGTGATCGAGGCCGATTCGCACGAGGCCGACTCGTTTGCCGACGGGCTGCTGGAGGGACCCAGCTACACCCGCCCCGAGACCTTCCGGGGCGCATCGGTGCCGCCGGTGCTGTTGTCTGGCCACCACGCCGAAGTGGCGCGCTGGCGCCGGGTCGAGTCGCTGCGCCGGACGCTCGCCCGGCGGCCGGATCTGCTCGACCGCGCGGCGCTGACCGAGCAGGATCGGGGCGATCTGCGTCGCCTGGCCGAGGAGGATGACGGCCCCGCCTGAGCTGCGTTGTCGCCCGTCGGGAGCCGCTGTTATACTCCGCCGGTCGCGGCCGTGCCTCGGTCGCGTTCGTCACGTTCGCGCCACCCTCAGGCGCAGCACCGAGCCGATCATCCGCGGCTAATGCCGCGATAACGAGGTCTCCCGCAGCATGGATCCGATCAAGGAGCTCGAGCGCGAGCAGCTCCGCAGCGACGTTCCCGTGATCGCCCCAGGCGACACCGTCAAGGTGTCGGTCAAGGTCGTCGAGGGAAGCCGCGAGCGAATCCAGGTCTTCGAGGGGACGGTCATGCGACTGCGCGGCGGGGGATTGAACCAGCGCGTAACCGTCCGCCGCATCGCCTCCGGCGTCGGCGTCGAGCGGACGTTCATGGTCCACGCACCACGGGTCGAGAAGATCGAGATCGTGCGCCACGGCGTCGCCCGCCGTGCCCAGCTCTACTTCCTGCGCGATCGCGTCGGGAAGTCAGCCACCCTCCGCGAGCGCCGACCCGGCCGCTGAGCCGGTGCACGGGCAGCTCTTCGAATCTCCTCCCCGCCGCGCCAAGCGGCGCCCCTCCCGCCCGCGTGACGCCCACATGCGCCACGAGCGCGAGCTGCGGCTGGCGGGGTTCCAGCGGATCGCGGGGATCGACGAGGTCGGTCGCGGGTCGCTTGCGGGACCGGTCGTGGCGGCGGCGGTGGTCCTGCCGGAGCGGCATCGGATCAAGGGCCTGCGCGACAGCAAGGTCCTCCCACGGGCCCGACGCGAAGCGCTCTATGAGCTGATCCTCGACCGCGCCGATGGGGTGGGGGTCGGCTGCATGGAGGTCGAGGTGATCGACCGCATCAATATCCTGCAGGCCACCAAGCTGGCCATGCGCCAGGCGCTCGGGCATCTCAGCCCCACCCCCGACCACTTGGTGATCGATGCGCTCAGCCTCCGTGAGGTGGACCTCCCGCAGCGCGCGATCATCGATGGCGACGCGATCAGCGCCTCGATCGCCGCGGCGAGCATCGTGGCCAAGGTGACCCGCGATCGCATCTGTGCGGAGTTCGACGATCGCTACCCGGCGTACGGCTTCGCGCGCAACAAGGGCTACGGCACGCGACATCACGTCGAGGCGCTGCTGCGCGAAGGTCCGTGCGAGTGGCACCGCCGGTCCTTCGCCCCGCTGCGGCTGATGCTCGCCGGGGAGCAGCTCTCGCTCGACATGTTCATGGACGGGGCGATCTTCATCGAGGACGAGCTGGAGCCCGAGGTGCTCGACCCGGAGGAGTAGTCACCGCACTGCTCGCCTCCCGCGAGGAGCGCCCGCGTGCCGGACCCACGTCATTCGCTCGGCGAGCGCGCCGAGGCCGCCGTCGCCGCCTGGCTGGAGGAACGTGGCTGGGCGATCCTCGCGCGTCGCTGGCGCTGTCGCGAGGGCGAGATCGATCTTGTGGCGCTCGATCCGGATGGGACGCTGGTGGCGGTCGAGGTCAAGCTGCGGCGGACCGGTCGGGCCGGCGACCCATCCGAGAGCGTGGATCGCCGACGGATCGGCCGTCTGTGGGCGGCGCTCGGTCGCTTCAGCGCTGAATCGCGAAGTCGGGCGAGGGGTGGCCTCCGCCTCGACCTGGTCGGCGTTCAACCGTCCGGGGACGGTCGCTGGCGTCTCATCCACCAGCGCGGGATCGGCGGCTGGTGAGCCCAAGGACGATCAACCGCCGAAGAGCTTCTCCAAGGCCCGGACCGCCGCGATGTAGGGCCGCGTCACCGCATACACGCCATGCAGATCGGCGGCGGTCTGGCCCTGGTAGTAGGCCGCCAGCACCAGCGAGCGGTCGCCGTGGTACCGGTGCAGGTAGTGGCGCAGCAGGACGATGCCGGCCCGCACGTTGGAGCGCGCGTCGTACAGGTTGACCGGCCGGCCAAGCATCGTGCTGGCGACCCAGTCCGCCGTCGAGGGGGTGAGCTGCATGACCCCGACGGCGCCGGCCGCGCTGACCACCCGCGCCCGCCAGCCGGACTCCTGCCAGGCGACGGCCAGCGCCAGCGCGACCGGCACGCCCGCTGACTTCGCCTCGGCGCGGATGATGCGGCCGATTCCATCGCGCGCCGCGACCAGCGAAGCCATCTCGGCTGGCATCACGCGGGCGGCGCCTGTCACAGGTGCTACCGGGCCGGCCCCGGGGATGGTGAGCCGCTGGCCGACGCACAGGTACGACGGATCGGCGATCCCGTTGGCTGCGGCGATGGCCGCGATGGTCGATCCATAGTGGTGGGCGATCGAGGTCAGGGTCTCGCCCCCCGCGACGACGTGGACGACGCCCTTTGGCCTGGCCTTGGCGGCGGGCGCCGTCGTAGCGGGGCCGGTGCCGCCGGGAGGCGTGGGGATGGTGAGCCGCTGGCCGACGCGCAGGTACGACGGATCGGCGATCCGGTTGGCTGCGGCGATGGCCGCGATGGTCGATCCGTAGTGGTGGGCGATCGAGGTCAGGGTCTCACCCCACGCGACGATGTGGACGACGTCCTTTGGCCTGGCCTTGGCGGCGGGCGCCGTCGTAGCGGGCGCTCCGCTGAGCCGGAGCCGCTGGCCGACGTAGATGCGATTCGGGTCGCTGATGCCGTTCAGCGCGCGCAGCTGCTCGACGGTGAGGCCCTGCGCGAGAGCGATCTCGCTCAGCGTGTCGCCCGCCCTCACGATGACGACACGGTCGGTGGCGGCTGCCGGGACAGCGATCGCGCTGCCGGCGAGTACCGCGATGAGCGCGGCGATGCGAAGCATGGGCAGGGTCTGATGTGGCATGCGTCTGCGACTCCTCGACGAAACGGCAGGCGCATCGTCTCAGGCATCGGCATCCGGTCAAGGTACGAGAGGAATGGGGATTGGAGTACTTCGGTACCGTTTGCAGAGGTCCCCAAGCCGCCCTGGGGGAGTGCCCACGAGCACGGGTGCTATACTGCCGCGCGGTTCGGAGCGACTCCTCGGGAGCGCGTTTCGCGCCGGACGATCCCATCACACACGCACGCCGATCCTGCGGTCCACGGTGCCCGTCGCAGACGGGTCGACCGACGGGAGCTGAGGCGGGCGGAGGAAAGAACCGGAGGAATACCCTTGGCTGCCGTCAGCATGAAGCAGCTACTCGAGGCGGGCGTCCACTTTGGGCACCAGACCCGGCGCTGGAACCCCAAGATGCGCGACTTCATCTTCGGGGAGCGCAACGGGGTCCACATCATCGACCTGGCCCAGACCGTCACGCGGCTGGATGCGGCGCTCGAGTTCGTCCGCGAGACGATCCGGCGCGGCGACTCCATCCTCTTCGTCGGAACGAAGAAGCAGGCCCAGGAGACGGTCGCCGCGGAGGCCGAGCGCTGCGGCCAGCACTACGTGAACAATCGCTGGCTGGGCGGGATGCTCACCAACTTCACCACGATCAAGCGGCGCATCCAGCGCCTCGAGGCGCTCGAGGCACGGCGCGACGCCGGCGAGTTCGAGCGCCTCACGAAGAAGGAGGCTGGCAAGCTCACCGAGGAGATCGTTAAGCTCAACAATGCGCTCGGCGGGATCCGCCGCATGCGTCGCGTGCCGGGCGCCCTGTTCATCGTCGATCCCCATCGCGAGTCGATCGCGGTGCTCGAGGCTCGCCGCCTCGAGATCCCGATCGTGGCCATCACCGACACGAACTGCGATCCGGACCAGATCGACTGGGTGATCCCCGCCAACGACGACGCGATCCGCTCCGTTCGCCTGATCGCCTCCAAGGTGGCCGACGCCGCTCTCGAGGCGCAGGTGGAGCGGCAGGCCCGCCTCGACGAGGAGTTCGAGCAGGCGGAGGCGCTCCCGCCGGTGGATGACGCGACGCTGGTCGCCGATGCCGACTACAGCGCCGCCCTGGCCAGCGGCGAGGCGCTCGTCTTCGAGCCCGAGCCGGAGGAAGACGAGGAGGAGGAGCGCCGCGCCCGCGCCCGCCGTGCCGCCGAGGCCGCGGAGGAAGAGACCGACGAGGACCCGACGCTTGCCTGAGGCGGCATCGGTAGGACAGGAAGGAACGAACGACAGGCAATGATCAGGCCCGAGGACGTGAAGCGCCTCCGTGAGCAGACGGGGGCGGGGATCATGGATTGCAAGCGGGCGCTCGAGGAGAGCTCCGGCGACGTCGAGCAGGCTGTTGCTTGGCTGCGCGAGAAGGGCCTCTCGACCGCCGCCAAGAAGGCCGGCCGGGAGGCGCGCGAGGGCGTCATCGCGAGCTATATCCACCACGGCGCGCGCCTGGGCGTCCTGCTCGAGCTCAATTGCGAGACCGATTTCGTGGCGCGCACCGACGACTTCAAGCAGCTGGCACGGGAGCTGGCGATGCAGGTCGCGGGGCTCTCGCCGAGCTGGGTGAGCCGCGACGACGTGCCCGCCGAGGCGCTCGAGGAGCAGCGCCGAGAGTTCGCCGAAGAGGCGGAGCGCGACGGACGCCCGGCGGACCGCGTGCCGCAGATCGTTGAGGGCAAGCTCAACAAGTGGCTTGAGTCGGTCTGCCTGCTCGAGATGCCCTTCCGCGACACCGAGAAGCGCGTCAGCGACCTGATCAGCGAGAAGATCGCGCTGTTGGGCGAGAATATCCGGGTCGCACGCTTCGCCCGCATGGCGGTCGGCGAGACCGCGGAACGCGACGGCCAGGAGGCCGCCTAGATTGACCGATCCCGCCCGCGACCTGGCCCCGCCCCCGCACCGAGTGCTTCTGAAGCTGTCGGGCGAGGCGCTCATGGGCGGGCGCCAGTACGGGATCGACCCGGACGTGGTGCGCGGCATCGCGGCCCAGGTGGCCGAGGCGCGTCACGACGGGATCGAGGTGGCGGTGGTGGTCGGCGGCGGCAACATCTTCCGGGGCGTGGCGGCCGCTGCCTCCGGCATGGACCGTGCGACGGCCGATTACATGGGCATGCTGGCAACGGCGATGAACGGCCTCGCGCTGCAGGACGCGCTCGAGCAGGCCGAGTGCCCGACTCGCGTCATGAGCGCGATCGCCATGAACGAGATCGCCGAGCCCTACATCCGGCGGCGTGCCGTGCGCCACCTCGAGAAGGGGCGCGTGGTCGTCCTCGTGGCGGGGACCGGCAATCCGTACTTCACGACCGATACCGCCGCCACGCTGCGCGCCGTCGAGCTGGCGGCCGAGGTGATCCTCAAGGCGACGCGCGTCGATGGCGTGTACGACGCCGATCCGGAGAAGCACCCCGACGCGACGCGCTTCACCCAGATCGGCTATACCGAGCTCCTTGCGAGCCGGCTGGAGGCCCTTGATGCGACGGCCGTCAGCCTGGCGATGGACAATGAGATGCCGATCGTCGTCTTCGACATGACCCAGCCGGGCAACATCCTGCGGGCGGTGCGCGGCGAGGCGATCGGGACGCGCATCGGGGGCGAGGAGCGACCATGACCCACGCGGAGATCCTGGCGGCCGAGCCGAAGATGCAGCGATCGGTCGAGGCAATGGAGCGCGACTTCGCCGGGATCCGGACCGGACGGGCCTCGACCGCCCTCGTCGAACGGATCCAGGTCGAGTACTACGGAACGCCGACGCCGCTCAACCAGATCGCCGGCATCAGCACCCCGGACCCGCACCTGATCGTCATCCAGCCCTGGGATCGATCGGTCCTGTCCGCGATCGAGCGCGCCCTCATCAAGAGCGAGATCGGCATCACGCCGAACGTTGACGGGACCGTCGTGCGGCTCAGCGTGCCGCCACTCACCGAGGAGCGCAGGCGCGAGATGGTGAAGGGGGTCCGCAAGCGGGCCGAGGAGGCGAGGGTCGAGTTGCGGGTCCACCGCCGCGACGTCGCCGATCACCTGAAGAAGGGCCTCCGCGACGGGAACCTCTCGGAGGACGAGGAGCGGCGCGAGCTCGAGGCGCTGCAGCGTATGACGGACCGCTTCGTCGAGCTGGTGGATGCCCGCGCCGAGCGCAAGGAAGCCGAAGTGATGGAGGTCTGAGGCGCTGCCGCTCCGTGATCATCCGCGACACGTCGCGATCATCATGGACGGGAATCGGCGCTGGGCCGCGGCGCGCGGGCTGCCGGCGATCGCCGGCCACGTCCAGGGGGTCGAGGCGATTCGACCCATCGTGCGCGTGGCTCCCGACAAGGGGATCGAGGTCCTCTCGCTCTACGTCTTCAGCCGCGAGAACTGGCGGCGTCCGGAGGACGAGGTCACCGGGCTCCTCGGCCTGATCGACGGGGCCGTGCGCCAGCACACCGACGAGCTCATGGCGCAGGGCGTACGGGTGCGGGTCATCGGCCGTCTGCACGAGGCACCGGCCGACATCGTGCGCTCGATTCGGGACGCCGAGGATCGGACGCGTGGCGGCGAGCGGATGGCGCTTAACATCGCCTTCAACTACGCGGGCCGGGCCGAGATCATCGACGCCGCGCGCGCGCTCGTGGCCGCCGGGGTCTCCGCTCACGAGATCGACGAGGAGCGGTTCGGCGAGCAGCTGTACACCGCCGGCCAGCCCGACCCGGACCTCATCATCCGCACCGGGGGCGAGCAACGCACCAGCAACTTCCTGCTGTGGCAGGGCGCCTATGCCGAGCTCGTCTTCTCGAACACCCTGTGGCCGGATTTCGCCGAGGCGGACCTCGATGCCGCCATCGAGGAGTTCGCTCAACGACAGCGCCGCTACGGCGCATGATGAGCCGATGCTCTCCACCCGCCTGATCAGCGCCGGGATCCTGGCGCCGATCGTCGTCGTGGTGACGCTGCTCGGCGAGCCTTGGCTCTCGACGGTGGTGGGCCTGCTCATCTTTCTCGCCATGGTCGAGCTGATCTCTCTCCTCGACGCCGGGGGATTTGCGCCACCGCAGGTGGTGGCGCTGGCGGCCGGCATCGTGGTCGGCGGCGCCGGCCTGATCGCGGCCAACCAGCCGCTCATCGGTGGCTCACTGGCGGACGTGCTGCGGGCCACCGATCCGCCGGGCCTCCCGCTCGTCGCCTACGCCGGAGCGGTGGTGCTCCTGGGGATGGTCGGGTTCACCCGTGGCGACCCGCGCGAGGGGTTCATGACGTGGGCGGTCACCTCGTTCGGCGTCGCGTACGTGGCGCTCCTCGCCCCATTCATCGTCGCCGTCTCGCACCTGTCCCCGGCAGGCGGCACCGCGGCCACGCCGATCGGCGCACTGAACCTCGACGCCGGGACGGCCTGGATGCTCCTCCTGCTTATGGTGGTGTGGGGCTACGACTCGGGCGCCTACCTCACCGGACGCTGGCTGGGCAGGCGGCGGCTGATCGACCACATCAGCCCGTCGAAGACGGTGGAGGGCCTCGTCGGCGGGCTGCTCGCAGCGACCCTTGCGGCGGGCGTCGGCGCGTGGCTGATCGGCCTCGAGCCGTGGCAGCCGCTCGTGATCGGCCCGATCGTGGGGCTGGCCGCCCAGGCGGGCGACCTGGCCGAGTCGCTCGTCAAACGCGCGGCGGGGCGCAAGGAGTCGGGGTTCCTGGTGCCCGGCCACGGCGGCGTGCTCGACCGGATCGACTCGTTCCTGTTCGCGGCACCGGTGCTGGTCGGCTACGCGCTCCTGATCGCCGGCTTCAGCCTGTGACCGGCATCGTCCTGCTGGGATCGACCGGGTCGATCGGCAGGCAGACGGTCGAGGTGATCGAGGCCCATCGCGAGGAGTTCAGCCTCGTTGGTCTCGCGGCGGGTCGGCCGTCCGACGAGTTCGGTGTGCAGCTCGCCGCGTGGCCCGCGGCCCGGGCCTGGTGCAGCGACGGACGGCCGGGCGGGCTCGCAGCCGAGCGCTGGGCGGCCGGCGGACTCGAGGAGCTCGCGACGATGGAAGAGGGCCAGATCGTGGTGGTCGCCACGACCGGCATGACCGCCCTGCCGGCGGTCCTCGCCGCGCTGCGCAGTGGCCGGCGCGTTGCGCTCGCCAACAAGGAGACGCTCGTCACCGGCGGCCACCTCGTCGAGCCGCTTCTGGCCGAGCTCGGTGGCGATCCGATCGACCGCCTGCGACCGATCGACTCCGAGCACTCGGCGATCTGGCAGTGCCTGGCTGGGGAACGACTGGAGGACGTTCGGCGTCTGGTCCTGACCGCGTCGGGCGGCCCGTTCCGGGATCGGTCGCGCGAGGAGCTCGAGGACGTCACGCCGGCAGACGCACTGGCGCATCCGACCTGGCGCATGGGCCCGAAGATCACGATCGACTCGGCCACTCTCGTCAACAAGGCGTTCGAGACGATCGAGGCCAGATGGCTGTACCGCCTGCCCTACGATAGGATTCAGGCCGTGATTCATCCCCAGAGCGTCGTGCACTCGCTGGTCGAGTTCGCCGACGGCTCGTTCAAGGCTCAGCTGGGCCTTCCCGATATGCGCCTCCCGATCCAGTACGCGCTGACCTATCCACGTCGACTGCCGTCGCCGGCCCGGCGCTCCTCGCCAGGTGACTGGGGCGCACTCGAGTTCTCGCCGCTCGATCCTGGCCGCTACCCGGCGTATGAGGCGGTGCTCGACGCTGCGCGGGTGGGTGGGAATCGCGGGACGATCCTCAACGCCGCCGACGAGGCGGCGGTCGCCGCCTTCCTGGGCGGCACGATCGGCTTCCCCCGCATCGCCGGGGTGATCTCGGACGCCGTCGAGCGCTGGGGCGCCGACGCGGAGCCCGACCTCGACGGGATCGTGGCGCTCGACGGCGAGGTGCGCGCCGCCCTCTCCGTGGAGCTCGGCCTCGGCGGGGCCGCCTGATGGACGTGGTCGGGACGATCCTCGCCTTCATCGGGGTTCTCGTCGTCCTCGTGCTCGTCCACGAGTTCGGGCACTTCATCGTGGCCAAGCGCGCCGGGATCACCGTCCAGGAGTTCGGCGTTGGCTTCCCGCCGCGGATCGGCTCGGTGGTGTGGCACGGCACGCGGTACTCGGTCAACTGGATCCCGCTCGGCGGCTTCGTGAAGATGCTCGGCGAGGACGGCGAGTCCGAGGCCGACAAGCTGCGCCACCGCGGGCTCTCGGAGGCTGCCGTCGACAAGGCGATGGCGGGCGCCTTCAACCGCAGGCCGATCTGGGTGCGCCTGGCCGTCCTGTTCGCCGGGGTGGCGATGAACTTCCTGCTCGCGTCGCTCCTCTTTGCGGTAGCGCTCAGCCTGCCCGCGCAGGAAGGACACGGACCCCTGACGATCACCGAGGTGCAGGCCGACAGCCCCGCCCTGGCGGCGGGGCTCAGGGTGGGGGACGTAATCAAAGCTGCCGACGGCCGCACCTTCGAGATCTCCCGCGACCTGACCGCCTATGTCCGATCGCGCGCCGGCCATCTCGTGCAGCTCACCGTCGTCCGCGACGGAGCGGAGACAACCATCCCCGTCACGCCACGGGCCCTGAGCGACGCGCAGGAGGCAAAGGGCCTCGGCGCAATCGGCTTCAGCTATGAGCCGGATCGCTTCGTCGACGTCCCCGCCAGCGCCGCAAACCCGATCCAGGCGACGTGGCAGGGCGTCAGCGCCGCTGGCGACCTGGCGCGCAAGATCCCCGGCGGCCTCGCGTCGGCGGTGGCGGGGCTGCTCGGGCTCGCGCCGGACGCCGGCACCGCGGTCGGTCCGATCGGGATCGCCTCCGAGACTGGCCGCGTGCTCCGCGCACCGCTCGGCAGCCAGCTGATCTTCGTCGGGATCCTCTCCGTCAACCTGGCGGTCCTCAACGTCCTGCCCTTCCCGCCGCTCGACGGCGGCAGGATCGCGGTGGTAGTGGTCGAGGGGATCCGCCGTCGCCGCCTGCCGGCCGAGCGCGAGGCGCTCGTCTACCTCACCGGCTTCATGGTGCTGATCGTGCTGGTGATCCTCATCTCGATCCGGGACGTCGCCAATCTGATCGGCGGCTGAGGGCCCCCGCGATCTCCCGAGGGGTGGCGGGAGCCTGCCTCGGCTGGTATACTTCGGCCGATTTCGCGGGCCGTTCGAGCGGACCAAATCGATACTGATCATGAGTGCAACGTGGGTCGGTTCGCCAGCCCCACGTTTTTGTTTCTGCCCATCAGGGGCGAGGTGCGGATGTGAACCGGGACTTCATCGGAGCCTTGCTCCAGCTGAACGCTGAGAAGGGCGTTCCCCAGGAGATCCTGATCGAGACCCTGGAGCAGGCGATCGAATCCGCCTATCGCCGCAACGCCGATGCGCCGGAGAACGTCGTGGTGCGCGTCGACCCCGAGTCCGGCCAGATCAGCGTGTACCGCGAGTACGAGGTCGTGGCGACCCCGGACGAGGTCGAGGATCCCGAGCTCCAGATGCTGGTCGGCGCGGCACAGAAGATCGACCCCGCCACCGGGGTGGGGGCGAAGGTCCGGGTCCCCGAGAACGTCACCCAGGCGCAGCTCGGCCGCATCGCCGCGCAGACCGCGGGGCAGGTGTACCGACAGCGCCTGCGTGAGGCGGAGCGCGACGTGGTCTACAGCCAGTACGCCAGCCGCGAGGGCGAGATCATGACCGGCGTGGTGCATCGCACCACCGACCAGGCGGTCGTGCTCGACCTGGGCAAGGGGGTCGAGGCGGTCCTTGCCGTCAGCGAGCAGCTCCCGGGCGAGCACTACCGCATCGGCCAGCACCTGAAGGTCTACGTGCTCGAGGTCCGTCGCACGACCCGCGGCCCGGTGCTCGTCGTGAGCCGCACGCATCGTGGCTTCCTGCGCCGCGTGATGGAGATGGAGATCCCCGAGATCTACAACGGCACGGTCGTGATCCGCGGCATCGCACGCGAGGCGGGCAGCCGCTCGAAGGTCGCGGTCGAGAGCCGGCAGGTCGGCGTCGACGCCAAGGGCGCGGCGGTGGGCCAGCGCGGGGCGCGGATCCAGGCGATCGTGGCCGAGCTGAACGGCGAGAAGGTGGACGTGGTCCTGTGGAATGAGGATCCGGCACAGTTCGTCGCGGAGGCACTCTCGCCCGCCGAGGTCCTCAACGTGCGGATCGACGAAGAGCACAAGATCGCCAACGTGGTCGTCCCCGAGCGTCAGCTGTCGCTGGCGATCGGCAAGGAGGGCCAGAACGCGCGCCTCGCCGCGAAGCTGACCGGCTGGCGCATCGACATTCGCTCGGACGCCGGGGTGGCCACTGCCGCCGCCGCGCACGGCAGCGCGCCGGACGATGGCGCAACCCCGCAGGAGGCGCCGGTCGATGCCGAAGCGGAGGCCTGAGCACCAGCCGCTGCGGACCTGCGCGGTCTGTCGCGAGGTGCACCCGAAGCGGTCGATGACTCGCGTCGTTCGGCGCCCCGATGGAGCCATCGCGTTCGACGCGACCGGCAAGGCGCCGGGGCGCGGCACGTACCTCTGCGACCAGGCCAGCTGCCGCGATCCGAAGCTCCTGGCCGAGGGGATCCAGCGGGCATTGGGCGGCACGGTCGCGATTGATCAGCTCCTGGCCGAGGTGAGCCATGCCTCCGCGTAGATACCAGCCGCGCCGCGGCCCACGCCCACAGCGCCGCCGTGATGGCGGTCCAGAGGGCGGATTGGCGGTCGAGACCCAGCCGGTCGTTCCGCGGGGCGGAGCCCCTGTGGAGCTGCCGTCCTCCGTCTCGGTCAAGGACCTGGCCGCGGCGCTGACCGTCAGCCACGCCGACGTCATCAAGGAGCTGATCCGGAACGGGATCTTCGCCACCATCAACCAGTCGATCGACTTCGACACCGCCTCGCTCGTGGCCGGCGAGCTCGGGATCGAGACGGTCGAGCGCGGCATCGCCCAGCGCGCGGCCGCAGAGGCGGCGTCGAATCAGGAGATCGTCGCGCCCGGCAGCGAGGAGGAGGGCGGCGGCAAGCGGGTCCTCTTCACCGAGGAGGACGCGGCCGACCTCGTCACCCGCGCCCCGATCGTAACGATCATGGGCCACGTCGATCACGGCAAGACGAGCCTGCTCGACGCGATCCGCAGCACGTCGGTGGCGGCTGCCGAGCGCGGCGGCATCACCCAGCACATCGGCGCGTCCGAGGTCGAGCACAACGGCAAGCGGATCGTGTTCCTTGACACTCCCGGTCACGAGGCATTCACCGCCATGCGCGCGCGCGGCGCCCAGGTCACCGACATCGCGATCATCGTGGTCGCCGCCGACGACGGGGTGATGCCGCAGACCAAGGAGGCGATCGACCACGTGCGGGCCGCCCGCGTGCCGATGATCGTGGCGATCAACAAGATCGACAAGGCCGATGCCAACCCCGACCGAGTGAAGCAGGAGCTCGCCGACAACAAGGTCCTCATCGAGGAGTTCGGCGGGGACGTCATCGCGGTGCCGGTCTCGGCCAAGCAGAAGATCGGGCTCGACGACCTGATGGAGATGATCCTGCTGGTCGCCGACCTGCAGGACCTCAAGGCGAACCCGAAGCGCCCCGCCATCGGCACCATCATCGAGTCGAAGGTTGCCAAGGGTCGCGGCAACGTGGCAACCGTGCTGGTGCAGACCGGGACGCTGAAGATCGGCGACGTGGTCACGGTCGGGAGGACCTTCGGACGGGTGCGCGCTCTCCAGAACGCCGCCGGCAAGCGCGTCAAGGAGGCGGGGCCCGCGACAGCGGTGGAGATCATCGGCGTCACCGACCTGCCGGAGGCCGGTGACATCCTGCGCGTCGTCGCCGACGAGAAGACCGCCCGCGACATGGCCGAGGCGGTCGAGCAGGCGGCGACATCCGGCGACGGCAAGACGGCCTTCACGCTCGAGGACATCAGCGCCCAGATCCAGGCCTCCGAAGTCAAGGAGCTGCGGGTCGTGCTCAAGACCGACGTGCAGGGATCGCTCGGGGCGATCCGGCACGCACTCGAGCGGCTCAACATGGCGGAGGTCCGGATCAACATCGTCAGCGAAGGGGCCGGCGACATCAACGAGTCGGACGTCCAGCTGGCGAGCGCGTCGGAGGCGGTCGTCATCGGCTTCAACACCCGGCTCGACCCGGGCGCGCAGCGCGCCGTCGACGCCCTCGGCGTGGACGTCCGCCTGTATGACGTCATCTACAAGCTGACCGATGACCTGGGCGCGGCACTCAGCGGCATGCTGACCCCCAAGCAGGTCGAGCAGATCGAGGGCCATGCCGAGGTGCGGATGGTGATCAAGGCCGGCAAGGCCGGCAACGTCGCCGGCTCGTACGTCGTCGACGGGCGGATCGTGCGCGGGGGGCAGGTCCGTCTCTTCCGCGGCGGCCAGGTCGTGGCGGAGGGCCGGGTCGAGTCGCTCAAGCGCTTCAAGGATGACGTCCGCGAGGTGGCGACCGGCTTCGAGTGCGGGATCGGCCTCGGCAGCATCGAGATCGCTGAGGGCGACCTGATCGAGTGCTACCAGATGGTGGCCGAGCAGGCGTGACCCGCTGCGGATGAGCCAGCGGACCGATCGACTCGACAGCCAGATCCGCCAGGAACTGATGGGCCTGCTGCAGCGTGAGATGAAGGATCCGCGCCTTGGCTTCGCCACGATCACCCGCGTCGAGACGGCACGCGACCTCGGCCATGCTCGGGTCTGGGTGAGCGTCCTGGGCAGCGATGCGGAGCGCGAGCGCACGATGAACGCGCTGCGAGTGGCGACGCCATGGCTGCGCCGCCGGCTCGGGGAGCTGCTCTCCCTGCGGCATGTCCCGGAGCTCAGCGTCCGCGAGGACGAGTCGATCGCCTCGGGCGACCGCATCCTGCAGATCCTCCAGGAGCTCGACGACGAGGCGGGGGAGCCATAGTGCTCGACGTCGCCGAGGTGCTGCGGGGCGCGCAGCGCATCACCGCCTTCTGCCATGAGAACCCCGATGGAGACACCCTGGGTGCCGGGATCGCGATCGCCATCGCCGCGGAGCGGCTCGGCAAGCAGGCCGAGGTGGTGTGCGTCGACCCGCCGCCCCCCTTCCTCGCCTTCCTTCCAGGAGTCGAGCGCGTTCGCCGCGCCCCCGGACTTGAGCCGGACGTGGCGGTGGTGGTCGATGCCGGCGAGCTGAGCCGCATCGGAGCGGTGGCCACCGAGCAGGCGGCGTGGTTGGCGCGCGCCCGGATCGTGAATATCGACCACCACGTCAGCAATCCGGGCTACGGCGAGGCGGTCTGGATCGACGCGGAGGCGGCCGCCACCTGCGAGATGGTGACCCTGCTCCTGGCCGAGCTCGGCGTCCCCCTCGACGCCGAGCTGGCCACGGCGCTGATGGCGGGGATCGTCCAGGACACGCACACCTTCGCCCATCCGAACGCCACCCCTCGGACGCTCCGCGTCGCCGCCGACCTCGTGGCAGCCGGGGCGCCGCTCTCCGCCATCAACCGCGCCGTCTACGCCGATAAGCCCTTCGGCACGCTCGCCCTGTGGGGCCTGATGCTGGCCGGCATCGACCAGCGGACAGACGGGCGGATCGTCTTCGCCTCGATGACTTTGGCGATGCTTGCGAGCACCGGAGAGCAGCCGACGGCGTCCGAGGGGTTCGTGGACCTGCTCGGCTCGAGCCGGCTGGCGGACGTGACGATCCTCTTCAAGGAGGTGGGACCGGCGGAGACCCGCGTCAGCGTTCGGACCAGCTCGCGAGCGGACGCGGTCACGATCGCGGCGGCGTTCGGCGGTGGCGGGCATCCCCGCGCCGCCGGCTGCACGGTCAACGCGCCGCTGGAAGCTGCGTGCGAGGCGGTTCTGGCGGAGGCCGAGCGCGAGCTGGCCCGCGGCGATGCTCGGGGTCGTTAACCTCGACAAGCCGGTCGGGCCGACCTCGCACGACATGGTCGACCTGGTCCGCCGCCTGAGCGGGATGCGCCGCATCGGGCACGCCGGCACGCTCGATCCGCTCGCCTCGGGGGTGCTGCCGATCCTGGTTGGTGCGGCGACCCGCTTCAGTGACGATCTGACCGGTGGGAAGAAGCGATACGAGGCGGTCATCCGGCTGGGGATCCGGTCGGCGACCGATGACGCACAGGGACCGCTCGAGAGCGTGGCCCCACCGCCGGCGCTCGAGGTCGTCAGCGCGGCGCTCGAGACGTTCGTCGGGACCTTCGAGCAGCGGCCGCCGGCCTTCTCCGCGCGCAAGAGCGGGGGCGTGATCGCCCATCGGGCGGCGCGCGCCGGCAGCCCGGTCGAGGCGCCGCCTCGCCGGGTCACGGTGGCCGCCATCGACCTGCTGGCGTCAGAGGCCGGCGACGGCTGGCTCGACCTCCGATGCGACATCCGCTGCGGCGCCGGCACCTACATCCGCTCGATCGCGCGTGACCTGGGGGAGCGGCTGGGATGCGGCGGCCACCTGCACGCCCTGCGCCGCACCGAGGCAGCGGGCCTGCGCGTCGACGACGCCGTCACGCCCGACCGCCTCGACGAGCTGGCCGCCGCCGGCCGGCTGGGGGAGGCGATCCTTCCGGTCGGGCCGCTCCTCCACCTTCCTGAGCTGCGCCTCGATGCCGAGGGAGCGGGCCGCTTCACGCACGGGTCCGCGGTCCGGGTGTCGGGGAGCGACCAGGTGGGTCGCCATCTCGTCTTCGGCGATGCCGGACTGCTGGGGATCGGCCTGCTGCGTGACGGCCTCCTCGAGCCGCGCACGGTGATCGAGGGGCAGGGACAGGCGTGAGCGTCCAGGCGCGGGTCGCCGGGCTGACGGAGCTGCCGTCGATCGGGCCCGCCGTCGTCACGATGGGGGTCTTCGACGGGGTGCACCTCGGCCATCGGGCCGTGCTGGAAGCGACGCGCGAGGCGGCCGCCGAACGGGGGATCGGCAGCGTGGCCCTCGTCTTCGACCCGCCGCCGGACGAGGTCCTTCGCCCGGGCACGCGCGTGCCACGCCTGGCGCCGCTCGCCGTGAACCTGTCGCGCATCGAGGACCTTGGGGTCGACCACGCCGTGGCGATCCGCTTCGACGAACCGTTGCGCGCGTTGACCGCAGAGGAGTTCCTTGGTGCGCTTTGGCCCGCCGTCGAGCTGAGGGGCCTGGTGATGTCCGGCCGGAGCGCCTTCGGGCGCGACCGCGACGGCACCCCGGCCCGGATGCAGGAGCTGGGCGCCGAGCGTGGCTTCGCCGTGCCGCTGGTCGAGCCGGTCGAGGTGGGCGGCACGCTCGTCTCGTCGACGCGCGTCCGCGAAGCGATCGCGGCGGGCGACGTGGAGGGGGCGCGAGCGCTCGGCGTCGCGCCGTACCTCGAGGGAATCGTGGTCGAGGGCGACCGGCGTGGGCGCGAGCTCGGCTTTCCGACCGCCAACCTGCGCTTCGGCTACACGCCGGCTCTGCCGTCGCTGGGCATCTACGCCGGCCGCGTCACGGAGGCGGGGACTGGGGTCAGTGCGGGGCACCCGGCCCTGATCGCCGTCGGCACCCGGCCCACGTTCCACGATACGCCCGACGTCCTGGTGGAGGTCCATCTGCTCGACTTCGACGGCGACCTGTACGGCGTTCGGCTGGGGGTGGAGCTCGCGACCCGGCTCCGTGACGAGCGCCGCTTCCCGGACGCATCGGCGCTCGTCGCCCAGATGCGGTTGGACGCCGCGATGGGTCGTGCGGCGCTCGGTCTGGGCTGAATCCGAGGCGGGCCGTCGGCGTCGGAGGCATCGGTCTGGTACGATGCGGCGGAATAGTGGAATGAAAAGTGGAGGAATACGTGCCGCTCGCCGGAGACACGAAGAGCGCGATCATGGACGACTACGCCACACACGATGGCGACACCGGGTCCCCCGAGGTGCAGATCGCTCTCCTCACCGAGCGCATCAAGTCGCTGACGGAGCACCTGCGCACCTACCAGAACGACAACCATTCGCGCCGCGGGCTGCTCAAGCTCGTCGGTCAGCGCCGAAGGCTGCTGGCCTACCTCGTCCGCAATGACGTGGATCGCTATCGCGCGGTGATCGGTCGGCTGGGACTGCGCCGCTAATCACGCACTCGTCGCAACGACGAACCGGGAGTCAGATCGTCCCGGTCTCGCCTGAATCCGGCCTCTCATTCGTGCCGGACCCATGGATGCCGACGGCATCCGCCAATCAGCAGCCATCCGCGCCTGCAAAGGCCGCCGCCCGCCACCCCGAACCGATCGGGGTCCGTGTGCGGGCCGAGCGCCGGGTCGCATGGCACCATCAGGACACTTGGAGGAATCAGTGGCAATGAAAGTAGAGGCCGACATCGGCGGCCAGCCCTTCTCGTTCGAGGCGGGCAAGCTCGCCGAGCAGGCCGACGGCGCGGTCCTCGTCCGCTACGGGGACACCGTGCTTCTGGCGACGGCGGTCTCCGCCGAGCCGCGCGAGGGGATCGACTTCTTCCCCATGACGGTCGACTACGAGGAGCGCATGTACGCCGCGGGCAAGATCCCCGGCGGGTTCATCAAGCGTGAGTCGCGGCCTTCAGAGGCGGCCATCCTGGCGATGCGCCTCACCGACCGCCCCATCCGCCCGCTCTTCCCGAAGGGCTACAAGCAGGAGGTCCAGATCGTCCTGACGGTCCTCTCGACCGACCAGGAGAACGATCCCGACATCCTCGCCATCAACGGCGCCTCCGCGGCGCTCTCGATCAGCAGCATCCCGTTCCAGGGCCCCGTGGGGGCGGTCAGGGTCGGCTACATCAACGGCGCCTTCGTCACCAACCCGACCAACACCCAGCTCAACGACAGCCAGCTCGACCTGGTCGTGGCCGGCACCCGTGAGGCAGTGATGATGGTCGAGGCAGGAGCCAAGATCCTGCCCGAATCCGTGATGGCCGACGCGATCGAGTACGCCCACGGCGAGCTGCAGCACAGCATCGACCTGCAGGAGAAGCTGGTCGCGACGGCCGGCAAGCCCAAGAAGGTCCCGTTCCTCGGGCCCAAGGCCGACTCGATCGCGAAGCTCGGCAAGGCGCTCGGCGACGGCAAGGCCGAGTTCGTGGTCTTCGACCTCGAGACGACCGCCATGAAGCCGGAGAACGGCTACATCGTCGACCTGGCTGCGCTCCGCGTGCAGGGCGGCAAGGTGGTCGATCGCTTCGAGTCGCTCGTCAACCCCGGTCGCTCGATCGTCGGCCACCAGATCCATGGCCTGAGCGACGGCGACGTTGACAAGGCGCCCACCGCCGCCGAGGTGCTGACGAAGTTCGCGGCCTGGGTCGGCGATGCACCGGTCGTCGCCCACAACATCGGCTTCGACCTGCCGTTCGTCCTGCGCCACATGCCGCACGACGCGAACTGGCAGCCCACGGCGGTGTACGACACCCTCGAGCTCGCCTACCAGCTCTACCCCGATGCCGGCAGCTACAAGCTCGGCGACCTCGTGCGCTTCGTCTTCGGGCGTGACCACGCCGCGGCGCACCGGGCCATGCCCGATGCGGAGGCGACGGCCGAGCTCTTCATCGACCTGACCAACGGCCTGGCCGATCGGCTCGAGAAGATCCGCACCGACATCGCGGCCGAGATTCGCCGCAGCCGCACCGACTACAACCGCGCCGAGCAGGGCGAGCGGCTGGAGGACATTCGTCGCCAGCACGGCATCGGCTCTGGCCTGATGGACGTCCTGACCAAGGCCACCTCGCGCGAGCTGGTGCTCTCGGAGAACATCCGCATCGACGGGCGCGACACGACCACCATTCGACCGATCAGCGTCGAGGTCGGGATCCTGCCCCGCACCCATGGCTCGGGGCTCTTCCAGCGGGGCCAGACCCAGGCCCTCACGATCGCGACCCTCGGTCCATCGTCCGACGTGCAGCGTCTCGACACGATCTCCCCGGAGACCGAGAAGCGCTACATGCACCACTACAATTTCCCGCCCTACTCGGTCGGCGAGGCCCGGCCGATGCGTGGGCCGGGGCGGCGCGAGATCGGCCACGGTGCGCTCGCCGAGCGGGCCCTGCTGCCGGTCCTGCCGTCCGCCGAGGAGTTCCCGTACGCGATGCGGGTGGTCAGCGAGGTGGTCAGCTCGAACGGCTCGACCTCCATGGCCAGCACCTGCGGCTCGACCCTGGCGCTGATGGATGCCGGGGTCCCGATCAAGGCTCCGGTCGCCGGAGCGGCGATGGGCCTGATCTCCGACGCCGCCACCGGCCGGCACGCCGTGCTGACCGACATCAGCGGCAAGGAAGACGCCTATGGCGACATGGACTTCAAGGTGGCCGGGACCGCCGAGGGCGTGACCGCGCTGCAGATGGACATCAAGGTCGGCGGCATCCCGATGTCGGTGATGCGCGACGCCCTGGAGCAGGCGCGCGTCGCGCGGCTCTTCATCCTGGACAAGATGACCGCGGTCATCAGCGCCAGCCGCAGCGAGCTGTCGCCGTACGCGCCGCGGATCACGACCATCAAGATCCCGATCGACAAGATCCGCGACGTCATCGGCTCCGGCGGGAAGGTGATCCGTCAGATCGTGGCCGAGACCGGGACCCAGATCAACGTCGAGGACGACGGCACCATCCAGATCGCGTCCGTCTCGCAGGAGAACGCGCAGAAGGCGATCCGCTGGATCGAGGGCCTCACCAAGGACGTCGAGGTCGGCAAGGAGTACCTCGGCAAGGTGACGCGCATCATGAACTTCGGCGCCTTCGTCGAGATCATGCCGGGCAAGGAAGGGCTGGTCCACATCAGCCAGCTGGCCGATTACCGGGTCGCGCGCGTCGAGGACGTGGTCGCGATCGGCGATGAGCTGATGGTGATCGTGACCGAGATCGATCGCATGGGCCGCGTCAACCTGAGCCGCCGCGCGGCGATGGAGCGGCACATGGCCAAGGCGGGCGTCAGCGAAGAGTCCTGACGCCGATGGGGGCCGAGGCGCTGCTCACCGCGGTCGCCGCCGAGGTCAGCGGGTGCACTCGCTGCCCCCTCCACGTCGGCCGGCACCTGACGGTCCCCGGTGAGGGGAACCCGCTGACCGACGTCCTGCTGGTGGGGGAGGGGCCCGGCGCCCGCGAGGACGCCACCGGTCGCCCATTCGTCGGGCCGGCCGGCCAGCTCCTCGACGAGCTGCTGCGCTCGATCGGCTGGGCACGCGAGCAGGTCTTCATTGCCAACGTGGTCAAGTGCCGGCCGCCGGGCAACCGCGACCCGGAGCCCGACGAGATCAGTACCTGCCGCCCTTACCTCGACCGTCAGGAGGCTGCCCTCGACCCCGCCGTGATCGTCACCCTGGGGCGCCACTCCCTTCGCCGCTACCTGCCCGACGCCCGCATCGGCGAGGTCCATGGCCGCCTGCGGCGATCGGGCGGGCGCTTCGTTTTCCCGATGTACCATCCTGCTGCGGCGCTGCACCAGTCCTCGCTGCGGGAGACACTCTTCGCAGACATTCGTGGCCTGCCGGCCGCGCTGCTCTCCGCCCGCGAGGCGATCGAAGCCGAACGGACGGAATCGGCCCAGGCGATCTCGCCCGACCCGGCGCCACCCGCGCCGGCGGCTGAGACCGACGACGCCGAACAGATGACCCTCTTCTAGGAGCACCATGCCAGACACCCTTCGCATCATTCCGCTCGGCGGCGTGGGCGAGGTCGGCAAGAACATCACCGTCATCGAGGCGGCCGGGGAGATCCTGGTCGTCGACTGCGGGCTTGCCTTCCCCGATCAGGAGATGCTCGGGATCGACCTCGTCATCCCCGACGTGACCTACCTGCGCGAGAACCGGGACCGCGTCAAGGCGATCCTGCTGACGCACGGCCACGAAGACCATACCGGCGGCCTGCCGTACGTCCTGCCCCAGATCCCCGGCACCCCCATCTACACCAGCCGCCTGACGGCGGGCCTGGTGACCGGCAAGCTGAAGGAGCACAAGCTCCTGGGGCAGACGCGCCTCGAGGTGGTCGAGCCGGCGGTCGAGTTCCGCATCGGCAGCTTCGCCATCACCCCGTTCCGCGTGAACCATTCGATCCCCGACGGGATGGGCTTCGCGATCCGCACGCCGCTCGGCACCGTCGTCCATACCGGCGACTTCAAGTTCGACCACACCCCTCCCGATGGACGCCGCGCCGACCTCGGGCTGATTGCCGAGATCGGCAACCACGGCGTCGAGTTCCTCCTCTCCGACTCGACCCGCGCCGAGCGCGAGGGTTACACGCTCTCCGAGAAGACGGTGGGGGATTCGCTCAACCAGCTCGTTCGCGAAGCGAGCGGGCGGGTGATCGTGGCCACCTTCGCCAGCAACATCAGCCGCGTCCAGCAGGTCCTCGACGCCGCCTGGGCCAGCGGCCGCAAGATGGTCGCCCTGGGGCGCTCGATGGAGCAGAACATCGCGATCGCGCTCGAGCTCGGCTACCTCGACCCGCGGGAGGGCACGCTGACCGGCAAGGAGGGACTTCAGCGCCTCCCGAAGGATCGGCTGGTGGTGATGACGACCGGCTCGCAGGGTGAGCCGATGTCCGGGCTGACCCGCATGAGCAACCGTGATCATCGGTCCATCACCGTCGAGCCAGGCGACACGGTGATCATCTCGGCCTCGCCGATCCCCGGCAACGAGGAGGCGGTCGCCAAGACGATCGACAACCTCTTCAAGGAGGGCGCAATGGTCCAGTACGAGCCGCTCGTGCACTGCCATGTCTCGGGGCACGCGTCACGCGAGGAGCTGAAGCTGATGCTCGGGCTCGTCAAGCCGCGTCACTTCATCCCGGTCCATGGCGAGTACCGCATGCTCGTGCAGCACGGTCTCCTGGCCGAGGGCGCCGGGGTCCCGGTCGACGGCATCTTCGTGCTGGAGAATGGGCAGGTGGTCGAGTTCGACGGCACGCGGGCCCGGCTGGCCGGCTCGGTCCCGGCCGGCGCGGTTCTCGTGGACGGCATCGCGGCGATCGACGGGGTCGACGGGGTCGTGCTACGCGACCGGCGAGCGCTCGCATCAGACGGCGTGGTGATGGTCGCGCTGACGGTCGACCGCGCCACCGGGCAGGCGGTCTCCGGGCCTGACCTGGTCGGGCGCGGCTTCCTCTCGGATCCAGACGATCCGGTGATGGCGGCGGCCTGCCGGCACCTCACCGAGGCGCTGCTGCAGCCGGTCGCGGACGCTCACGCGGCCGAGGCCGGCTATCTCAAGGCGAAGATCCGCGATACCCTCTCGCGATTCTTCTTCGAGCGCACGAAGCGGCGCCCGATGATCCTGCCGATCGTGATGGAGGTCTGAACCGCCGGTGACGAGGCGACGCTCGAACGGGTCGCGCCGCGGCAACTCGCGCCGCCGCAAGGCCTCGACGACGGTGACGATCAGCGGTCGCGTCGCCCGCGAGGTGCTGGCCCTGCTGCTCGTGGTGGCCGCGATCGTCAGCACCATCGCGCTCTTCGCGCCCGACGCCGGGCTGATCGTCCAGCCCTGGCACGACGCGCTGGCCTACCTGCTCGGCTGGGGGATCGCCTTCGCCCCCGTGCTGCTGGCCGGCTTCGCCTTCATGCTGTGGCTCAAGACGATGCCGGCCGAGCGCTGGATGGCCGCCACCGGGGCCGCCGTCATGGCGGTTGGGCTGCTCGGCATCTTCCACCTTGCCGGCGGCAACGGCGCCGCAGGGGTGACGAGCGGCGACGGTGGGGGAGCGATCGGCTTCGCCGCATCCGCCGCCCTGACCGGTGCGATCGGGGCGGCCGGGGCGTGGATCGTGCTCGGGCTCATGCTCGTCGTCGGGCTGCTCCTCTACTTCAACATGACGGTCGGCGACCTGGTCGCCGCCTGGCTGCAGCGGCGCGACGAGCGCGCCGAGCTGGCCGACATCGAGTCGCGAAGAGCGGCGGATCCCCGGGCCCGCCCGGAGCCGGCGCCCGCGGCCGTGGCGCCGGGGCAGCGCGGCCTCCTCGACCGGATGCGCACCGCGTTCGGCGGGGGAGGGGATGCCGAGGAGGAGCCGCTCATCCTGCGCCGCGCCAGGCCGCCGGAGCCCGCGGTGGCGCCGGCTGCTCGTCCGCGCGACGTGCCGTTCCCGATCGGCGAGGTGGAGCCCGCGCAGGCGATCCCGGTCACCGTCGACGAGCTCGAGAGCGAAGAGACCGCGCACCTGGCGGAGGTCGAGCACCACGAGGTCGCCGATGCGGCGCTCGAGGCCGCGACCCGAAGCTGGGAGCTCCCGGAGACCGGCCTGCTCGACGACGCTCCCGCCAGCAGCGCGGCCCAGCTCGACCTGAGCGCCAAGGGGCAGCGCATCCGCGAGACGCTCGCCCACTTCGGGATCGGGGTCAAGGTGGCCCGAATCCAGGAGGGGCCGGTCGTGACCCAGTACGCGCTCGACGTCGAGCCGGGGATCAAGCTCTCCCGGATCGAGGGCCTAGCCGACAACCTGGCGCTCGACCTCAAGGCGCGCAGCATCCGGATCCAGGCGCCGATCCCGGGCGAGCCGTACGTGGGGATCGAGATCCCGAACAGCGCCTTCGACCTCGTCACGCTGAAGGAGGTGCTCAGCTCCCCGAACTTCGATGAGGCGTCAGGCCGCAGCAAGCTTGCCTTCGCGCTCGGGCAGGACGTCGCCGGCCAGCCGTTCAGCGCCGACCTGTCGCGGATGCCGCACCTGCTGATCGCGGGAGCCACCGGATCGGGCAAGAGCGTCTGCGTCAACGCCATCATCTGCTCGCTCCTGATGCGCGCCTCGCCGAGCGAGGTGAAGCTGATCCTGATCGACCCCAAGCGCGTCGAGATGGCCCAGTACAAGGGGATCCCGCATCTCCTGACCGAGGTGATCGTCGACAACGACAAGTCGGTCAACGCGCTGAAGTGGACTGTCGGCACCATGGAGAGCCGATACCACGAGTTCGCGCAGCGGGGTGTCCGCAACATCGCCGGCTATAACGAGGCCCTGAAGTCGGGCGAGCCGCGAATGCCGTACATCGTGATCGTCATCGACGAGCTGGCCGACCTCATGATGGTGAGCGCCTACGAGGTGGAGGCCACCATCACCCGCATCGCCCAGCTGGCCCGCGCCACGGGGATCCACCTGGTGGTCGCCACTCAGCGCCCATCGGTCCAGGTCATCACCGGCCTGATCAAGGCCAACATCCCGTCGCGGATCGCCTTCGCCATGACGAGCGGTGTCGACTCCCGCACGATCCTCGATACCGTCGGCGCGGAGGACCTGCTGGGCCGCGGCGACATGCTCTACCAGCCGATCGACGCGCCGCGCGCCGTGCGGCTCCAGGGGGTCCTGGTGACCGACCACGAGATCGAGACCGTGGCACGCCACTGGCGCGCGCAGGGCGGGCCGCAGTACCGCCCCGAGATCACTGCCCCGAAGCGCGACGGCAAGGGCGGCGGGCGCCCCGGCGAGGAGGACGGCGAGGGCGATGCGCTCCTCGCCGCGGCGGTCGACATCGTGCGGCGCTCGGACAAGGCATCCGCCTCGCTGCTCCAGCGGCGCCTGCGGATCGGATACGCCCGCGCCGCGCGGATCCTCGACCAGATGGAGGATCGCGGGATCGTCGGCCCGGCCGATGGGAGCCGCTTCCGCGAGGTGCTCGTCACGCCCGATGGATGGGGAGGCGAGATCGGTCCCGACGAGGACGGAGAGTGACGGAACGGGAACCCACCAGGCTCGGAACCGTCCTGCGGACCGCGCGTGAGGCGCGGTTCATCGACCTGGCCAGGGTCGAGCGCGACATCAAGATCCGCATCCGCTATCTCTCGGCGCTCGAGCACGGCGACTACCGGGATCTGCCGGAGCCGATCTACACCCGTGGCTTCCTGCGCAATTACGGCCTCTACCTCGGCCTCGATCCGGAGTACCTGATCGACCTGTACCGGATCGAGTCCGGCACGGTCGCCGAGCGCCCATCGATGCCGTCCAGCCGCCGGCCGATGGCAGCTCGCCGCGCACGATCGCTGGTGCTCAGCCCCGGACTGATCGCAGCCGCGATCCTGACGGTCCTGGTGGTCGCCTTCGTGGTGTACCTCGTCGGCGAGTTCGTCACCTTCGCCCGCACGCCAGACCTGCGGATCACCGACCCCGCCGCCGACGTGACGGCCTGGCAGGGGAGCGAGTACACCATCCGCGGCGTCACCGAACCGAACTCGACGATCACGACGGACGGCCTGCGCGAGAACCCGAGCACCAAGGCAGATGCGGACGGCGCCTTCAGCGTGCGGGTCGGCCTCGTGCCTGGCGCGAACGTCATAACCCTGATCGCCAGCGATCCGCTCACCGGCCGCGACAGCGCGGCGGTGCGACGGACCATCACGGTGGTGATCCCGACCAGCCCGGCGCCGAGCCTCGTCCCATCGCCGGGAGGGGCGGGCGCGGGCGCGTCTCAGGAGCCAAGATAGGGGAGCGAGACCCGGAGAGGAGGGCGAGATGGCCGATTCATCGTTCGACGTGGTGAGCGACTTCGACCAGCAGGAGCTGGTCAACGCCCTCGACCAGGTCCGTCGCGAGGTGGCGACGCGCTACGACTTCAAGGGCGCCAAGGTCTCGCTCGAGCTGGGCAAGGAGGAGATCACCCTCCACGCCGACGACGAGTTCCGGGCCGCATCGGTCAAGGACCTGATCGAGACGAAGGCGGTACGTCGCGGCCTGTCGCTGAAGGTCTTCGACTGGGGCAAGCTCGAGCCGGCCGCCGGGGGCACGGTGCGCCAGCGGATCGGCCTGCACCGCGGCCTCACCTCGGAACAGGCGAAGGAGATCGCCAAGATGGTGCGGGAGCGCTTCCCGAAGGTGAAGCCGGCCATCCAGGGCGACGCCGTGCGCGTCGCCGGTAAGAGTAAGGACGAGCTCCAGGGCGTGATCGCGCACCTCCGCGGCCTCGACTACCCGGTGGCACTCCAGTTCATCAACTACCGATGAGCCCGCCGAGCGACGCGGAGCTGGCCCGCGTCGCCGCGCAGCTGGGTGACGCCCTCCGCGCCCGCGATTGGCGCCTGGCGACCGCCGAGTCGTCGACCGGCGGCCTGATCGGGCACGCCATCACGATGACCCCCGGCGCCAGCGACTACTACGCCGGTGGCGTGATCTGCTATTCGAACCTCGCCAAGGAGCTGGCGCTCGGGGTGCCGCATGAGCTGATCGAATCGCACGGCGCGGTCTCGGAGGAGGTTGCGGCGGCACTGGCGGTCGGCGCGGTCCACCGCTTCGAGACCGATCTGGGGATCAGCGTGACCGGCATCGCCGGCCCCGATGGCGGCAGCGACCGAAAGCCAGTCGGGACGCACTACCTCGGCGTCGTGCGGCGCGGCCAACCGGCTCGGGTCGAGCACCGCCTCTTCGAGCATGATCGCGAGGGAAACCAGGCGTCCGCCGCCATGGCGGCCCTTGAGCTCGCCCTCGACGAGGTCGCGGCGGCAGCCTGATGCGCGCGGGCGAGCGCATCCACCTGATCGGCATCGCTGGGTCCGGCGCGGCGGGCGTGGCCCTGCTCCTCCATCACGCCGGCGCCCGGATCGACGGCTGCGACGCGGATACGCCGTCGCCGTACACCCCGCCGCTGGACGCCGCGGGGATCCGGGTCATCAGCGGCCATGACCCGTCACACCTCGCGGGCGTGGAACGGGTCGCCATCACGCCATCCCTGCGGTCGAACCCAGACCTCCCCGAGCTGCTGGCCGCAGCTGAGGCCGGGGTGCCAATCGTCACCTGGCAGGCGCTCCTCGGGGAGCTGATGGCGGCCGAGGGGCAGATCGGCCTGGCGGTCACCGGCACCCATGGCAAGTCGACCACGACGGCGCTGCTCGGACACCTCCTTGACACGGCGGGGATGGACCCGACGGTGGAGGTCGGTGCATTCATCCCGGCGTGGGGCGCCAGCGTCCGCATCGGCCAGGGAGCGCCGTTCCTGGTCGAGGCCGACGAGTTCGGCGACAACTTCCTGAACTACCACCCGGCCGGCGCCATCGTGACCAATGTCGAGATGGATCATCCCGACTACTTCGCCGATCGTGACGCCGTGCTGGCCTCGATAGAGCGCTTCGTGCGCGGAATGGCGCCTGATCCCACGCTCGGCGGCCGTCTCCTGCTCACGACTGCGGCTGACAGTGGCTCCCAGGCCCTCCTGGAGCGCCTCGGAGGCTGGGAAGGTCGCATCCTGCGGTATGGGCCCGGCGGGGAGATTGAGGCGCAGGACGTCGCCTACGCCGGCGGGGGAGCGACGTTCAGCCTATTCGAACACGCGTTCGCATCGCCCCTGGCAGGGGAGCACAACGTCCTGAACGCGACCGGCGCCCTGATCATGGCCTACGAGCTCGGCGCCCCGCTCGAGGGGCTGGCGGAGGGGCTGCGCTCGTTCCGCGGGGCCGGACGGCGCATGGAGCTGATCGCGGATACTGCCGGCGTGATCGTCTACGACGACTACGGGCACCATCCAACCGAGGTGCGCGCCACGCTGGCCGCCATGCGCCAAAAGGTCGGAGATCGGCGCCTGTGGGCGGTCTTCGAGCCCCACATGTACTCCCGCACGGCGCTCTTCCTCGACGAGTTCGCCAATGCCTTCACCGATGCCGACGAGGTCGTGATCGTGGACATCTTCGCTTCGCGCGACACCGATGCGTCGCTGCGCGCCACGTCGGCGGAGGCGCTGGCCGATGCCATCGAGCGCGCGACCGGCGTCTCCACCATGGCCGGTGGCGAGGTCGGAGCAGCGACGACGTACGTGGCCGAGCACCTCCGCCCGGGGGATGCGGTGCTGGTCATGGGGGCGGGCAAGTCCTACCAGATCGCGCAAGGCCTGAAGGCCGCGCTCGAGGCCGGCGTCCTGAGCCAGACCCGCAGCCTCTCGGACCGATGAGCGGCGCGCGCTCATCCCTGCTCGGTGCCGTGTTGGCCGTGGGGGTCGCCGCCCTGCAGCGTGGCCTGGTCGGCCTCGTGGAGGCCTCCGGCGCCAGGGACCAGCCGGCCGTCATCCTGATCCTGCTCCTGGCGGCGTTCCTGGGCCTGCTGACCGCGGTCGTGGTTCGTGCCATGCGCTTGCCCGGCGCCATCGCTCCGACCGTACTGGTGATCGGCTGGATCATCGTGCCGCCCCTGCTCCGGGCGATCCCTGCATCGGCAACCCAGTATTTCGCATCGGACGCCTCGCTCACCGCTGCGAATGCCGTCGCGCTGGCAGTGGCCGTGCTGGCTGCCGCGGTCACACTGGGGGTCCAGGCGGAGCGCTGAAGAGAAGGAGCCTCGAGAACCATGCGCATTCCTCTCTCCGTCCTCGAGTTTCGTGATCGCGCCTCCGCGTTCTTCGGCAATGTCGAAGCGGTCATCGACGGCGAGCGGCGCTTCACGTACGCGGAGTACGGCGAGCGGACGCATCGGCTAGCCAACGCTCTTCGCGGCCTTGGGGTGCAGGCGGGGGACCGGGTGACCTTCATCAGCTACAACTGCCACCAGCTGCTCGAGGCGTACTACGGCGTGCTGGAAGCTGGCGCGGTCCTCAATCCGGTCAACATCCGCCTGGCGCCGCCGGAGATCGGCTACATCCTGGAGCATGCCGGCTCGACCGCGGTCTTCTACCACGCCGACTTCAGGCCAATGGTCGAGGCCCTCCAGCCCGGCCTGCCGGCCGTCAAGGCCTGGGTGGTGCTCGAAGGACCGATCGAGGGCCCGGCGACGCACGAGTACGAGGCGCTCCTGGCTGGTGCCTCACCGGCCTACGAGGCGCCCGACGTCGACGAGGACGCCATGGCGGAGCTCTTCTACACCTCGGGCACGACCGGACGGCCCAAGGGCGTGGTGCTGACCCATCGCAACCTGTACCTGCACGCCCTCGACAGCGCGCTCGCACTGCGAGTGACCGATGCGGACACGATCCTGCACGTCGTCCCGCTCTTTCATGTCAACGGCTGGGGCGCGCCGCACTGGATGACGCTCGTCGGCGGGAGGCACGTCATGCTCCGCAAGTTCGACCCCGGAGCACTCCTGCGGCTGGTGGCCGAGCACGGCGTGACCTATCTCCTTGGCGTGCCGACCATCTTCAACGCCGTGGTGAACTCGGCCGAGCTCGGTACGCATGACCTGTCGAGCCTCAAGGTGGCGCTCATCGGCGGTTCGCCCGCATCACCAACCCTGGTGCGCACCATCGAGGAGAAGCTCGGGTGCCAGGCGATCGTGGGCTACGGGCTGTCCGAGACGACGCCGATCCTGTCGCTGGCCTGGCCTCGCGCCGCACTAACGGCGGCCGAAGCGCCTGAGAAGGCGGCTGCCCGCCAGGCGATGACCGGCTACGCGATCGCCGGCGTCAACCTGCGGGTCGTCGACCAGGAGGGGGTCAACGTACGGCCGGACGGCGAACAGATCGGCGAGATCGTGGCCCGCGCGAACACCGTGATGGACGGCTACTACCGCGATCCGGAGGGGACCGCGGAGAAGATCCGCGACGGCTGGTTCCACACCGGCGACATGGCCGCGATGGACGAGGCCGGCTACATATCGATCAAGGACCGATCGAAGGACATCATCATCCGTGGGGGAGAGAACATCAGTTCGGTTGAGATCGAGAATGCCTTCGCCTCCCATCCCGCCGTGCTCGAGGTGGCGGTGGTGGCCGCTCCGGACGACCGCTGGGGCGAAGTCCCGGTGGCCCTGGTCGTCCTCAAGCCCGATGCCTCAGCGACGGCTCAGGAGCTACGGACGCACATCCGGACGCAGCTGGCCGATTTCAAGGTGCCGCGCCAGATCGAGTTCCGCGAGGCGCTGCCCAAGGGCGGGACCGGCAAGATCCTGAAGGTGGAGCTGCGCGAGCCGTTCTGGGAGGGCCGGGCCGCTCGGGTCAACTAAGGATCATCGTCTCCTCCTGGGTCCGACTATTAGATCAAGGTTACATAACATCTCTTTGCGGAAGCGTAGAGATAGGACCAATGGCTGCATCACGCCGCCGGTTGGTGGATATGGGAGCGCGCGCCGGGCACCTAGTCTCCTCGCATGAAACATTCATCGCTGTGGATCCTGGCCTTCGGCAGCTTCGGTGCCGGCGTGCTGATGGTCTTTGGCGGCTCTGCCGTTGGAAGCGACATCGGGTCGCTTGCGGCCGGGTACGGCCTCCTGATCATCGGCAGCGCGGTCTTCCTGGGATTCGGCCTGGCCGTCCAGGCACTGATCCTGAAGGCCGTCGCGCGCCCGCGTCCCGAGGTTCGAGCCACCGATCGGATCCTGGGGCACCGCGTCTAGGACTTCGTCAGCGGCGCGCCCGACGGGCGCGAGTCCCGTTGCGTTCCGCAGGCGACGCACGCAGCACCTCGGCCGCGATCGCGTCGGGGAGATGCCCTGACAGTCGCACGCCATCATCGGTGAAGCGCTCCGCGACGTCTCCAGCGACCTTGGCGCGCGCCACCAGCTCGCCGCGCGCCCACGGCACCACCGCGTCGACCGGCACCATCTGATCCCGTAGCACCGCGGCGACACGCTCGAGCAGCGTCTCGATCCCCTCGCCGCTGGTCGCGCTGACAAAGACAGCGCGGTCCCCCGCCGGCATCGCCGCCGCGCCGACCCCCGGCGCCAGCAGGTCGATCTTGTTGAAGGCGACGATGCGAGGCTTTTCCTCCCCCGCTCCCAGCTCGGCGAGGACTGTCTGAACCGCCTCCTGCTGCCCCACGAAGTCAGGGTCCGATGCGTCGACCACCTCGATCAGCAGGTCCGCCCGCAGCACCTCCTCGAGCGTCGCCCGGAAGGCCTCGACCAGGTCGTGCGGCAGCTTGTTGATGAAGCCGACCGTGTCGGTGACCACGATCCGCTGGCCGGAGGGCAGCGTCACGCGGCGGCTCGTCGGGTCGAGCGTGGCGAAGAGCATGTCGGCCACGAACAGGTCAGCGGCGGCGAGCCGGTTCAGGAGCGTGCTCTTGCCGGCGTTCGTGTAGCCGACCAGGGCAACCGTCGCCACCTGCGAGCGGTCACGCTGGCGGGCGGCGGTGGCGCGCTGGCGCTTCACGTCCTCGAGCTCCGCCCGCACCTTGCGGATCTTGTCGCGGATCAGCCTGCGGTCCGTCTCGAGCTGGCTCTCGCCGGGTCCGCGGGTGCCGATCCCACCGCCGGTGCGCGAGAGGTGGGTCCACAGTCGTGTCAGTCGCGGCAGGTGGTACTCGAGCGCTGCCAGCTCGACCTGCAGGCGTCCCTCGCGGGTCGTCGCGTGTCGCGCAAAGATGTCGATGATCAGGGCCGATCGGTCCAGCACCTTGCAGTCGAGCAGCTTCTCCAGGGTCCGCTGCTGGTTCGGCGTCAGCTCGTCGTCGACGATCAGCAGGTTGAAGCGGGTGGACGCTCGCTCGTCGACGAGCTCCGCGGCACGGCCCTTCCCGAAGTACGAGATCGGATCGGGCTGCGCGCGCCGCTGCGAGGCGCTGCCGACCACCACCGCCCCGGCCGTCTCGGCCAGGGCCGAGAGCTCGGCGAGGCTGCGCTCGATCGGCCAGCCACCATCGGCCGGGCTGTCCAGGCCGATGAGGAAGGCGCGCTCGTCGGGTGCGGTGAGGTCAATCAGGGTCGGGCGTGATGGCATCGTGCCTGGCATGGTAGCCGAGGCGGTGCCCACCATCGGCGCCCTCAATCGGGCGGGAGGTACTTATTGCCTAGGGCGCACCGCACCTTGATCTGCGATACATCTCCTCGTTGCTGACGCACAGGAGGACTTGGTGACCGATGCGAGCGTGCCGCCGGAGGGCAGCACGAAGGTAGGCGTCCCGAGCACGGCGAGCATGGCAGCGCGGATGCTGATCCCGCTGGTTGCCGGCGCTGGCGCCAGCATTGCCGCCGAGGCCTTCCTTCGGGCGGCACTGCCGAACAACCTCGTGCGCTTCGCCGTCAGCATCGTGATCGGTGCCTGCCTCACCGCCGTCGGATTGGCGACGCTACTGGTTCGGCCCATGACCCGATCTCGCGCCGACCTGCAGGTCCGCTACCAGGAGGCGGTCGCCGACGCCCTAAAGGACCCGCTGACCGGGATGGGAAACCACCGTGCCTTCCAGGAGGAGCTCGACGCGCAGGTCGAGCAGGCGAGCCGCTACGAGGTGCCGCTCGCCCTGGTTCTGATCGACCTCGACGAGTTCAAGCAGATCAATGACAGCGCCGGCCACGCGGTCGGCGACCAGGCTCTCGCCTCGTTCGGCCGCCTGGTCGGCTCGGTGCTCCGCAAGGTGGACCGGGCCTTCCGCACCGGGGGCGACGAGTTCGCACTGCTCCTGCCGCACACCGACGCCGACGCGGCCCAGATCGTGGCGCGTCGCCTCCTCGTCTCCGCGCTCCAGCCAAACGTGCGCGACCCCAAGGTCAAGCCACTCTCGTTCTCTGCCGGCATCTCGTCGCTTCCAGATCCGGCCTCCAGCCGCGCTCTCCTGTACACCCAGGCGGATACCGCCCTGCACGCGGCCAAGCGCGCCGGACGCACCGAGGTTGTTGTCTTCGACCCCGGCGCGGAGATCGCCGGCACCGCCGCGAGCAGCTCGGCCGCCATCGCCGACGTGATCGAGCACAACCTGCTGCGTCCCGTCTTCCAACCGATCGTCGACCTGGCGACCGGTGGCACGATCGGCTATGAGGGCCTGATCCGCCCGGTCCCGCCGGCGCCGTATGCCGATCCGAGCAGCATGTTCGCGGATGCCGAGGCCAGCGGCCACGTCGTGCCGCTCGACCTCGCCTGCATGGAGGCGATCGTCGCGGCCGCGGCGAAGATGCCGAAGCAGTACTTCCTGAGCGTGAACATGTCGCCGCGCACCGTCGAGGCGCCGGAGTTCAGCGCGCCCGCGCTGCTCAACATCCTGGCCCGCTACGACTTTGCGCCCGACCGGCTGGTGATCGAGCTCACGGAGCATCAGCCGATCGCGGATCTCGACCGATGCCGCCTGAAGCTCGACACCTGCCGCAGTGCCGGCATCCGGCTGGCGGCCGACGACCTCGGCGCCGGCAACTCCGGCCTTCGCCTCCTCAGTGACCTGCACTTCGACATCGTCAAGGTCGACCTGGGTCTCATCCAGCGCAGCTCGACGAGCGCGCCATCGAGCGCCGTGGTCGAGTCGATCGTCGCCTTCGCCACCCGCACCGGGGCTCTCGTCATCGGCGAGGGGGTCGAGCATGAGGAGCAGGTCGAGCAGCTCACCCAGCTCGGCGTGACCGCCGCCCAGGGCTTCCTCTTCAGCAAGCCGGGACCGCTCCCCGATTGGGCCGGTGAGAAGCGCCTCAAGCGCGCCGCCGACCGTCCGAAGCGCCCCGTCGCGGGCCAGGCCGGCCCAGCGGGGCAAGAGGAGGATGCCGATCTCGACGCCTGGCGGCGCAAGATCGGCCTGGCGAGCCCCTCGGCCTAGCTCCCCTCCCCCACCAGCGGGGCCACCAGCCGCAGAGCCTCCTTCACCAGCGCCGGGTCGTCGCCCGGCAATTCCCCGGCCTCGAGCCACGCGATGCGCGGGTCACGACGGAACCAGGTCCGCTGCCGCTTCGCGTACTGCCGCGTACGGAGCACCGTGACCGCCACAGCCTCGTCGAGGGACCACTCCCCCGCCAAGAGGCGCGCCGCCTCGCCGTAGCCGTGGCTCGTGAGGGGCGCGCGCCGGGGATCGTGACCGGCGGCCAGTAACATCCGCACCTCCTCGAGCAGGCCGTTTTCGAACAGCCAGCGGGCGCGCTCGTCGATCCTGCGGTTCAACGCCTGAGTCGGCCGGCTGATCCCGATCAGGCGAACGGGACCCTCCCACGGCTGTCGCGGAGGCGAAGCGGCCGCTCCCCCGCCCGCGGCTCGTTCGAGCGCTCGCGTTACGCGACGCGGGTTGCGCAGGTCGATCTGGCTCGCGGCATCGGGATCGGTGGCGCGCAGGCGGTCGGCCAGCGCCGCGACCCCGACGGCGGCCAGCTCGTCGTGAAGCTGCGCTCGCCGTTCGGGCTCCGGCTCCGACCCGAAGGCATAGCCATCAAGCAGCGCGGCGACGTACAGCCCGTTGCCCCCGACCAAGAGGGGCAGCCGGCCGCGGCCGGCAATCTCGGAGACAAGCTGACGAGCCCTCACAGCCCACGCGGCGACGGTGAACGGCTCACCCGGCGCGACCAGGTCGAGCAGGTGGTGCGGCACCGCGGCTCGCGCCGCCGCATCGGGCTTGGCCGACCCGACGTCCATCCCGCGGTAGACCTGCCGTGAGTCGGCGACCAGGATCTCGACCGGCGTGTGCCTGGCCAGGGCCAGCGCCAGGTCCGTCTTGCCCGCGCCGGTGGGGCCGACGATGGCCGCGATCGGCGGAGCACCGGCCATCGGACTGCCGGTCAGACCTCGATCAGGCGCTGCAGCTGCATGATCGAACGCGCCATTCCACTCGCCCGCTCGGCCTCGATCACCACCGCGTTGAACGAGACCGGCCCCTCGGCGACGGCGAACCGCGTCGGGAGGTGGGTCAGGAAGCGCGGCAGGACCGTCTCGAGTGAGAAGCCGATGATCGAGTCGCGGGGGCCGGTCATGCCCACGTCGCTGATGTAGGCGGTCCCCTTGGGCAGGAGGCGCGCATCGGCAGTTGGGACGTGGGTATGTGTGCCGAGCACGGCGGTGACGCGCCCATCCAGGTACCAGCCCATGGCGTTCTTCTCGCTCGTGATCTCGCAGTGGAAGTCGACGATGCGCAGCGGCGGCAGCTCCTCGGCCGCGCCGTCGAGGAGGCTGTCGAGGGCCGTGAAGGGCGAGTCGAGCTGGTTCATGAAGACACGCCCCATGGCGTTGATGATCGCGACCCGTTCGCCGTCGGGCAGGGTGTGCAGCAGCCAGCCGCGCCCGGGGGCGTCATCGGGGTAGTTGATCGGTCGCAGCACCGGACGGCCGCTGTCGAGGTAGTCGTACACCTCGCGCTTGTCCCAGATGTGGTTGCCGCTGGTGATGACGTCCACCCCATTGGCGAAGAGCTCCTCCGCCAGGCTGGGCGTCAGGCCGGCCCCGGCCGCCAGGTTCTCACCATTGGCGATCACCAGGTCGAGGTCGAGCTCGGCGCGCAGGTCGCGCAGGTTGCCGACCACCGCCAACCGCCCGGGCTTGCCGATGATGTCGCCGATGACCATGCACCGCAGCAGCGCGGCGCGATCGCTCACCGGGCGTAGTCCACGGCGCGGGTCTCGCGGATGACGGTGACCTTGATCTGGCCGGGGTACTGCAGCTGCTCCTCGATCTTCTTGACCACATCCCGCGCCAGCCGGCTCGAGGCCATGTCGTCCATCTCCTCCGGCCGCACCAGGATCCTGATCTCGCGACCGGCCTGGATCGCATAGCAGCGCTCCACGCCGGGGAAGGCCAGCGCGATCTGCTGCAGGTCGTCGAGCCGTTTCACGTAGTTGTCGAGCGACTCGCCGCGGGCGCCGGGACGCGAGGCGCTGATGGCGTCAGCGATCTGCACGACCGTAGCCTCGGTCGACTCCTGCTCGACCTCCTGGTGGTGAGCGGCGATGCAGTTGCAGACGACGGCGTTGATCCCGTAGCGCTTGGCCACGTCGCCGCCGATCAGGGCGTGCGGCCCATCGACCTCGTGGTCGATCGCCTTGCCGATGTCGTGCAGCAGGCCGCCCTTTTTCGACTCGGGAATGTTGGCGCCGATCTCCGCGGCGAGCAGCCCGCTGAGCCGCGCCGTCTCGACGCAGTGATTCAGAACGTTCTGGCCGTAGCTGGTCCGGTACTTGAGCCGCCCGAGCAGCTTGATCAGCTCGGGGTGCAGGCCAGGGACGCCGGCGTCATACGCCGCCTGCTCGCCGGCCTGGCGCATCACAACCTCGATCTCGGCCCGGCACTTCGCCACCGTCTCCTCGATCCGGCCGGGGTGAATCCGCCCGTCGCTGATCAGCTTGGTGAGCGCCATGCGCGCCACCTCGCGGCGAACCGGGTCGAAGCCGGAGAGGACGACCGCCTCGGGAGTGTCGTCGATGATCAGGTCCACGCCGGTCGCCTGCTCCAGGGCCCTGATGTTGCGGCCCTCGCGGCCGATAATGCGGCCCTTCATCTCCTCCGACGGCAGCGGGACGACGGTCACCGTCGCTTCGGAGGTGTGGTCGGCGGCGATCCGCTGCATGACGGTGGTCAGGACGCGTCGCGCGCGCTCCTCGCCGTCCTCGACGGCATGTCGCTCGATCTCGCGCACCTGGTGATGGGCCTCCGACTGGGCCTCGTCGACGATCAGCTGGATCAGGCTCTGCCGGGCCTCGCTGGCGGTCAGGCCGCTGAGGCGCTCGAGCTGCACGATCTGCTCCTGCTGCAGCTCGGCGAGGCGTGTCTTCTCGGCGTCGACCTCGCGCTGCCGCTCCTCGAAGCCGACCTCGCGTCGTTCGAGGGACTCGACCTTGCGGTCCAGCGCCTCCGCCCGATCGAGGAGCAGCCGTTCCTGCCGCTGCAGATCGGCGCGCTTCTCCCGCGCCTCCTCCTCGGCGGCGCGCTGCGCCTTGAGGGCGTCGTCCTTCCCCTCGAGAACGATCTCTTTCTGCTTGGCCCGCGCATCGGCCATCAGGCGCTCGGCGTAGCCTTCCGCGTGCTTGACGCTGTTCGCGGCCATGAATCGGCGCGCCAGGTATCCGACGACGATCCCCACGATCAAGGCGGCAGCCGCCGCTGCGACGACGTTAACGTCAGACATCGGCTCCTCCGGTGGTTGGAGCCCCTATGGGCGAAATCGCGCCGCCTGTGCGGCACGGGTGGAATGGTCAATCTCAGTCGCCAACCTGGCCTGCACGGCTGGTTGGAATGTCGTTGGCGGAGTGTAGCGCAACCGGCGACGGATGGCCGCCGGGGGGTCAGCCCGCCGCGATCCGGCCCAGCAGGGCGACCATCTCGAGGTCGCGCGGCAGGAAGTCCTGGAGCATGATCCGCTCGGCGCCCGCGTCGGCGAATCGCTGGACCATCGCCCGCGCCTGGTCGGGCGTCCCGAGCACCCAGCGCGGCTCGCGGGCGTCGAACCAGTCGTCGCCGCCAGCGTCGTTGCCGAACGCGGCGAGCATCGCGGCCTTCCGTCGCGACAGCTCCGCCTCGTCGCGCCCGATCAGAACCCCGGCCATCACGGATCGGCCCATCGTCGCCGAATCTCGGCCGATCGCGTCGCACGCGGCGCGCAGCTCGGCGAACTTCGTCTTCGCCTTCTCCGGCGACGTGGACGACAGGTTGAACTC
>DATCOX010000013.1:0-1916 GCA_036564495.1 Candidatus Limnocylindria bacterium
CGGGATCCTGTCGGTCTGCAACTGGTTCACGCAGTGGTACCGGCCTGACGGGTCGCAGACGGTCGACGAGATCGCCGACCTCTTCACCGACCTCTTCCTCACCGGGCTGCGCCGACGGACCGATGCTGCGATGCCCCTCCCGGAGGCGGCGGTATGAGCCCGACAGCCCATTTCCCCCGCGTCGTGGTCGCCGGCGCTGGAACGATGGGCGCCCAGCTTGCCTGCCTGCTGGCCGGGTCCGGCTCAAGGGTCACGCTGCTCGACGTCGACGCCGCCACCGCAAAGACAGGGCTCGACCGGGCCGCGAAGCTGCGGCCCTCGCCGCTCTATGTTTCTGCCCACCTCGACCGGATTCGCGTCGGCGGCCTGGACCAGCTCGAGGCAGCGATCGCCGACGCCGACTGGGTGCTGGAAGCGATCGTCGAGCGGCTCGAGCCGAAGAAAGAGCTCTTCGCCCGCGTCGAGGCCGCCCTGTCCGTCGGTGGCGGCTGGATCGTCACCACCAACACCTCCGGCCTCTCGATCGCGGCGCTGGCCGAGGGCCGCGGCGAGGCGTTCCGGCAGCGCTTCTTCGGGACCCACTTCTTCAACCCGCCGCGCTACGCTCGGCTCCTCGAGCTGATCCCCTTACCGGAGACGGATCCGGAGCTGGTGGCCGGGCTGGCCGACTTCGCCTCACGCCTGCTCGGCAAGGGCGCGGTGACTGCGAAGGACACACCGGCCTTCATCGCCAACCGGCTCGGCGTGCACGGCATGCTCACCGCGCTGCGTCTCGCCGCGGAGCTGGGGCTGGGAATCGACGAGGTCGACGACCTCACCGGGCAGCTCATTGGGCGTCCGAAGAGCGCCACCTTCCGCACGCTGGACCTGGTCGGGATCGATGTGGCGGTGGCGGTCGCCGACCACTGCTACGCCTCGCTGGCGGACGACCCAGAGCGCGAGGCCTTCGCCGTGCCGCCGGTGCTCCGCCAGCTGATCGAGCGCGGGGCGCTGGGCGAGAAGAGTGGCGCCGGCTTCTACCGCAAGCAGGACGGCGAGATCTGCGCCCTCGAGCTGGAGTCCGGAGAGTACCGGCCGCGGCGCCGCACGGCGTCGGGTGTCGTCGAGATGGCACGCAACGAAACTGATACAGGCCGTCGCCTGGCGATGCTCCTGGCCGCGGAGGACACCGCCGGCGAGTTCCTGCGCCATCTCTTCGCGGCCGGCCTGAGCTACGCGGCGACCATCGCGCCGCGGATCGCCGACGACGCATGGAGCATCGACGCCGCCATGCGCTGGGGCTTCGGGTGGTCGGCAGGCCCGCTCGAGACGATCGACACGCTGGGCACCGAGGGCCGCGAGCGGCTGCTGGCCGAGACCGCCGCGCTGCCCGAGCGCTTCTACGCCAACGGCGCCAGCTGGAGCTTCGTGACGCACGGGCTGGCACCGATTGCGCAGCGCCCCGGGGCGCTCGACCTGGGCGCGGCCGGCGCACGGGCACGCGAGGCGCAGCTGCCATCGAACGCAGCCGCCAGCGTGGTCGAGCTGCCCGACAGCATCCTGGGGCTGGAGCTGCACGCCAAGCTGAACATCATCGGCCCCGACACGCTGGAGATGCTGAGCCGCGCCACCGCGCTGGCCGCCGAGCGCTACGACGGGCTGGTGATCGGCACCGCGGCGAACGACTTCAGCGCCGGCGCCAACCTGGCCCTGATGCTCATCGAGGCGGAGGAGGGCGAGTGGGGCGAGCTCGAGCGAATGATCCGCCGCTTCCAGGAGGCGATGCTGGGCCTGCGCTACGCGCCGGTTCCGGTGGTCGCCGCACCCCGGGGCCTGACCTTGGGTGGCGGGACCGAGATCGTACTGGCCGCGGACCGAGCCCAGCCGCTGGCCGAGACCTACATCGGCCTGGTCGAGACCGGGGTGGGGCTCATCCC
>DATCOX010000044.1:0-12488 GCA_036564495.1 Candidatus Limnocylindria bacterium
GTTCCGTGGCAACGGCGCGCCCGAGCGCACCGAGTACCACAACCTGGTCGCCTGGGATCGGCTCGCGGAGATCTGCGGCCAGTTCCTCTCCAAGGGTCAGCTGGTCGACGTCGAGGGCCGGCTACAGACCCGGCAATGGGACGATGACGGAGGTGTCCGCCATTGGAAGACCGAGGTCGTGATAGCCGGGCTCGAGATGCTCTCGGGGCGCGGCAAGAAGGAGTACGCCAAGGAGGCGCAGACCGTTGCCGCCACCGGCGAGGACGGACTCCCCTCAGCGATCGCCGGCGAGACGAACGGCGCCGCCGAGGAAGCCCTCGTCGCGATGTGATGTTGCTGGTCGGGGTGGCCGCGGCCTAATCGGTCGCGGCCTCCGCGGCTGCGGCCCCCGCGGCCGGCGGTCCGATGCCGATGTGCCGCACCGACGGGACGAGCGTGACGCTGACGCATACGAGGACGTTCAAGACGCCCGCGATGATGAGCGTCTGTGGGGTCCCGATCGCGGCGGCGATCGGGCCGATGAGGGCGTAGCCGACTGGGTTGAGCGCCACCGAGCCGAGCCAGTCGAACGAGCTGATGCGCGAGAGCGCGTGCTCGGGCACGTTGCGCTGGAGCGACGTCATCCACAGCGTGTTGCCGAGTGCGAAGCCGATGCCGTTCGCGAAGCTGACCACGGCGAGCCCGATCAGGGGGAGCGGGACAGCGAGGGCTGCAAGGAGCAGCCCTGCCGGCAAGACCATGAGCTGCGAGGCGACCAGCGGTCGCTTGAACCTGAGTCGCAGCGCGAACATCCCTCCGACCACGGCGCCCAACGACTCGATCGCCAGGATCGCGCCCCACGGCCCCGCTCCGCCCAGCTGCTGCTTGGCCACCAGCGGCCCGAGCACGAGCAGGGCGGGGAAGTAGGTGAGCTGGAACAGGCCGAACGAGGCGACCATGGCCACGGCCCACGCTCGCTGAACGAACTCGCGCCAGCCGTCGCGAAGATCGCCGAGGATCGAGGCCGACGCGATCCTCACGGTGGCCGTGAGGTGCATCGACCCGATCAGCGCGGCCGATGCGAAGAAGGTCACCGAGTCGATGGTGATCGCCCACGCCGGTCTGCCCACGGCGACGATCAGCGCCCCGATGGCGGGGCCTGCGATCGAGAGCACGCTGTACGAGAGGCCAAGCAGCGCATTGGCCTCCTGGAGCCGCGCATCGCTTACCGCCTCCCTGATGAGCCCCGTCGTCGCGGGCCGGGAGAATGCCGCTGCCATCCCGAACACGCCCTGCAGGAGCGCGACATTCCACACGTTGGCGGTGCCGGAGAAGAGGAGGACGCCAGTGGCGACCTGCGCCGCTCCCTTCACGAGGTCGGTACCGACCAGGATCGTCCGACGCGGAAGGCGGTCAGCGAAGACCCCGCCCAGGAGCAGGAGGAGGACCAGCGGAACCTCGCGCGCCAGCAGCACGATCCCGAGGTCGGTGGCGCCTCCGAAGTCGAGCACCGCGAAGGCCAGGGCCACCGTCGCCATGCCTGAGCCCAGGCTGGAGATCGAGCTGGCCGCCAGGTATCGGGCAAAGCTCCGCTCGTGAAGCACGCCCATGGATTGCGGAAGACGCACGAACCGAGTCTAAAGGGGGACGGCAGTGGGATACTCGGCCGCATGAAGTTCCGTGCCCTGATCGAGGCAGCCGGCAAGACCGCCGCCGGGATCGAGGTGCCACCTGACGTTGTGGCGGCGCTCGGCGACACGAAGCGGCCTCCCGTTCGGGTGACGATCAACGGCCACACCTATCGCAGCACCGTGGCGGTGCTTGGCGGGCGGTTCATGGTCGGCGTCAGCAACGAGGTGCGGGCGAGCGCGGGCATTGCCGCCGGTGACGAGGTGGAGGTCGGGATGGAGCTCGACAGCGCACCGCGCGAGGTGGCCGTCCCGGCCGAGCTCGAACGGGAGCTGGCGCGAGACCAGGCGGCGCACGCCGCCTTCGAGGCCCTCTCCTACAGCCGCAAGCGCCTGGTCGTTGATCCGATCGCGAACGCAAAGACGGCGGAGACCCGCGACCGGAACCTCGCCAAGGCGATGGGTGCCCTCAGCCCGAAGTAGCGAACAGGATCAGGCCGATGAGATAGGCGTGCAGCAGCGCGCCGTACGCGACCGACCGCGTGCGCCAGGCGATCCAGCCGAACCCCAGCCCGCCGAAGAAGGTCGACAGCGTCTCGAGCTCTGGCTTGCCGAGGTGGGTGAGGCCAGTGGCACGCGCGCAACTGTCACCGATGGCGCGGCGGCTGGCAAGCGGGGCCCGTCGGTATACTTGGCCCCTTTCCGAGCACGAATCGGCCGCTCCGCGCGGCCACCGGATCGAGGATGCCGCGCGCATGAGCACCGACTATCCATACACCGGGCGGCTGAGCCGCTGGGACGAGCTGGCCGAGGGGCTGGCGATCGTCGGGGTGCAGGCGCTCGCGGACCCATTCCCGTTCCTCCCCGGTCAGTACGCCACGCTCGGGCTGATGGGCCCCGAAGGGAAGCTCGTGCAGCGCCCGATGTCGATCTCCTCCTCGGCCGACCGCCTCGACGAGTACGAGTTCTTCATCCGTCTCGTCCACAACGGTGAGTTCACGCCGCTCCTCTGGGAGTGTCACCTGGGCGATCCGATCAACATCAAGGGGGCGAAGGGCAGGTTCGTGCTGCAGGATGACGATCGGACCTGCCTCCTGGTGGCGAGTGGCACTGGCCTCGCCCCGTTCATCAGCATGATCGAGACGCTGCGCGGCCGTGGCCAGGTGCGCGACCTGGTGCTTCTCCATGGGGTCAGCCACGACTATGACCTGGCGTGGCGCGAGCAGCTCGAGACACTGGTCGCCTCCGGCGGCTTTCCTCTCCGCTACGCGGGCACGGTCTCGCGGCCGCAGAACTGCCCCGACTGGCACGGGCTCACCGGCCGTGTTGAATCGATCATCGACGGGCAGCTGGACGAGCATGGCCTGACGCCCGATAACGCGACGATCTACCTGTGTGGCAACCCCGACATGATCGCGGCGGTCGAGGAGACGGCGACGGCGCGCGGTTTCCCGCCGGAGCAGGTCCGCAAGGAGCTCTACTGGCCGAAGGGCCGCGAGCACTGAGCCGATGGCCGATCGCTTCTACCTGACCACGGCCATCTTCTACCCGAGCCCCGGCCCGGCGCTGCACTCGCTCTTCGAGGCAATCGGGGCCGATGCGATCGCGCGCTACCAGCGGCTGCTCGGCAAGGAGGTCCGCTTCCTGACCGGCATGGACGAGCACTCGGCCAACTTCGAGCGCCAGGCGCGCGAGCGTGGCGCCGAGCCACGCGCCCTGGTCGACGAGTGGGCCGCCAGCTGGCGGGCCGGCTTCGATCGGTTCGAGATCAGCTACGACCGGTTCATCCGGACCACCGATCCCGATCACGCCCTGGCCTCGACCGAGATGGTTCGCCGCGCCACGGCGAGCGGCGACATCTACAAGGGCACCTACGCCGGCTGGTTCTGCCCCGGCGACAACGAGTTCAAGACCGAGAGCCAGATCGTGGACGGCCACTGCCCGGATCACCCGACCCTCGAGCTCCAGTGGCTCGAGGAGGAGAACTACTTCTTCCGCCTGTCGCGCTACCAGGCCGCGCTTGAGCAGCTCTACCGCGAGCACCCATCGTTCTGCGAGCCGGAGCACTTCCGCAACGAGGTCCTGGGCTGGCTCAACGAGGGCCTCACCGACTTCTCGATCAGCCGCGCCGGAGGCACGTGGGGGATCCCCTTCCCCGACGACCCCTCGCATCGCATCTACGTCTGGTTCGACGCGCTGACCAACTACCTCACTGGCTCGGGCTTCCCCGAGGATGTCGCTTCGTTCGAGCGCTGGTGGCCGGCCGACCTCCACGTCATCGGCAAGAACATCACCAGGTTCCATTGCCTCTACTGGCCGGCGATGCTGATGAGCGCCGGCCTGCCGCTGCCCGAGCGCGTCTTCGCCCATGGCTTCATGCAGATGAAGGGCGAGCGGATGTCGAAGTCGCGCGGCAACATCATCGACCCCGAGATCGCGGCCGCGCTGTTCGGTGTGGATGGCGTCCGCTACGTGGTGCTGCGCGAGATCCCGTTCGATCGCGACGGCGACGTGACCGCCGAGAGCCTCGTGCGCCGCTACAACGCCGAGCTCGCCAACGACCTGGGGAACCTGCTGAACCGCACGGTGAGCATGAGCGCGCGCTACCTCGATCGGGTCCTCCCGCCGGTGTCGTTGGCGAATGCCGAGGCCGATCTGGAGCTGCAGCGCGCCGCGGCGAGGGCGATCGAGGCGTATCACGCCGCCATGGGCCGCATCCACCTCGACGAGGCGCTCGGGGCCGTCATGGACCTCACGTCGGCGGCCAATGGCTATGCCGAATCCCAGGCCCCGTGGGCGCGGGACAAGGAGGGTGACCAGGCCCGAGTCGGCGCCATCCTGGCCGCGATGGCTGAGACGTGCCGCATCCTCGGTCACCTGATGGCCCCCTTCACGCCGGCGGCGGCGGCCGAGCTGCACGCCCAGCTGGGCGTGCCGGTCCCGTACGACGATCACGGTGCCGGCGGCCCAGGCTTCGATCGGCTCCTGGCCTGGGGATCGGGTCCGGCCGGCTGGCAGACGGGCGACGCACAGCCACTCTTCCCCCGTGTCGAGCTGGCGGAGAGCGCTCCCTGAGCCGCCATCGGACGCGGGCGCGGCTGGACGGGCTGGTCGACTCGCACTGCCACCTGCAGGACCCCGCCTTTGATGCCGATCGAGAGGCCGTCATCGGTCGGGCCGTCGAGGCGGGAATCGAGCGGATCCTGGTCCCGGGCTACGACCTGGCCTCATCCCGGGCCGCCGTGGCGCTGGCGGGCCAACACCCGGAGCTGATCGACGCGGCGGTGGGCGTGCATCCGCACTTCTCTGACGCACCGAGTGAGGCCGATTGGGACGAGCTGGCGGCATTGGCCGCCGACGCGCGGGTCGTCGCGGTCGGGGAGATCGGGCTCGACTTCCATCGCGACCGCTCGCCACGCGAGGCGCAGCGGGCTGCGCTCGAGCGGCAGCTGGCGATGGCGGCGGCCGCGGGCAAGCCGGTCCTGGTCCACGACCGCGACGCGCACGACGAGGCGCTGGCCGCGCTGCTCGATTGGGTCGGGCCGGGGAGCGGGAGGCTGCGCGGCGTCCTGCATTGCTTCTCGGGAGACGCCGCCCTGGCGGAGGCGCTGGCTGCCGGCGGCTACCTGATCAGCTTCGCGCTGCCGGTCACGTTCTCGTCGGCGGTTGGGCCGCGCGCGGCGGCGGCAGCGCTGCCCGAGGGGAGCTACCTGGTCGAGACGGACTCGCCGTGGCTGGCGCCGGGGGGAGGGCAACAACGAAATGAGCCGACCACCGCCTTGCGCGTTGCGACCGAGCTCGCGCACCTGCGCGGCAGCTCACCCGAGGCGGTGGCAGCGGACGTGGCTGCGGCCTACCGCGCGCTGGTTGGCGGCTCCGATGTTGACACGCGCCCGCTGGGCGGGCTACGATCGCGTTAGCACTCTCAGCGGTTGAGTGCCAGCACCCCGGTCGCATCGGCCCTGCCGGCTTCTCCCGCTGAGATTGGATCCAAGCAGCGCCTGCGCATCATCGGTTGAGGAGGCATCACGCACACATGGCCACCAAGGTCGCATCGAAGACCAAGCTCAAGCCCCTCGGCGACCGCCTGGTCGTCAAACCCAGCGCCCGGGAGGAGATGACCAAGAGCGGCATCGTCCTGCCGGACACGGTCAAGGAGCGCCCCCAGGAGGGGACGATCCTGGCGGTCGGCCCGGGACGCACCCTGGACGACGGCACCCGCGAGCCGATCGAGGTCTCTGTCGGGGAGAAGATCCTGTTCCAGAAGTACGCCGGGACGGAGTTCAAGCTGGATGACGAGGAGCTCTTGATCCTCTCCCAGAAGGACGTCCTGGCGGTCATCCAGTAAGCAGCGTTTCGGAGGAAGAACAACACCGTGGCTAAGCAGCTCCTGTTCGACGAGGAGGCACGACGCGCGCTGAAGCGCGGGGTCGACAAGATGGCCGATGCCGTCAAGGTCACCCTGGGTCCGCGCGGCCGGTATGCGCTCCTGGACAAGAAATACGGATCGCCGACCATCACGAACGACGGCGTGACGATCGCGCGCGACATCGAGCTCGAGGACGCCTACGAGAACATGGGCGCCCAGCTGCTCGAGGAGGTCGCCGCCAAGACCAATGACATCGCCGGTGACGGCACCACCACCAGCATCGTGCTGGCCCAGGCGATCATCACCGAGGGCCTGCGCAACGTGACCGCCGGCGCCAACCCGATGGCGCTCAAGCGCGGCATCGAGCGTGGCGTGGCCGCGGTGGTCGACGAGATCAAGCGCCTCAGCAAGCCGGTCCTCACCAAGGACGACATCGCGCACATCGCCGCCATCAGCGCCCGCGACACCGAGATCGGCGAGATGATCGCCGAGGTCATGGAGCGGGTCGGCAAGGACGGCGTGGTCACCGTCGAGGAGAGCCAGGGGCTCAAGCTCGACAAGGAGTATGTCGAGGGGATGCAGCTCGATCGGGGCTACGTCAGCGCCTACATGGTCACCTCGAACGACGCCGGCCGCATGGAGGCCACCCTCGAGGCTCCCTTCATCCTCGTCACCGACAAGAAGATCAGCGCCGTGGCCGACATCCTGCCGACCCTCGAGAAGGTCGTCTCGGTTGGCAAGCCGCTCCTGATCGTGGCCGAGGACGTGGACGGCGAGGCGCTCGCCACCCTGGTCGTCAACAAGCTCAAGGGCACCATCAGCGTGCTTGCCATCAAGGCACCTGGCTTCGGCGATCGGCGCAAGGCCATGCTCGAGGACATCGCCACCCTGACCGGTGCGCGGGTGATCTCCGAGGAGGTCGGCCGCAAGCTCGACAGCGTGCAGCTCGAGGACCTCGGGCAGGCGCGTCGCGTGACGGCCACCAAGGACACCACCACCATCGTCGAGGGGAAGGGCGATGCGAACGCGATCGAGGCTCGCAAGTCTCAGATCAAGCTCCAGATCGACGACACCACCTCGGACTTCGACCGCGAGAAGCTCCAGGAGCGCCTGGCCAAGCTCTCCGGCGGCGTGGCGATCCTGAAGGTCGGCGCGGCCACCGAGGTCGAGCTCAAGGAGAAGAAGCACCGCATCGAGGACGCGCTCTCGGCAGCGCGTGCCGGGGTCGAGGAGGGGATGGTCGCCGGTGGCGGCTCGGTCCTCCTGCACGCGATCCCCGCCCTGGACAAGGTCGAGGCACTGGGTGATGAGGCGACCGGCGTCAACATCCTGCGCCGCGCCCTCGAGGAGCCGTTGCGGCAGATCGCCGCCAACGGTGGCTGGGAGGGATCGGTCGTCGTCGAAGCCGTGCGCAAGCTGAAGCCCGGCAACGGCTGGGACGCCCAGAAGGCCGAGTACACCGATATGTTCGTGGCCGGCATCATCGACCCGGCCAAGGTCACCCGCTCGGCGCTCGAGAACGCCGCCTCGGTCGCAGCTCTGCTGCTCACCACCGAGACGGTCATCACCGACATCCCCGAGAAGGACAAGGCGCCGATGCCCGGCATGGGCGGCGGCGGGATGGGCGACTACTAGTCCGTCCTTCACATCGTAGGGAGAGCCCCGGCTTCGGAGCCGGGGCTCTTTCGCGTTCTGAGCCGTGCCCTGCCGGCTCGAGCCACGGCCGTCCGGCTCATCGCGTGCTACCTAGTCTGGCCTGGCCTCTCGACTAGACGTCACGCACTGCGACGTCAACGGGTGCCGGGGGGGTTCCGGCTCGCCCGATGGGGCCGTATCCGGGTTCCGACCGCCTAACGTCCAATAGGGCGGGCCGACCCGAAACCAGCTCAAAGGACGACGAGGCCGTCTGCACCTGGATCTCGCCCCTCGCGCAGGGCCTGGAGGACCTCGCGCGTGCTGAGCGGAAAGCTTGGTCGGAGCAGCGGCAGGGCAGCTCGGAGCAGCGCTCGATTGCGCTCGGTGTCGGACACGAGAAGGATCACGCGGTTTACGTTGCTGTCTCGCTGCTTGAGGTGAACTGCCCGCTCCAACGCCTGAAGGTCGGTTGGTCGCGTCTCCGCCTCAACCCCAACACTGATCGGACCTTTAAGGCGTAGGTCCCACGCACGCTGGTCCCCGGCAATCGGCATCGGTGATTCGTGGAGGGCGTGCCACATCGCGGGGAGACGTCGTTGGAATCGCACGAGGAGGGCACTGTGTGCGTGATCTCGGAGTGGCGGGCCGCCGGGGAAGATCCTGATCGAAAGGTCCGCACCGAGAACCGTGCTGATCAACGTTGCTCTGACCAGGCCGACCTCCCGAACCTCGCCTCGCTCGATTCGTCCGTAGGTGGCCTTTGAGATTCCGATTGCTCGTCCGACTCCGCCTTGCGTCAGTCCCGCCTGCAGTCGGAGGTCACGCCATTCCCTTACGAGCTGGCCACGAAGGCGCGCGGCTCGCGCCAACCCGCGCTCACGCGGGCCTTCACGGGATCCCATCTGCGAATCGTCGGCTACAGGGCCTTATTCGCCGATTACCTGCCGCTGCCCTTTCCGGGCACTACTCGCTGTGCGCGACTCTGCCGAGCCCAGCATGCTGATTTGGTGCCATCGGCCGGTGCATTTCACGTGCGCAGGTGCGTTCTGGCTCGTGGGGCGCGCTCGAGTCCGGGACGCGGCCTGGCAGGGTCCTACCCAGCGAGCCGACGACCACAGGCGACCCTAGAATCAGGGGCCGATGTCCACGAAGTCCGCCACCCCTGCCGCGCTGACCCCTGACGAGATCCTGGCCCGGCTCAACGAGCCGCAGCGCGAGGCGGTCTCGCACACTGGCGGGCCGCTCCTGATCCTCGCCGGCGCCGGCTCGGGCAAGACGCGGGTCCTGGCACATCGGGTCGCCTATCTCGTGGCGACGGGGACCAAGCCGTGGCAGATCGTCGCCGTCACATTCACGAACAAGGCCGCGAACGAGATGCGCGAGCGGATCGCGGGCCTGATCGGCGAGGAGGGGGCGCGCGAGGCGACGATCGGCACCTTCCACGCCATCTGCGCACGGATCCTGCGCCGGGACGGCAACGCTATCGGCCTCTCTCGGTCGTTCACCATTTACGACCGGGCTGACCAGGTGGCGATGGTGAAGGGGATCCTGCGGCGGCTCGACCTGGACGAGAAGCGCTTCGCACCGGCCGGCATGCTGGCCTGGATCGGTCAAAGAAAGGACGAGCTGGCCGACCCCGCGACGGCAACAAGGCAGGCCGCCAACTATTACGACGAGACGGCGGCCCGCGTCTACGCCGCCTACCAGGAGCAGCTGACCGAGGACGACGCGGTCGACTTCGACGACCTGCTGATGCGCGCCGTCTTCCTCTTCGAGCAGCATCCCGAGGTGCTGGCCCGCTACCAGGGGCGCTGGCAGCAGATCCTGGTCGACGAGTACCAGGACACCAACCGCGCGCAGTACCTGCTCTGCAGCCTGCTCGCCGCGAAGCACGGCAACCTGGCGGTGGTGGGCGACGACGACCAGAGCATCTACTCGTGGCGTGGAGCCGACCTCCGCAACATCCTCGATTTCGAGCGGGACCACCCGACCACCAGGGTCGTGAAGCTCGAGCAGAACTATCGCTCGACCCAGACGATCCTCGACGCGGCACACGCGGTCGTCTCGCGCAACGAGGGGCGCAAGGAGAAGAAGCTGTGGACCGATCGCGGGGCCGGCACCGCGATCACCCTCTTCGACGCTTACAACGAGTACGAGGAGGCCGAGTTCGTCGCCCGCCAGGTCGAGCGCCTCACCGGCTCGGGACGGAGTGGCCTGAACGCCATGCTCACCGCCCGGGCCGATGACGAGTCCGGCTCCCTGCGCTACGGGGAGATCGCCGTCACGTATCGGATCAACGCCCAGAGCCGGGTGCTGGAGGAGGCGTTCGTCCGCTTCGGGATCCCGTACCAGCTCGTCGGCGGCACCCGCTTCTACGAGCGCCGCGAGGTGAAGGACGCTCTCGGCTATGTCCGCCTGTCGCGCAACACCGCGGACCGGGTCGCCCTGGAGCGCGTCGTCAATGTCCCGGCGCGGGGGATCGGCGACAAGACGATGGAGGAGCTGCGCGCCTCGGCGGAGGCAAGGGGCGGGACCCTGTGGGAGGCGATTGAGCGGGCCGGCGAGAATCCGAATCTCTCGCCCCGCGCCCGAACCGCGCTCGCCGGCTTCGCCGAGCTGGTGCGCGGCTTCGCCGCGATCGCCGCCAAGGAGCCGCCATCGGCCATCTTCGACGCGGTCTACGAGCGCACCGGCCTGCGCGAGCAGCTCCAGGACGGGACCGATGAGGGCGAGGAGCGCTGGACCAACCTGCTCGAGCTGCGCAACCACGCCGCCGAGTTCGACGAGCTGGCGATCCCCGAAGGGCTTGAGCGGTTCCTGGAGGAGGTGGCGCTGGTCAGCGACCAGGACGAGCTGCAGGAGGCGCCGGACCGCGTGACGCTGATCACCCTGCATGCGGCCAAGGGGCTCGAGTTCCCGATCGTTTTCATCGTGGGGCTGGAGGAGGGGCTGCTGCCGCACCGCCGTGCCCTCGAGGACGACCGCGAGCTCGAGGAGGAGCGGCGGCTCGCCTACGTCGGCATGACCCGGGCCAAGGATCGGCTCTACCTCGTGCACGCCAACCATCGGTCCACCTGGGGCGTGGGAGCGGCGAGCGAGCCGTCGCGGTTCCTCGCCGAGCTGCCGGAGGACCTGCTTGAGGCCGACCGCGAGTCAGCGACGCCGTACCGCCGGGCGCGGGGCGCGCAGGGCGGCTGGCAGCGACGCGGGACCGACGACGACGAGTGGCTCCCGGGCGGCTATCGATCGCCTCGGCATCGGGTCAGCGACAACCTGCGCCCGGTCAACCTGCCCGACCTCTCCGCCCCCGTTCCCATCGGGCGCGAGCTGGATGCGGCCAGGGAGCGGGTGGCGCAGGCGGAGTACGGGCCGGCCGAGGAGCTCGACCTGGGAAGCGGGGGATTCATCGCCTCATCGCCCGGGGGATCGGGCGAGGTGGCATGGCGCGCCGGCGACAAGGTGCGCCACCGCCGCTTCGGGGAGGGGATCGTGGTAACCAGCCGCCTTGAGAAGGGCGATGAGTGGGTGACGGTCGCCTTCGTCGGCCAGGGGGTCAAGGAGCTGATCGCTGCCTACGCCGGCCTCGAGCGGACCTAGAATCCGCTCCATGGCCGATCCGATCCCACCCAACGTCCAGGAGCTGCTCGACGGCCTCGCCGCCGCGCGAGGCGAATTCCTGGGAGCGGTGGGAGACATCGACCCCGCCCTGCGTACCACGCCGGGGCTGGTCGGCGAGTGGTCGGCACGCGACCTGCTGGCGCACGTCGGCTACTGGACCGGTCACGCCGCCGAGGCGCTGCATCGCACGGAGCAGGGCGAGCTCACGGCGTTCGGCAGAGACGAGCTGTCGGTCGACGAGCGGAACGAGGTCGTGGCGCGGGTGGCGCGCGAGACGGACTACGCGACGGTCGCAAGCCGCGAGCAGGGTGCCTACGAGGCGTTCGCGGAGCGCCTCGCCACGGTCGACCCTGAGTCGCTCGCCGACCGCGACGCCGATGGCGACACGCTCGAGGAGATCATCGCCTTTGACGGCGCCGATCACTACCTTGAGCACACGCTCGACATCCGAGCCTGGTTTGATGGCAAGGACGCCCCTGACGAGGCCGATGCCGACTGATCCCGCGGCGCGTGTCTCGGAGCTGCGCGCGGCGATCGACGACGCGAACTACCGCTACTACGTCCTCGACGACCCCACCATCGAGGACCGCGAATACGACCGCCTCCTCCGCGAGCTGACCGACCTCGAGGCGGCGCACCCCGAGCTGGCGAGCCCCGACTCCCCGACCCAGCGGGTGGGCGCGGCGCCGTCGTCGGCCTTTGCCGAGGTGCGGCACGAGTTCCCGATGCTCTCGCTCGGCAACGCCTTCGGCCATGACGAGCTGCGCGAGTTCGACGCGCGAGTGCGCCGCGGGCTGGGCCTGGCCGATGACGCCCCCGGCGTCGTCTACGTCTGTGAGCTGAAGATTGACGGCCTCGCCATCAGCCTCCGCTACGACGGCCGCAGCTTCGTGCGCGGCGCCACGCGTGGCGATGGCACCACCGGCGAGGATGTCACCCCGAACCTGCGCACTGTGCGTGCCATCCCCCTCAGGCTGCGGGCGGACCCGCCGGGGGATCGGCTCGAGGTCCGTGGCGAGGTCTACATGCCGCGTGGCGCCTTCGCGGCGCTCAACGAGCAGCTCGAGCAGGACGGGAAGCCGCTCTACGCCAATGCCCGCAACACCGCGGCCGGGACCGTGCGCCAGAAGGACCCGGCGGTCACCGCGGGGCGAAGGCTATCGGTCTGGACGTACCAGGTGGTGGGCGTGCCGGGGCTCGCCAGCCATTCGGAGTCGCTTGAGCTCATGCGCAGCCTTGGCTTCCCGGTCAACCCGCAC